>CAYWPF010000103.1:0-6330 GCA_964460065.1 uncultured Enterobacteriaceae bacterium
GGTCATGCTCATCGAAGATCAAAACGGTTTCATAGGATATATAGGTGCGTATGATTGGAAGTACCTAGGTGAACAGACAGTACTTGCCCCCGGGCCGATCCGTGCGACCGAGTCGACTTACGGCGGGAAAGGCGGATGGTATTTCGTTGACCCGTGGGAACTGCGACGAGCGCTCGTTGTCGAAGGTACCCCAACGGGTGCGCATCCACTTTACAGTCGCCGCGTTCTTTACATCGACCAGCAGACGTATTTACCGTTGTTCACCGTGATGTATGACCATGCGGGGGAGCACAAGCGTACGCAGTTACTTAATCTTCGGCACCCCGACTACAATCCCTGGGGCAACGAGGAATGGTTTAGTTATGTTGCGGGGCAGACAGCAATTGACTATCAGCTCGAACGGGCCAGTCGCTTTCGGGTCACGAAGATCTTGTTCAATGGGAGCCCGTCTCCGCGGCAATTTACGGTCATGTCCCTCACGTTACGCGGGAAATAAATTGCGGGGTTTTGGAGTGATGTATGTCGCTAATTGTTGTCCAGCCCAAGGAGACCATTCTTGAATTTCGCCGAACTATTACCGTAGCCACGGGATTGAAGAAGGTGTAGGGGTATTTCTGAACTTTCTACCCGATGCCATAGAAAGCTGCGGCGTTAGCCCCCAGAATTTTTTCAACGGAAATTTCGGGTAGGTCTGAGAGCAAGGAACGCATGGTTTCGACCGGGTCGACAAAACCTTCAGCGTGAGGATAGTCGGAACCGACGAAGAATTTGTCGTCCCCCGCGAATCGGACGATATGCGGGAGCAGTTTCTCGCTAGGGTCCGCATTCACCCAGAGATTCCGGGCCAAGTACTCTCGGATTGGCCTTTTCATCTTCGAGGTGTGTCCCATGTACTGGTAGCGGTAGTCAAAGCGTTCGAGCCATTCTCCTAACCAGCTACCCATAGACTCAACCGTCGCGGCTTTGAGGTTGGGGTAGCGTTCGAATACCCCATCGTAGACCATGGTTGCCAAGGACATGCGCGGGTCCTGGATGATGTTCATGGAGATGAACATGAAGCCGGGGTTTCGGTTCTTGTACCATGCGCTCCCTAGGTATTCTCGATTGCCGGCAGGATGAATACTCACTGCGAGTTCTAAATCTTGAGCCACGGCCCAGAGTGGGTCGTAGTCTTCGTGGCCAAAACTCTTGCCGTCTATCGGGGCAGACCCGATCATGATTGCATGGCCGCCCATTTTTGCGGTTCTCTTTGTTTCGTCGATCGCGAGCGGGACGTCACGCAGTGAAATATGGGCAACGGGGATGAGACGGTCAAGGTGTCCGGTACAAATTTCGAACGCCCAAGTATTGTAAGCCCGGCAGAGAGCCGCAGCTAAACGAGGTTCGCTCACTTCGCCTTCCCAAAGGAGGCCGAGGGTGGGGTACAGTACTTGGTAGTCAATGTTTTGCGCATCTAAAAATTGAACCCGCTTGGTCATATTCTGCCAATCACCCTCCAGGTACAGCGACCGGTCGAATTCGTTCAGGGCACTGCCTGCTTCTTTCTGTCCATAACCGACAACAATGCTGAGCATTTCATCAGTATCGCTACCCAAGTGCATGGGGCGTCCATCCACTACCAGCACACGGCCCCCGGTCTTCGGATCCTTTGCTGCGCCCATTGCCCGGTCTCGGAAACCCGAGTCGCAGTATTTCTCGTATAGATCAAGCGGTTCAATCAGGTGGCTATCTCCATCAACAATCTTCATAGTGTGTTCCTCTTTGCGATTTTCGCTGCCTCGTCCGTAGTCTCTGCGGTGAGCACATGCTTCTGGATCCTAAGACCACGAAGACCCCAAGTAGAATGCTTTCTGCGATGCACGTACGAGTTGCGCAGTTCTCTTCTGTATTTGTCAAGGAGTCAGCAAATCTACACCGTGCATTATTATCTAATGTCTCGCCAAAACTTCCGCGCGCTCGGCCATTTCTTGCCATTGCTCTCGGTGTAACGTATGCCCCATTTTTGGGTCCAGCCAGAGCCGTGCGCCAGGGATACCTTTGGCAATGGCCTGGCCGTGGGCGGGTCCAAAACATGGGTCTTCGTCACCGTGGATAACGAGCGTCGGGCATTGGATGGCGGCTTGCGCCGACCACAAACTCTCAGTTGCTATTACCGCAAGAATTTGTCGTGCGATGCCGTCCGGGCGGTAGGACCTATCGTAAGCAAAAGCAACACGGGTCGATACCCAATCGGCTTCGAAGGGATAGCCTTCGCCCCACAACCATTTCCAGAGCTTTGTATGATAGTCGATTGCCACTGCCCGGTCACGATAGGTGGCCATTTCTGCAAGCCGTCCGGTGACTTTGGGGTCTAGTTGTGGAGCGTCATCTAATCGGCCCGCACCGCTCCCGCTCATAATAACCTGTAAGGAGGTTACTCTCTCAGGGTGACGGATGGCGATCCAGCGGGCAATGTATCCCCCCATGGAGGCGCCTGCCACGTTCGCCTGATCTATGCCTAGGGCATCAAGAACGGCTATGACGTCATCGGCCATATCCCACATGGTGTATGGGACCGATATTCGGTTTCCTTTATTGAGGGATTCTAGCGTGGCAGTGATATCCTGAGCCGGGATGGGCCGGTTGGGGACAGAGAGGCCCATGTCCCGGTTATCCAACTTAATCACCTTGAAGTTGTGCTGAGTGTATAGTTCGCATTGTTCGTCCGGGTACTCGACCGACCCGATTTGTTCGCCAAGCCCGGCGATCAGTACTAGTGGGACGCCGTCACTGGGGCCACTGACTTCGTAATGGATCGAAAAATTCTGCCGTCGAAGGCTTGGCATGGTTTAATCCTCGCTTTTGAGCACGTTCGGCCTCAATCGGAAAATTCTCGAATGATTGTTTGGCCGAACAAGTCCATTTGCTCTTTTATTTCGCCCCTAGGTAAAAAGCCCTGGTCGGACAATAGCATAAACCAGTCCGGGTCGAGGTTCTCTTTTACTTCCTACATTTGCTGTTTCACGGCATCAATGGTTCCAACGAAAGCAATTCCCGCTTCAATTAAGGGCTCTATCGTCGTCGGAACTTCTGGTGCAAACTTCGCGTGAAATTGGCTAAACAAAAAGATACTCCCGTCGCGGGCTCGTTGAAGAGCTTCTTCGCGTGTTTTTCCAATGTACACTACCCGAGCAAGACCGATATTCTGACCAATCCGTGAATTGTGACCCGGCTCCTCGGCAGCTTCGGTCATTCACCTCACCGGGAGCGCCATACCGCCGAGTCGCCACATGCGCCGGCCAATCGTATCCGTCGGCGGGATATGGAGCCCGGTAGTATGTCCCGTTGTAGGTAAACGGCTCGTCTTTTTAAGATAGTTTCATTACCTCGAATAATTCGTGGAATACTTCACGGTTGCGAACTTCTGCTTCGGGCGCGGTGTTACTCGGTTCCATCCCATACTTTTGGCCGAGAACGTTTACCCACCGTGGGAAGAATCCGCGGGCGAGGCCAACGAAGATACGGCCTTTCGACATATGGTCGGCCCAGGCTATGTCTTCCGCCAAACGAATCGGATCCCCGTTTGGCAAGACGAATCCGATTAGCCCAACTTGTATATTTCTTGTGTGGTGCAAGAGATTGAGCAGATGAGGAATAGGTGTCGCCCCGGCCTCGGGGCCTTCTGTGTAGAAATAGTGTTCGGAGTAGCTCAACGCGTCAAAATGGACTTCTTCCGCGAACCGAGCTAAATCGACCATTTCTTCCAAGAGTTCCTGCGTCTTGTCTGTCCGGTGCCCGATTGGGGCAAGGCGCTGCCTATCTTCCGGGGTAGCGGGAAAGGCCGGGGTCAAGCGCATCATGAACTTCATTTAGAACTCCTTTTACGCGGCAGACCGTAGCAGCTCGATGCGACTTTAGACAAGGTGTCGATTGACCGCAGTCTCGTTCCAAGCAATCCCGGTACCGGGCTTAACCGAGGGCAGAATGTTTCCATCTTCCACACTTACTGGCTCTTCGAGTATAGGCTCTGCCCAGTCTACGTACTCTAGCCAGTGTCGGCTTGAACTTGCGGCTAGCAAATGTGCGCTCACTTCCGGGTAGAGGTGCGAGGAGAGCGGGATATCGTCGGCCCGGCAGAGAGACGCCGCCTCTACCCAGCCTGACACGCCCCCTATTTTGTTGACGTCCGGCATTAAGAAATCTCCAGATTTGGCGGCGATAGCCTTTCCCATATCGTGTGTTCCCCAGAAGTTTTCTCCAAGTTGGATAGGTGTCGTGCAAGTTTGTTTGATCTGAGCATACCCTTCGTAGTTATCGGCCCGTATCGGTTCTTCTATCCAGTACAATCCCTCCTGTTCGAGGGCCGCGACCCGTTGTATAGCTTCTGGAACCGACAACGCCTGGTTATAATCGGACATAATACGAATGTTGGTGGGCACGGCTTCACGAATGGCTCGTACGATGTCAACGTCCGTCTTGGCGTCCGGATAACCCAGGCGAACCTTTATGGCGTAAAAGCCTGCGTTGACTAAGTTTTGCGCTTCTTTCCCGACTCTAGCGGTGTCCATGATGCCTAGGCCATTGCTGTTGTACGCAGGAATGGGTCGGATGTCCCCACCGAGGAGTTTGGCGAGCGGCATCCCCGCAGCTTTCGCGCAGAGGTCCCATGCGGCCATGTCGATCGCGGCGACAGCCATCGTTACGAGGCCTTGTGGGCCTAAGAGACGAAATGTCTTTTGCAGTTTTTCAGATAATACATGGGGTACGACTTGCTCTCCGGCCAGCATAGTCCCTAAACCGCTCAAGAGGCTGACCATAGGCTTCAGTATGAGGGGCGAATAACAGAACACATAGGTGGAACCGGTGAGTCCTTCCGTTGTCTGCATGTCGACGAGCACCAAAGGACACGCCTCCAGCGCTCCGACGCCGGTGAGAATGGGTCTTCTCATTGGCACCAGAACTGGGCGGACATTGATGTTGCGAATAATGGAATTGTTGGTGGCCATAGACTGCGCACTCCCTCGTACGTACCGGATGTATGCATTAGTATGCCCGAGAAGTATACAGAATACAGCGGGGAAAATTAATGCCTACAGCGTCACACCGGCGATATGCCAAGCATGCAGGTCGCGCGCGACTTTCCAAAGGCTGGCCCAAAAGATTGTTCCTAGGACGGAAGAGCGGGAAGGTCTAAAACGCTTGTTACTCTTAAAGAGTCCCTTCGAAGAACCCTTCTTAGGGTATCAAGCCCGGCGTATGGTCCGGTTTAAAACGCAAAAAGTGTCGTATGCGAAAGGTTTGCAAGACAGATTTAAGGTTGCGCCCGCGTAGTCCCGCAACAAGGGCAACCGAACGGCCCATTGCCGCGAGCTAACAGGTGATCCCTGTGCCGGATGGGCGATACCTATCGTCGGGCTCCTTACTTTCCTGCAAGTGTTTTGACGACGTTGTTGATTAATCGTAGACCTAACTGGTCCCGAATTGAGAGGATCGATTCTGGGTGAAACTGCACAGCCGCAATAGGTAGTTCTCGGTGCTCTACCGCCATTACAATATGGTCCTCACTCTCAGCGGTAACGTCCAGCACGTTGGGCAGATCGTCACGAAGTGCGTATAGCGAATGATAACGGGCCGCTGTAAATTCGGCAGGCATGGCATCAAAGATCCGGCCGCCATCCACCCGGATTGAAGATGGTTTGCCGTGTCGCGGCTCCGGCAACAACGCGAGTTTGCCGCCCAGGTACTCGACTATGCCCTGGAGGCCGAGACATACACCAAAGATCGGTAGGTTGTGTTTCCTAAGTATATCTAAGGTCTGCGACATTCTAAAATCCTCGGGTCTGCCGGGGCCGGGGGACAGAGCTACATGGTCGGGATCATACTGTTCCAGTTCATTTTCTGTGAAGCCCGTACGAAGCGTTGTGACCTCGGCGCCAGTCTGCCGAAAATAATTTGCGAGCGTGTGTACAAAAGAGTCCTGATGATCTATAAGCAGAACCCTTTTCCCTGCCCCGACCTTTGGAAGGTTAGGTTCAGTTGTTTCGTTCACGCCCTGCGGGCGCCGGATTGCATCCAGAAATGCCGCAGCTTTAATGTGTGTTTCTTGTTCCTCGGCCTGAGGGTCCGAGTCGTACAGAAGGGTTGCTCCCGCCCTCACGTTAGCGACGCCCTGTTTCAAGTGTATAGTGCGCAGGGGCAGACCGGTGTTTTGATTGCCGTTGAAACCGATTAGCCCAATGGCCCCTCCGTACCATTCACGCGGCGATTTTTCGTGATTTTCGATGAACTGCATGGCTTTCGCTTTGGGAGCGCCTGTTACGGTGACTGCCCAGGCATGGGTCAGGAAGGCAT
>CAYWPF010000104.1:0-9348 GCA_964460065.1 uncultured Enterobacteriaceae bacterium
ATCACCCACTGCATCCGCGGACGTCATAATTATAGCCGCACCACCGTCTGAAACCAATGAGCAATCAAGCAAATGCAACGGAGACGCAATCATCTTGGAATTGAGCACATCTTCCACCGTTATTCGCTCTCTCATCTGTGCGGCTGGATTAAGCGACGCGTGTTTTCTACACGCCACCGCTATCGCTGCAAATTGTTCACTCTTCGTCCCATATTCATTCATATGAGCCTGTGCAATAAGAGCGTAAAAAGCAGGTATAGGCGGCCCATAGGGCCGTTCAAATTGCGAGTGTCCGGCAGTGGACATGGCCTCTATCGCCTTGTCCCTGGAAAGCCCGGACAACATATTGTCGGCCATCGTGATGAGAACGGTATCGCACATTCCGGTAACTATCGCGGACGCAGCATGATGCATAATTGCTAGTGTCGTGCCGCCCCCTGTCGCCACATTAAGGCAGTAACGTGGAAAAATCTGCATATATTCCGCTATCATTTCGGCATGGTACATATAGGGCTCAACAAAAGAATTACACGTGATTAGTCCATCAACTTTATCTTTTTTGATGCCTGCGTCGTGCAACGCCTTCTTGGCCGCGTTAACGTAAAGCTGGGTGGCGCTCAGATCCGGGACGACTCCGACTTCCGTATCGGCGGCCCCGACAATGGCAACTTTTCCCTTGAGTGATTCTCTCATACTTTCTTCCCCAAATACCTTTCTGCCCACCCCTGATTAAGAGGAAATACTTGTGAGAGTGCCTAATCTTCCCCACGCTTTTTAGAGTAACTGAGAGAGCCAACCACCGGATCCAAATCGTCCCATTCTTGCTTCGCCGCCGCTTGGAAAATCGTCCAACATTTCGGCCTGTCACTCAAGCCCACGAAGTGGCTCAAGAAGGTCCACACCAGGCGGTAACTCGAACGTAAACAAACGTTCATCTTCGCGTGACTGACGAGTGATGTTGGAAAACTGAAGTTTAGTGATATTCCCAAGAGCGTCCGTAACCTTGGCCTCCACTATGTCGTACGTCGATTTGGCCACCTTGAGTTCTAACGATCCGGCGGAACCTCGCACCTCTTTTGGTAAAAGCCGCAACATATAAAAAGCATCCGTTTCTCTCTCAAGAAAAACAACAAATTCTTCGTCCAAACGTCCTATCCCGGCAAGAAAAGAAGCTGGAGCATTTGAATCGAAGGCTCTATCAAAAGGGGTCTTGATAACCTGATTTTCGGTAGGCTGATAAAACCACACATGACGCCCGTCGCCAACTATTAACTGCGATGGGTTCGAAAACTCCCATCGCATCTTGCCAGGCTTCCAAAAGTACACACGCCCGGTCGAGATATCCGTCGTCTTCAAGGCCACGACCATAATTTCCTGCGAAAAATCTGCCTGGAATCCATGGGTTTCGTCATACCGGGCCTGAAGTCCATCCACCACCTCTTTCCCCAATGTACTCCCGCCGTGCGGCAACGCCAGTCCGGCCTCAGTTTTGGCGCCCGCGACACAGGCAGACCCAATGAACAACCAAACATGTGCATCGACAAGCAAGACAATGAAAACGGCCACAATATAGTAGGCACACAAGCGATATGATATCCCGCGGCTAGCGGGCGACGTCGACCGGGTTAGCATGCACGCGTTCATTCCATTTCTGCATGTGAATCTACTAACACCTCGCGGGGCTTCCCCGCCTCTCCCGCAGGCGCGATGAGCCCTTCGCGTTCCATCCGTTCAATCATCCGTGCCGCGCGATTGTATCCGACTCGAAGCCTTCTCTGCACCCAAGAAATAGAAGCTTGACGGCTCTCAATGACTAGCTCGCGCGCCTGCTCATACATTTCGTCATAATCTTCATCGTCCGGCATCCCTTTCGGCCCGGTTTGGGATCGCGCATTCTCCAGTGCCGAAATGAGTTCCGGGTCGAAAACCGGCTTACCCTGCTTCTTGATAGCTGCACAAAACTTTCGTATCTCAGGCTCTGATACAAATGCTCCATGTATGCGCTGGGGCTTGGCACTTCCTGGAGGTAAGAAAAGCATGTCACCATCGCCTAACAAGCGCTCCGCCCCCACCGCATCCAATATAGTTCGCGAATCTATTCTTGACGATACCTGAAAAGATATCCGTGCCGGAAAATTCGCCTTTATCAGCCCTGTTATAACGTCGACCGATGGCCGCTGCGTCGCCAATATTAAATGAATTCCAGCCGCCCTTCCCATCTGTGCGAGTCTAGTTATGGGTTCTTCAATTTCCCTGCCTACTGTCAACATCAAATCTGCCAATTCATCAACCAGAACAACAAGGTATGGTAAGCGCTGGTGATTAAGCGCTAGAGGAGCCGGTTTGTCCAAATGCTTCTCCGCGGAATGATCTTCTCCCTCCTCCTCTTCCGAATGATTAATCACTTCAGTTAGCTTGATGACACCATCAGTTGGAGTATCACCCGTTTCAAGTGCGCGGTTGTAAGATGCAACATTTCTCACCCCTTTGTCTTTTAAGAGCTTGTACCGGTACTCCATACGCCTCACCACTTCTTGTAAGGCCGCGCCGGCTTCTTTGGCATTAGTGACTACGTGAGACAGTTGATGGGGTAGGTTCTCGTAAAGAGACAATTCAAGCATCTTCGGATCGATCATAATAAATCGAACGTCCTGCGGTGTAGAGCGGGCAAGAATGCTCATTATCATCACGTTTAATGAAACAGACTTACCAGTGCCTGTGGCACCGGCGACAAGCAGGTGAGGCATTCGGGACAAATCGGCGGTCACCGGATTACCAACGGTGTCCTTTCCCAGGGCGAGAGCCAATGGCGACTCGGTCTGACGGCAGACGCTACTATCTAGAATCTCCCGTATACACACCTTTTCGCGCTTCGTATTCGACACCTCAATTCCGACCACGGCTTTCCCCGGTATCGGTGCCAGTATTCTTACCGATACCGCGCGGAGGGCCATTTGCAAATCATCTGCCAGCGAAACCACACGGTTCACTTTTACGCCAGGAGCGGGCTCAAATTCGTATGTAGTAATTACGGGACCTGGCCGGACAGCTATAACACGTCCTGCCACCCCGAAGTCCGCCAATTTACTTTCAAGAACTCGGGAACTAGTACGCAGTTCCTCTTCATCTACTTTCACGGCAAGCCGAACCGGTGGATCGAGGAGAGCAACAGAGGGAATGTCATAAGTCTGTTCGTCGTCCGCTTGTTCCGGGAACGGCAATGCCGCCGGCTCGGAAAATCCGAGGGCATCGGAG
Organism: uncultured Enterobacteriaceae bacterium; assembly: GCA_964460065.1. Classification (GTDB taxonomy): domain Bacteria; phylum Desulfobacterota; class Binatia; order Bin18; family Bin18; genus Bin18. Next base: position 3,256 of record CAYWPF010000104.1, read on the forward strand.
CTTTGCTCGGTTCTACTGACAATGATAGGGGGATTAGATTCACACGAATCATTCGTCCATCCACCTTCCTCGAACGAAGTCGCGCTTGCAGATTTTCCTAGATTCGTTTTTACAAGACGTCGCTTCCCCTTCAAACGTTGAGCGGAGACACCACCGGCATCGCTTTCTCGTAGGTCTCCGGGCAAATGAGATTCGGTGTTACTTCGCCAGGGATTCACCCTAAGTTGCCTGAAGTACGGTCTGCCGTGGTTCAATAACTTGCCGGCCCGGTCGAAGATACCTCCCCCCAACGGACCCACGATACCTACAAAAAATCGGAAAGTGTTTTTACATAACCTCAAAAGCTTCAGTACTAAACTTCCCAGAGAAACCTGAGTAAGGCCGGAAAAGGAGACCAATAAAACGGGAAGAATAATTAAATATGACCCAAAAATATTGCCAACTTGCAAAAGGTGCAGCGCGAGAAAACCACCTATCCAACCGCCCGCCTGAAACCCTGGTTCGTCATTGTACATGAGTGATAGCAAGGCCGAAGTCCCCAGCGTAAAAATAAAGAACGAGGAGGTCTGCGTTATGGGCGCTACAGATGTTAGCAAACGAAAGCGTACCGCAACGAAATACAATAGTGTCGCGGGGAACAAATACGCGGCAAGACCGAGTGCCCGGCGAAACAAATCTGCGGTAATGTAACCGGCCTGCCCAACCAAATTCGAGGTCTCGTTTCCTGGCGTATAAGAAAAAAAGGCGATTGTAAAAAATATCATGAGCGCTACGCAAACTATTGCTAGACCTTCTCCAGGGTACCCACGCTCGGCAACGCGTCTTCCACGTTTATCCGTTTGTTGACGTAATTTGTTTTTCAGTCCCATCCCGCACCTCCTCGCATCCTCACATCTCCATGACAAAAGGCAACACAACTGGTCGGCGTCCCAAAGTTCTCCTAAAATACCGCCGTACTACTAAACGCAATTGCTCTTTCACCACGTCGGTGTCTGATCTCTGTTGACGCGGTAATTCCTCTAGCATGTTCAAGATGGCTGCCTTTGCACCGTCGTAACCCTTGCCATCTGCTACAGATAAGAACCCTCTAGACAAGATGTCCGGTCCACTCAAAAGCTCTCCCGTCTGTTGCTCAAGACCGATGATAGCTACGATGAAGCCCTCCCTCGCCACCTGCCGACGATCACGTAACACTCCGTCTTCGATTCCCGAGAGACCATCTACAAACACTCGCCCTGCATCCACAGAACGGGCTTCAGACGCTCCCAAGGCATCGATTTCTAGGACCTGTCCATTTTCGAGCAGAAAAACCCCATTGGGATCCACTCCTGATTCCCTGGCCAATCCGCAATGCTTCATCAAAAATCGATATTCCCCATGAATGGGGACAAAATATTGCGGGCGCACCAGCCGCAACATCAGCCGAAGCTCATCCTGCGCCGCATGTCCGGAGACATGAACACATGCCACCGCTTCGTAATGGACGTCGGCTCCCCTCCGGTTGAGATCGTCTATGAGTCGTGCGATCGTTTTCTCGTTACCTGGTATCACCCTCGACGATAGAATCACGGTATCATTAGAATCAATTTTAACTTTTTTGTGCGTCCCGGAAGCGATCCGCGATAAGGCCGACAACGGCTCCCCCTGGGACCCGGTCGTCAGTAGGGTCACACTTTTCGGATCGCGGTCACGGATCGAAGCTACATCTATGAGCGCTTCGCTCTGCACGGGCAAATGGCCCGTTTCTTCGGCTATCCCTATATTATTAACGAGTCGTCTACCGACAATACCAACTTGCCGTCCCTGTGCAGCCGACAGTTCCATCACCTGACGGATGCGATGGATATGGGAGGCGAAGGTGGCGACAAGGACCTTGCCACGGGAGTTAGCGATGAGATCCTCGATTGGCTGGGTAATGGACCGCTCGGATCCCGTTGTTCCCTCCCGTTCAACATTCGTTGAATCCGAAAGGAGAAGCAACACGCCGGCTTCTCCGATTTCTGCCAATCGGTCTAAATCGGACTTCCGTCCATCTATCGGTGTATAATCAAACCGAAAATCTCCCGTGTGCAAAATGGTACCGAGGGGGGTAGTAATGGCAAGAGCTGAAGCGTCCACGATACTGTGAGTGACATGAATGCCTTCAATTGTGAAAGGTCCGATTTCCCACACCTCTCGCGGTCGAAATTCGTGCAAGTTCGCGGATTCTAGAAGACCATGCTCCGCTAGCTTGTCACGTACTAGTCCTATGGTGAATCGGGTCCCGTAAACGGGAACGTTGAACTCTCTCAACAAATGCGGAAGGGCTCCAATATGGTCCTCGTGGCCGTGTGTTAGTACTACAGCCCGTAAACTATCCATCTGGCGAATATACGTGAAATCCGGAACGACCACGTCGATCCCGAGCATCTGTTGCTCGGGGAACATTAGCCCGCAGTCTACCGCGATGGCCTGCGTTCGATCTGAACCGGCCGGGCAAAATTCCACAATCATGAGGTTCAACCCAATTTCACCCAGCCCCCCCAATGGTACTATGCGCACTTTGCCGTCGCTCATACACTTCGCCCCTACCGACCCACCTATAAGGAGCAAGCCCCCTTTCCGATATCCAACTCTGTTGCAATGGCGGCATGGACCTTCCTCAATAGGGCACGGCGCGATTCCTTTCTGGAAGCCTGTTCCCGCGCTTCGATAGGCGTGCCTATGACGACGTCAATCTGCCCAGGGGACACCTTCCACTCGCCTGTTGGCAAAACCCTCCAACTGCCCTTGATGGCGACGGGTACTACGGGGATTCCCGCCTCGACTGCGGCCATGAAGCCCCCCGGTCTAAAAGGCAATAAGTTTCCCCGCGTTCCCCGTGTTCCCTCCGGAAAAAAAAGCACTGAAATTCCTACTGTAAGAAGTTCTTTGACTTTGCGAAGGGTCGCCACCGCTTGGCCACGGCTACCACGATCAACTAGAATTTGGTGGGTGCGATACAAACATGGGCCAAGTACCGGAACGCGTCGAAGTTCCTCCTTCGCGACCCAACGTAAAGGCACGTCTTTCAAGGCTACGCACAAAGCCAAAATGTCAAATTGGCTTTGGTGGTTAGACATAAAAAGGTAGGGTCGGCCCGTTTCGAGACGATCACCCCCGCTCACGCAAACGCGCACACGGCAAGCCCATAAATTACCTTTCGCCCAGAACCGCAGCAAACCGGCCGCCCGCTCCGCATGCGGATCAAAAAAAGAAAGGAAATAAATCGGCCCACCCCAAATTACCGTATGCAGGACGATAAACAATACGCGTACCGCAGCGAGTACCCACAAACCACTTTCCTCTTTTCCTTCCCTGACCTTGCTACCTGGTACTATTATAGTTTCTTCGACAACTGGCCGTCAACGCAGTTGATTTTTCTCTGCTTCCACTTACAATTCGGCTGTACCCGAGGAGGTCCGATTTGATCGTCGACTGCCCGGCCTGCCATACAAGATATCGTCTAGACGTGACGGGTCCCGTAGATGAGACCACTTTTTTCGAATGTACTCGGCGCGATTGCGGGCATGTTTTCCCGGCTGATACTCCCATTGTCCGAGTGGCTGACAGCGAACAAAAACAGCCGCCGCGCGCTGATGACTCTATTGCGGACACCGAAGTTACGAACTCCTTTCCTCCCGAGCAACTATCCTTCAGCGATCCACAGCCCACTGGTAATCCCCAACTTCCCCTAGACAATACCAACCAGCAAGGGAATCTAGACTTTTCGACGCAGCCGCCCGTCGAGAATGAGCGTCCCGGAGACGCGCGACCATTGAACGCTACAAATTCCAACGTGTCCGCACCGACCGGACCCGAAGCGATATTGCCATCGGCCCCTTCGTCCCGTTCCCAAAGCAATGAATACTTCCACCCTTCTCAAGGTCACGATTTTCGCAAAGAAATCTCTTTCGCCACCTCGGTCGGCATTATCATTTTTCTCGTAGGAATATATGCCATCGCAGGAATCTTCGCACTGTCGTTCGTAGAGACTACTGCTTCCCTCTTTTCTAAAATTCCTGTGCTGAACCGGATCGTCGAATCGACGCGCCCATCCAATCAACAAATCGTCCTGACTAAACTCCGGGGAGGGTTCTGGCAAACTAAGGACCAGCATACAGTCTTCGCCATCGCTGGCACAGCTATTAATGAAACATCTTGGACCGCAGGGAACATCCAGATCGAGGGGACTATCTATGACAAGCGAGGCGAAGTCGTCGGTCAACAAACTATCTACTGCGGAACAGAAACAGCGCCCGAGGTATTACAAAGTCTCACCATCCGCGAGGTACGAATTCTCAGGAGCCTTATGCCTCCTAGGCAATTCTCTGTTGCCAGTGGAGAGGCTGTTAATTTTCTGATTACGTTCGCAAACCCGCCCAAACAAATCACGGAGTTCGGCGGTCGTGTAGTAGAAGTTAAGTTTGGCTATTCCTAACCCGTTTTTTTGTCGGACGGAGGGGGTTCTTCTTCTGGCGTGACATCTATTTCGTCCGGTGTCTTAACAGCCTTCCGGAAGCTTCGTATGCCCTTGCCCAACCCTTCACCAATATCCGGCAGTTTGCCCGCACCAAAGACAATCAGCACGATCACCAAAATTATAGTTAGCTCTCCAACTCCAAGACCAAACATTATGCCACCAATATATGCTGCTCCGGAGCCACAAGCAAGAGATTTTGAACGGAGCAACGCCGACGTTTCCTTGCAGGTCAGTCCGTAGATCGATAGAATGCCCCCGATGTCGGCCATCGCACTCACAATACCCGGGCCCATGAAGCGAGACCCGATCATAGTTTTTATACTATTCTCGCTGCTGCTTCACCTTCTACTCTTCGTACTCTGGCCCCAGCTGCAACGCAGTTCTCCGCCGCTTGAACAATTAACGGAAGTAGAACTTTTGCCTCCTGAGACAACCAGCCCTGAGACCGTACCTCCGGCATTACCACCGCCTGACCAAGCGGAACCGGATAAACCAATACCCCCGGAAGTAAAACAAGAGCCACCCCCGACTCTTCCAGAAAATCAGATCGTTAGTGTACCGGACGAAGTAAACGAGTTAGTCCCAGATCAAACACGGTTTCTCAGCGACAAGAACACATCAGTAGAGGAGCAAACCGTCGCTATCGGAACCCCACTCAGCAACCGGCAGCCACAAGAAGAAAATAGTGTTGAACGAGAACAACCGAAGGAGCCACCCAAGCAGTTGGCCTTAAACACTCAACCCGACAACCTGCAAAACAGAACTCCCAGCACCAGCCTCCTGGACAAAGCTCTCCGTGAAGCAGACGAAAGACGAAACCCGAGACGAGGAGATCCTCAAGTACAAAGAGCGAAACCACAATTATTCGCCCGGCAGGATGACTTACTGGCTAAAGGTTGGTTATCCACGGATGGCGAATCAGAGGAAGAGGAGGCCCAACGTACCCCACCTTCCGGCAACGAGCTCTTGGCAATGGCCCCGCCACCCGCACGCGAAAACTTTTTGACCATGCCAGGCCCTCGCGGGACGCTCGATCATCTTCCGGACGTGCGAAAAGGCAATCTCACGTTTCTCAATACAAAGGCTAGTAGGTTTGCTCCCTTCGTACGAAGAGTCGCCCAGCGCGTGTTTCAAAACTTGCTCATAGAGCAACGGAACCTGGACATCGAGCAAGTCCTTGCCGCGCAGAAATATGTACAAATAGGAGCCAAGTTGGACGGCGCCGGGACCCTCAAAGGTCTCACCATACACACAGGATCAGGTAGTTACGCAGTTGATGAAAGCCTTTTTGCGGCTTCCCGAGTCGGCGCATGGGACGAAAACCCGCCACCCGAAGCCGTTTCTGAAGATGGACATTACCACTTCGTTTTCCGATCTGAAATAAATGCCCAATTTGACGCTTCAGGCCTTCGGGCTATAATAGCGTTCCTCTCTGTCGGCCTGTTGTAGCACACTCCTCCAAAGCCGTTCGTTAAATTTGGCGATGATGGACATCCGCTCGGGGGCCATTTTAGGCACGAATTCCCCGCTAATTTTTACTTGCAAGAATAGGATGTTAAGGACATTCCCCTTGCAAATCACTTCCGCTGCTG
>CAYWPF010000105.1:0-24882 GCA_964460065.1 uncultured Enterobacteriaceae bacterium
GATCTGTACAGGGAGATCCTGGATCAGATTCTTTGGGCGGAAGGACTTGGCTACCACGATGTATGGCTTACCGAGCACCATTTCACACCCGACGGTCACGCCCCCTCTCCATTACCGCTCGCAGCCGCTATAGCTGCAAAAACCGAAAAGATACGAATAGGCACCGGCGTGATGCTGCTCCCTCTGTATAACCCCGTTCGCGTCGCTGAAGACGCTGCCACTATCGACATCCTGTCGGACGGACGGTTCGAACTCGGGATCGGTCTAGGATACCGGACGGAGGAGTTTTGTGGATTAGGAGTCCCTCGAAGTCAAAGGGGCAGTCGGGCCAACGAAAGTCTAGAAATTATCCGTCGGCTGTGGAGAGGCGAGAGCGTAACTTTCAAGGGAAGACATTTTGACATTGAGGCCGCTAAAATTGCTCCTCGCCCTATTCACTCTCCACACCCACCGATCTGGGTTGGCGGCTTTAGCTAAGCGGCAGCACTACGGGCTGCCCGTCTTGGCGACGGATTTATCGGCACGGGAGACATGGAAGAAATGGCAGAGGTTTACCAAGAAGAGCTGAGACGTCTCGGAAAAGAAGCCGAGAAACCCAACCTCGCGGGCGGACATTTCTGGCTCGTCGTCTCAGCGGACCCGGACTCTACATGGGCCGAGATAAGCCCGCACGTATTGTACCAGGTGAATTTATACGCAAAATGGCTGAAGGCGGCCGGACAAGATTTGTTTCCCTTCTTTCAGGATAGTAAAGCGATGAAAGCGTCTGGAATTCTCCAGGTTGTAACACCAGCGCAGGCTATTAAATTAATCACCGATTACGTGAACAGAGTGCCCATTCGAAGGAACTACACGTGGACAATACCGCCGGGGTTCCCTGTAGCCAAAATGAACAAGCATATTGAGTTGTTTGCCACTAAGGTAATACCGCATTTTAGTTAAAACATAACCTTTCGAGGCCCACTGACCGCGCGACCCTAGCTCTTGCAGGGCTGCACTCGCGACCTTCTCCACTCCGCCGTGAATAACCTTACTTCTGTTTAGCCGATGAAAGCTTTCACATCCCAGTCCTATACCGTGCCAGTAGGAAATCACTCTTACCCCATGGCCAAATACAGACTTATCCCCGAGAGATTGAAAAGAAACGGAATTCTGAGGTCAGAAGAACTTATCGAGCCACAGTCTATTACCATAGATGATGTCCTGCTCGTCCACACAAGAACATACGTCAACCGTTTCATAAACGGGCTCCTGGAAAGAAAAGAGCTACTACGCCTTGGCTTGCCGTGGTCGGAACAACTCGTACAACGAGTCTTCTCGGTCTTGGGCGGTACCGCGCAGGCAATTACCACGGCATTTGAGGAGGGGATCTCTATTAATTTAGCGGGCGGCACCCATCACGCGTTTGCGGATCATGGTGAAGGCTACTGTGTGTTCAACGATTTTGTCGTTGGACTGAGACGTACACGACTGCAGAGAGACTTGGTGACGCTAATAATCGATCTCGATGTACACCAAGGAAACGGGACCGCGGTTCTTTGTAAAGACGACCCCCGCACATTTACTTTTTCAATGCATGGCATGCACAATTATCCGAGCCAAAAGGAGAAAAGCTCGCTCGATGTATCACTGCCCGACAATACCACCGACAAACAGTATTTGCGGCAACTAAAAAGAATTTTACCCCAACTATTTGAACAGACGAAACCAGACTTGGTGATGTATCAAGCCGGCGTTGATGTGTTGAAGAACGACCGCTTCGGAAAACTTGCCCTAACAATGCAAGGCATTGCAGACAGAGACCGCTTCGTCATGGAAAGCGCGCGAAAAGCCCACGTTCCCCTAGTAGCCGCACTCGGCGGCGGGTACGCCCCAAACATTCAGGAAATTGTCACCGCCCACTGCCAAACAGTACAGATTGCGACCGAAATTGGCAAACTCTATTGATAACGACAGTGGTGCACCCCTACAGATTCTAAAGCCGGGAGTTCCTCGCCCTGGGCAAGCCGTATTAAAAAATCACGCAATTCTGAGTCCGATAAACCTGGGACTGTCGGGCTCCCAAACATGAGAGCTACGTTCTGTTCGGTGGGTGAAAAGCCGCTCAATAGCGTCTGGGCCCTCTCCCGAATTAAGGGCCCGAGAATCCTTGAGATCTCCGACAAAAAGCGAGAGGCAAGTAACATTTTCTCGCCCGCGCTTTTCGCACCTGTCTGTGCTTGTACGTGAATTGCTACCATCTCCGAATGTATTACTAACTCGTTCCCATTCTTCGCGAATAGCTGTCCAACAACGGGTCCCCAAACGATAACGAGTTCCTCCATTGCGGGCCAAAGGGTAGCATGGAGCAACTCGGTCGTTTCCGCGGCTACCAGTCGTAAAACCGCAGCCTTCATTCTGGGGGCCCACATCGCCTCGCCTCGAACGAACCGAGGTGTAATATTCGCAAATCTTTCTACTATCCCGCCTTCACTGTCGAAAACGAGATGGTCTTCCAGTGGTTGTCCCAAGAACGCTATGCAGGCCACATACCGTCGCTCTCGCTCGGTCGTTTCTTCTACTCTTAAACTGTAGGCCTGATGACTGATATCGTTTCGGTAGTAGACCCGTCCACGGTCGTAGACCTTCTCAAGACCGTCTCTTAACTGTACACACGTGTCCGCATCTGCATGGTACCGCTCGTACGGCTGCGGCAGCCAATCGACGGGCGGCGTAGCCATGTCGGCGTGCAGTGCTGCTCGCTCCGATCCAGCAGTGAACCTCTCTCGGTTGGCACCTAATTCGCCAGGACAAGTGAAGCACTCGCGAAGCGTGGAAAAAAGCCGCTCAGTAGCATATGGGCCCCGATACCTTAGTTTCTTTTTACCCTGATCTTTCGCTAATATTGCCAACACATTCAGAATCGTCCCGCCCGTCCCGGGCGGCAAGCCGCTGGGCATATCTAAGGGCGGCAAACTATCGACGTCTTCATAATCCACAGTTTTTGACAGGGCCATAGTTTGGCCAACTTCAAAACCAACGCCTCCGGAAAGCGTCACTATCGTATCAGAAGTACCCCAGACCGGATGGCTGTCCGTGCCACGTAACAGTCCTACGAACCGCCCATCTAAATTTCTCGCCTTGAGTTGACATAGATGACCATTCCTTGAATACCGAAATAAGTGGATGAGATTACCCTTACGGTCGAATGTTCCGAGACGACGAGGGACGGCACCGCGTCTATCCGCAGGCAGGAAATAGCTGAGTGTGCCGTACGGCGACCACTGTAGTAGAACATCCGAACCCTCTGTCCAAGCCAACTTCTTTTCATCCCGCAATGGTATCGAGGTGTCTAATTTCTGGCGGTATAAAGACAGCAGTTTCCGGTCAACTTCCTCTGCGCCGAGGACTTTAAGGGTGAGGTCTAGCACGTAGGGCGAAGGATCTTTCCACATGGACGGCACATTTTCCTACGCTCAACGCAAAACTGTGACCTGATCTTCGGAGCGCGTCAGGCTGAATCTCTTACAATCACTACTGTAACTTTGTGAGAACACTTTCGAATGAATGATACTGGTATAGTTAATCAAACTCTCACCTTCTGGATTCTCGCATCGTGCGTATTCTAACATTCACGATGAGATCGAGAAAGATAACGTCGACGTGTACAACACCTACTTATGTATGAAAGGCCGACCAAATTCTATTGTGGTCCATTTCTCGCTTCCAACCGGGACAGGACGTACTGTTGCATACCACCACAAGACAAAATTTCGGCGTGTAGATCCGGAAGTTCTCGTATGGGATATCGCGTTCCAGAGGACATGGCCTTCACCACCCGACTTTCGACGTCAATACGCAGCCGGTCCCCTGATCGTATCTCTCTCGCCTCCCAGACCGTCAGCGGTGCAAGCCCTATGTTGATGCAAACCCTGACGAATGCCCAAGAAAAGGTCGGTGCTATCACCGACCTCACACCTTTGTCTTGCAGGGTAAGCGCTGCCTCAACCAATTGAGACCCTATCCCGAATTCACCGGTAGTCAGAAGTATTTTGTCACATGCATCCCAATTACCGCCGATGACTATGTGCGACATTATTTCTTCCACCGTAGGGGCACCTGACACTACTCGCACCCTGCCATCTATCAGTAGTCGCTCACTCAATGTTACTATCCTCTCACACGCCCTGTGGAAGCTACCCGAATATCTGTGTCCTATACAAAGAACAGTGCCGCCACCGCATTCTCAGGCATGGGATGCTGAGCCTCGGGCTATACACATAACAAATCGTCGATAGGGGGCCACCCGGGTTATCGTTCATCCACCTAAATATCGCAGGCCCGGCGTCAGACCAATTCCATTTTTGGAATTAATGCTAAGACGGACCTCCTCCCATTTTTATCGTTTTTCTTTCGTAACAAAGATTCGCACTCATGGAGTCTTGCTGAGAATTTCCGCACCTCTACACGGAGGAAGGAGGGGGCATATCCTCGAGTTTTCAACAGCCCTTCGGCCAACAAAGAACGTGCGCCCTCCAGATTTTCACGTTCCAGATGATGAAACGCCACGGCTATCTGGATCAGTCCCTGTAAGAATTCCTTTTCTCGGCCTTTCCTAATCAGCCACTGAGGCTCAAGTACTTCGTGCACCTCAAAGAATAGGTGAGAATTAAAAAGCAACACGCCCTTACGTAACGACCGCTCTGGCTCGTCCCATGATGGTCCGCCCGGCCATTGACCTAACACAAAGTCGTACTTTAAAAGTCTCTGTCGAATCTCGCTCCATTCCCCGTCGAGTTCCCACTCCAACCGGACTTCATTCCCGCCAGCGGACACAAGAAGTCCTCGGCGCCTTAGCTCTTCAATCGCAAAGCCAAGTTCCCGTTCTCCGCCAACAGGGAGCAACTTCGTTGTGTCCACGTTCTCCGGCGTTAATCGGCAAGCAACGCCGTATGCCGCCAGTAAACCAATGGCTGTCCTTAAGCCCCGCGTCTCAAGTGCGTCAAGCAAAAGTCCGGCTAGAGTATCACGTGTTGCAACTCTCATACCGCAAGGTCAACAATGGTCGTTCCGGAACCACCTTCTGCGACCGGAGCTTCGTGAAACCCCTCACAATAAGCTGAGTGACTAAGGTATTCCCGTATTGCCTTTCTCAAAACTCCCGAACCTACTCCGTGCAGAACACGAATAGTCTTTTGATTACTAAGGACGGCCTGATCAAGAAACGCTTCCAGCCGGGGTAGGGCCTGCGCCACCCGACACCCAAGAAGATTAATATCGCGTGCATCCAGGTCCTGAGGCTTGTTCATAACCTGCACCTCGGGCCATTTCGTCCCCTGTTGTTTGGTCCCCAGTGGCCTGACGTCGTCCATTGACACTTCGAACGTGATTCCATCTCTGCGTATTCGGGCCCGGCGCCCCCTAATTTCCTCCAGCTTTCCGCGGATATTGGTCTCCAGCAACTTCACATCAGCCCCCAAAACCAACGGTAAGACCCCACTGCGTGGCTTAGGGTCTAAACGTGCTTCTTTTTCTCTTAGCTTGGATCTTTCATTACGGCCAAAGTGGGCAACCTGTTTTGCAACTCTACGGAACGACTTGACCTGTGCTCCCTCTAGCGACCGTAACCGTTCTATCTCCCTACGGCCTTCTTCTTGCACCTGTTTGATCAACTCTTTTGCCTCCTGTATTTCTCTCTGCCATTCGTCTCGACGCTGTGCGTCGTCTTTTGCCGTGGTTTCCTCCAAACGCTTGCGGGTCGATACCAGGGTAGCCCTTTCCTCCTGCGATCTCGCTTGTTCTTTTAAGAGTGCGGCAGCGCGTTCCTCAAGTCGGGTCAGAGCGCGAGACAGCATTTGGGCATCACTTGAAATTGAATTTTCAGCATAATCACATATCGATTCGTTTAGACCTAGCCGTCTGGCGCTCGCAAGACCGAGACTCTGACCCGGACTTTCGTAATTCAATTTATAATTTGGTTGGAGGGTATTGACATCGAACGAAGCTGAGGCGATCCGGTAATCGTTATCCTCCAATGCAAACATTTTCACCTCCATCAGGTGTGTCGATGCAAAAACTGAAACCTCACTTGACTTGAGGAAAAACAGGAGAGCCTTGGCTAACGCCGCACTCTCGGCCGGGTCCGTGCCGCCACCCGGTTCATCGAGGAGGACTAGAGCGGGCTCCCGAAACTGCGACACAATTTCTTTCACGTTGACCACGTGGGCTGAGAACGTAGACAGATTCTTCTCGAGGGATTGGGCATCTCCAATATCCACCATCACCGAACCAAAAATTGGTAGCTCATTGTCCTCTTCACATGGTATCAGAAACCCGGTCTGTGCCATAAGCGAAACTAGTCCCATTGTTTTCATCGCCGCCGTCTTTCCGCCGGCGTTGGGACCGGTTATCACTAACCCGCGTTTGTCGCGTGGCAGAATCACATCAATGGGAACGACTTCCTTCCTTTGAGCTACTAACAGAGGATGCTTCAAAGACTTGAGGCTGATATTAGGGCCAAAGTGTGGCCTAGTTTTACCATACACACGGGCGAACACTACCTTCGCATGCAACACATCAATCATCGTCAGCGTCGCAAATGCTTTTTTCAACGGCTCAACGTTTTCTCGAGCCAGGTCCGTCAGAAACAATAAGATACGCTGCTCCTCAGCCCTCACGTCCTTCGCCGCCAGCAATAGTCGATTATTTAGCTCAACAGCGAATAATGGTTCTATAAAGAGTGTTCCCCCAGTTCCCGATCGGTCTTGGACAACCCCCTCCATACGACCCCGAAAATTGGGTCGTACCGGGATTACAAAACGATCATTACGAACCGTTACGAACTGGTCACTGACAACATCCTTCAGGTCCTCGGAACGGAGAGTTGATTCCAACCGTTGTTGAATCTCACCTTTCAAAGCCTTCATCGACTCTCGCGTCGACTGAAGTTTGTCGGACGCGGTATCCTTTATTTCACCTACTGGCGTTAAGCATCGCGAAAGGGATTCTTCGAGCGGGGAAAGTATAGGCAGCAACGCCACGAACTTTGACAGCTGTGCATAATGCGAAGCATATTTGCGAAGGAATGTCGCCATCGTCCGTGCCAAACTAGCCACTTCTAGTATGTCTCGGAGCGCGCTTCCGCCTAATACTGATTCCCGTCTAAGCACCTTTTCGAGTATATTACTGACGTCGGCGAAAGCCTCAATCGGAAGACCAGGGTGTTCTTCAAGCAGGCGAAAGCATTCCCAGGTACAGACACTGTTTTCCTGAACAGTCGATTCAGCAAAATCAGGTTTGAGAGCCAAACAGGCTTCTTTTCCCGAATCTGATAACGCACCTTTGGCAAGCAGCGTCAGCAACTTGTCAAATTCTAATGCTTCAAGATCGCGGTTGCGCATATTCAGAGCTACACAAAGGGTGACACAGTTCCGATTAGCATTTCGCTTTCTTCTTTTTTACACAACGAACAAAAAGTTCAAGGCGGCAAGGAGCGATTTTTAACCCCGCCACAACCGGTCTTCCACCACATATCGCTCGCCTGACAACAGCGGCTTGCAGACGCGTCGTGCCTGTGGTAACGGTTCACAGGCTCAGTCTAGGAGGTATATGATGAGTACGTCCAACGAACAACTAGTGACAGACTTTTGCAACACCTTAACAGAGGCGAATGTCAACAAGGTGGTGTCTTTTCTCTCCGACGATGTTTTTTATCACAATATACCCTGGGCCCCCGTTACGGGCCACTCTGGTGTTCACGAGGTGCTGGACCCCTTCATAAATGCGGGCCTGCTACAAAAAATGGAAATACGAAACACTGCTTCATCTGGCGACGTGGTCACGAACGAGCGCATGGAGACGTGGGTAAAAAGTGACACGCAGGTTCTACTACCTGTACTCGGTATATTTACTATTGCCAGCGGGAAAATCGCCAAGTGGTGCGACTACTTTGACAGCGGAACCCTGGTACCGTTGATTCAAGCAATGAAGAACGGCCGCTAATAGGACCTTCGAAGTTCCGGACAACTCAGGGAGTGAACGAAACTTTCACCGCATTGGAACTTTTCTTATTAGCCGCATCGGTCAGCGCCCGGCGGTACTGGTCCAGCGGATATTTTCTTGGTCGGATTGGACCAAGATTGGCCTTCCGGTCCCTCAGCAGCTCCACCGCACGGACAAAAGTGTCCTGCCGCCTACCCTGGAATGTTTCGGTTCCGTAAGTCAGGCTGCCAACGATAGACACTTCTTTCATCCAGGTAGGGGTCCAGTCTACACCCTCAGGCATGGCGGCTAAGCCCAGTACTATTACGCGGCCCTTTCCTCGCGCCATGCGTAAGGCCTGGTTCAGAGTCACTGAGTTTGTAATAGTATCGAAAACTAATCTGACTCCACCTGCCAAAACGGCCCCGCCCGACGTCAACGCGTAAACTCTGCTCTCGGCTAATTCACCAATTCTTTGCATCACATCGTCTTCTTCGGCAAATACGATATGATCTGCGCCAAAATTACGTGCCAGATCGGCCTGAAAAGAGTACTTCGCGACGCAAGCCACAACGCAGGATGGTTCCACCGCCTTGAGAGCCGCAACACTCATTAAACCGATAGTTCCTGCCCCCAATACCACTACAAGCTCGTTACGCCGGGGAGTATTATTAAGAACCGCGCGAAGGCAGACAGCAAACGGTTCTATCAGGGACGCCTCATCGTCGCCGATACTATCTGGTAGAGGTATTAACCGTCGGCCATGCGCCACAAAGTATTCGCTCCAGCCTCCACCCGTGTCAGGGCAAATCCCAATCAAAAGACCGGGCCGTAGTATGCCTTCGGCTACGTGCTCACAGATCCCTGGATTGCCCTTTTTACATTGCTCGCACATTTTGCGTATTGCTCGCTCACGGCATCCAAGCGTCGGATCGATAGTAACGCGTTGTCCGATGTTCAATCCCTTCACCGCTTTTCCGACCGCCTCGATCTCTCCAAACAATTCGTGGCCAGGAGTCATTGGAAGTTCAAAGTATGGTTCTGCCGCTTGCATTGGTTTCCATCGAAGAAACCCGAGGTCGCTTCCACAGATTCCCGATATTCTGCTTCTAACGACAGCCCAGTTGTCGTTAGGAAGGTCCGGAACCGGGACGTCCAAAAGACTAAGATTGTTAAGACCCGGGAGAAAATCCGGTGCCGGAGGAAGATTAGCCGCTGCTTTCGAAGAAAATACGAGTGCCTTCATATCGTATCTCGAACCCCTCTCACATGTGCGGAAATCTCTTCAGTAGTACGGACCCGACCGAAGGCGTAACTGAACGCCTGTAACGCCGCCTCGTGAAGGTCGGAACTGAAGGCCGTGCAAGCATCCCCAGCTATTATCACTTCAAATCCACGGTCGGCCGCGTCCCTCGCTGTGGTCTCAACGCATACGTCAGTCGTAACACCGCAAACCAATAGAGATGTTATCCCCATATTCCGGAGAGTCTGGTCAAGCATCGTTGAATTCAGTGTACCGCTAGACGTCTTATTAATCACGAACTCGTCCTTAAACGGGGCTACACGCTCGTCAATTTGCCAACTCGGATCTTCAACGCCTGGAAACATCCGCTCGCCTATCGTATCCAAGCTTAAGCGATCGAGCGCTTTCCACATGTCATTCAGGTCTTTCCCATCTCTCGTCAGAGTACCTATTGCCGTATAGATCACTGGAACCTGTTTTGCCCTGCAGCACTCCAGCAAAAGACGAATGTTAGGAAGAACCCGACCTTCTAGTCGCTCACAATACGCAACACTGACACCGGGCACTAACGCCTCAAACGTACGCATAAGCGGGTAACAAGGACTGACAAAATAACGCTGAACATCGATGACGATGAGTGCTGTTCTACCAAGTTCTAGCTTAAAAGGAGCCGCATCCTTCAAACGAATAATTTCTAGTATCTTTTCGTGATCTTCGGACATTTGCGGTACCTCCGGCCACCCGCTCTTTCTTTAAACGAAGTCCGAGCCACCTGCAAGCGACAAAAGGATTGCCATATGCATTGGTTTTTGTCATGATCCCACCTTGCTAGCCGTCCGATCCAACCGTTCGGCCAAAGTCTGTTCATGAAAGGATGTCCATGGCGACCCTCACTTCGCAAGAGTTCGATACAATGACACGATTGCTATCGGAGCACTACACTTTACCCGTTCTGCATCAGCGGCTGGTCCAGGCAAACGCGTTAGTTTCTCGCAAGCGTCCTCCTCGCTGGCAGCCCCTGGCAAACCAGCTCTACCAGTTGAGCTCTGGCCTCCGGCGAGAACATCCCGCACGTTACGCACTGGAACTCCTCTGGCAGGATCTGATTTCCGCAAGCATCAACGATGACGACCAAAAAAAAATTGATTCTCTGGCTGAGGGAGTGAATGCCTGCCTTACGGAAAAATTCCAAATTATCCCGCAGAGGAATGACGCACTCATGCAAGCACTCGGCAGCTACCACAAGGAACTCGCCTATGCGCACAATAGTGAAATCGCCTACACGGAGTTACTCTTCCGGGCGTCCAAAGATGTCGCACAATTCCTGAGAACTAATAGAGATAGGATTATCGAAGTGGCAGACGCATCTGCCGAACGACGCGGCCAGGGCAAATAGGCAACGATTAAGCCCTATTGGTCAGCAAGCAGTCCTTGTTTAAGGCTCTGGATCGTGGAAAGAAAGGTTTCTGTGGCCGCTTTCTTCTGCAGCGAAAGCGGAATAGGTAACCCGGCCTTATTTGTGAGGGTACCCGCATAAGTAACCAAAGTCCTGGCGCCATCGGGCGATGACACCAGCCTATATTCTCCCTCAACACCACTGAACTGACTTTCCAAGCTCCGAATTTTCAGCCTCTTTTCCTGTTCTAGGAAAGTAAACTCCATTACGAGACGCTGCAACTGGCCGAACATTTCCATCTCAAAAAGTACCGTTTTTCGGTTGCCCTGTTCGTCCAGTAAACGAGATATCCGGACGGTTTCGCTGAACTCGGCGCTCCGTTCCGGCTCATGGAATGTTGCCCAAACCTCGTCACGGGCAGCATCCACAGGGGCGCTCAGTTCCATTCGTAGTCGACCAGCATCCGTCTCAAACTTTTCGCCCACAATCCCGCCCGATGGCGAGTCCCAATCGATGTCACCGTTCGTCAGCTGCTCATTGCCAAAGGCGAAATAAATCGCCGCAGCAACCAATAATACCCCGAGGCAGGAGAGCAAGCGTCTCACCGTCATATCTTCAAGACGGATTGCGAGGTTCCAGACCTGACGAACTCAAGTTGTTCGCAGGCGCGATTGACGTGTTGGCCCTCGGGAGCGGGGCGCTAAAGTATATCGTCTCCTGTCCGCGAATATGTTCTTGCTTTAGAATATAGTCGCCCCCGAGAGAAGGGTTCCATACTCTTTCCGCGACGCGGTAATTTGCACCGGTCAGTATATAAGCAAAACCCCCAGTGATTCCCCCAAGTGTAGCGTAAGCTAGCTTCGCAGGTACGTAAAAAATATTTGCAGCGAGTGTAGCGGTGCCAATGCCGGCATCGTCCACGTAATCGGCCCATACCCGACCCGGTGCACTCAAAAACAACAGAAGTAAGCTACCACTTACAGCAACACGTAACATTTTTCCCATTGCGACCTCCTCAACCTTCCGTTTTCACCACACATCCCTTCGGGAGTAACTTAACTAAATGTTGGAACGCTCTATTCAAATATGATTCGTCTCTGGACTCCAGTGTAACTTTTACTCGGTACTGCGGGTCATTATTTTTCGGATACGACCCCAACATCAAATCCGGGAATTCCGAGAGGGTTGAGTTGAGATACCCCGCTATCACGCTTTCATACTCACTAGTATATAATACCCTCAAATAGTATGGGGCGCCAGCGAAACGGCCCTTCATAGCCGAAAATTTTTGCCGAAACACATCTGGTATTCCAGGCAGGATGTAAACGTTCTCAGTCTTTATAGTGGGGAAACGAACGTCCCCATCTTCTATTAATTCGGATCCTTCTGGAGCCTCAGCCATTTTCAGATATGCTTCGTTGGCCGGTCGGCCATTCAAGTAAGCCCGTAGTTTTTTCTCAAGAACAGGATGCCGTATCACCTGGCGTCCGAAAGCACGCGCAACACCTTCTATTGTAATATCGTCGTGAGTGGGACCCACTCCGCCCGAAGTAAAAACAATATCGTAAAGCGAGTGAAAAGCAGCGACCGTTTCACTTATAACGTCCATTTCATCAGGAATAACTGCTATCCGTCGAAGACTAACCCCAAGCTTCCGCAATTCCTTAGCAAGAAAAGCCGAATTAGTATCCACCGTCTTACCCGACAAGATCTCGTTCCCGATAATAACCACGCCTGCGTTAATTTCTTTCACAAGAATCACTATTGACAGATCTTTCGTTCAGTAGCAATGTTCTGACAACTTTACTCTCGCGCGCTCATATCAAGATCGGTGAGGTCTGGAATTTCTTTCACCAAATATGCTCTCAATCTCTTCTTGAGCCGACCCTCAAGTTGGCGCACCCGCTCTCGGCTGATTCCATACTGGTCGCCAATTTCTTGCAGAGTCAGCGGCTCCTCAGAGAGTAGACGCCTCCGAAAGATCACTTCTTCTTTCCCCTCCAGCGTCAATGCGAATTCATCTAATTTCCCGCGAATTAGTTGTCTATACTCGGTGCTGGCTACTTCTTCTTCCGCATCCAAGCCGTCCGCCGCAAAAAAATCCAACAGTGTTCCGGATTCTTCTCCCGTATCGCGTGGTGTATCAACCGACAGATCACGGGCGGCCAAGCGTTGTTCCATCTCAACCACTTCGCGTTCTTTGACTCCGAGATTTTGGGCTATAAGCTTAGGCTCGGGGGAGAATCCCTCAGCTTCTAGCCTCTCCTTTTCTTTCTGCAGATTAAAGAACAACTTTCGTTGAGCCTGGGTAGTCCCTAACTTCACCATACGCCAATTGTTCATTATATATCGGATAATATAAGCCCTTACCCACCAAACTGCGTAAGAAGGAAACCGAACTCCCCGGTAAGGATCAAAGTTTCGCACCGCATCCATTAGGCCGACATTACCTTCCTGAACCAAATCAAGTAGATTTTGAAAAGCGCGCTGGTATCCCTTCGCGATCATCACTACCAACCGCAAATTAGCCGTTACTAGCCTGTAGGCTGCCTCCACGTCGCCGTATTCCTTATACTGTACCGCGAGTTCGTGTTCCTCTTCTCGCGAAAGAATTTGGTAACGCCTAATTTCCGCCATATATCTGCTTAACGAATCCGAAGGAACTAGCGCGTTTTCCACCTGCTTTAGATCCATATCTATTTCATCGCTGTTACGGCGCTCGCTCAGGGCCGGATTGCCATTGGATACCTCAGCATCTGGGGGAACGACGACAACGTCAGGGTTTTTGGCGGATTTCTTCATTGCTTTTAGCGAAGCAGAGTCAGCACATACGGGGTCGTCAGCCGCGGCCCTAAACCGTTTTGCCTAGGCTGCTGGTTGGTCCGTGGCTGACGACCCCGCAGCAGATGTGTACTTCCACGCCTACAAACCTCTCTGCTACCAGGAAGACGGGAGCTTATCCCTCAATCGCGTTTTCTGCTTCCTCTTTCCAGACTTTACCAGCAGCAACTTCCCGCAGTGCGGTCACCACTTCTTTATTATCCGAATCTACTAGCGGGGGCGCACCCTTCAGCAAATCCTTCGCTCGGCGTGCCGCAACAACTACGAGTTCAAAGCGATTCGGTATCCGCGCCAGACAATCTTCTACGGTTATTCGTGCCATTTTATACTCTCTTATTCTACGAACGGTAATGGGTACCATACCTTAGGATTAAAGAAGAAGGAAGCAACCCGCTCGTTCTTCTTGTGATATTGACAACTGTAGTATACACCGATAATTCCAGACCGGAGGAGAGTATTTATGAGTTTCTGGCAAAAACTACTTGGTTCTGACCAACCCCAGCACAAAGATCCAGGTCTACTGCTGCCGGAACTTCTGAAAAACTACAGAGCTGAGAAACAGCTTCAGAAACAAATCCTTGCACATGCAGATATTTCTCCGAATCCGTCGAGTATTGAACAACTTCGTACCGCAGCGAAGGAACAAGAAAAGATCGCGGAACGTTTGGAACACAAGATATCTGACCTCGGCGGTACCTGCGAAGAGGAAAAGTCCGTACATAAACCTGGACACAACCATTGGGCACGGGTCGTGAGCGACTTGGAGGCAAGCCAGAGGTTAACCCAGCGTTACAACGAACAGGCTATTTATTGGGATCCTGACATTCCCGAAGCAAGCATGTTCTTTCTTTCTTTGGAACGAGACAAACATGTTCTCAACGCGTTCTTGCGAGATATAGCTTTACGTGCCGACCCTCACGCGATCAACTGAGCGCACGTTATTCATCGTCTTCTTGCCCCGCCAAGTAATCCCTATTCATTGGCCTTGGGGCGAAGTGGCCCTGAACGGAGGCGGCTGAAGGTGGGGTCCAATTGGGGTTCTGGTTCTGGTTCTGGTTCTGGTTCTGGCTTTGGTTTTGGTTTTGACGCGGGGCATTCTGACCTTTCGACCTTCCATTTGGGGGCTGCTCCCGTCGCCATGGCCTATTTCTCCCCTGGTTTCCCCCAGACGATTTTAGACGGTTACCTATAAATCCAACGCGCTCTTCTATTCTCCGCAGCACGACAGAAAAACTGTCAATCTGATCCCCTACCCCGTTTTTCAACTTTTCCTTCAATAGGCGGTCAAATGCATCTTTTGAAAGGATTTTTTCGCCCAATTGATTAAGTTGCATCACCCGTTGGTCTCGGAGTTGTCCGACTTCTCCTGATAAGCTCGCCAATCTTTCGAGAACTGTCGTCTGAAAGTTGTCAAGCCTTTTGTTGAGCGCTAGGATTTCATCCTGCACCGCAGTCAAACTAGCTTTAGAAGCAGGTTTAACTGCAGTTTTCTTCGCTGCGGCACTTGTGACTTTTTTGACGCTCGGCCGTTTCTTCGGCGCCGCAGTCTTCTTTGCGGACGTCCCCTTAGCTGACTTAGATGTCGTGTTTCCCATGCCTTTCCTTCCTTGTGCGTCACAGGATAATAAATCGGTAATAAGGCAATGCTCTGTTGGCAGGCATCGCCTCGTCTGACGTAAATTCTCAGATCATAAATTTAGAACGACAAAGCTAGGTATTCTTTCAGTTCGCGTAGTATCGTCACCCCGCAGACAATTCCTAAACTTCGTCGGAACAACCTATTTCTGTTTGATTTTTTCGACCCCCACTGAAGTGATATGTATAAATCTCATTTGTATTAGCTACTTTTGGAACCAATGCCCCAACTTCAGCACTATCGCTTTCTTACCGGAATATTTGTGGTTTCACACCCACTTTTCTCCCGTTTCCCTTTCGAATACCACTCTATTTTATGCGCGATTCCGAGCAAAATTTGGACGTCGCGATCGCGTAGGCCCGCCCTGCCAAAAATATCTCGCAAAGCCAGCATAATATGATCGGGGTTCTCCTCGTTAAGAAAATCAATCCGGGAAAGCGCCTCCTCGAACCGATCCAGCATAAATTGCTGTCGTTCTCCCGTTGCAAGCTGTGACTCCGTGGGCTGTTTAACCTCCCGTCCATATACACTAAATACGGCGTGACAACTCAATAATACGGCCTGGGCGACATTCAGAGAGGCAAAGCCTGAGTCAGTTGGAATTCGAAGTAATCTGTTGCAATAGAAAAGGTCTTCGTTAGTCAAGCCCGTGTCCTCAGGACCAAAAACGAGGGCAACACGGTTATTTGTCAGCCTAGATACTATCTGCGGACTAATAGCGTCAAGGGAGTCCTGGCTATTCCGATAAGGACCCTTACGACAGGTTGTACCTACGACAAACCCGCACGGGCCTATTGCCTCTCGCAAGGTCTGGTGTGCCACCATGCCCTCTATAACGTCTCTCGCGTGAACTGCAAACGTGTCCACTTCTTTTCTATTTATAGTAGCTGGACTCACTAAGTGTAATTCCCGGACCCCACAATTACTCATCGCACGGGCTGCTGCACCAATATTTCCCGAAAACTTAGGCCGTACTAGTACTATGCGTAGATTGCCCAGACTCATACATGTGGAGCCGAAAGACGCAAAAACCCGTCTTTTAAGTATCCCCTAGCCAAACACTTTCATTCGCTGTGGGGCAGGTCACGCGCGTCCTAAAGGCGTCAATCATCAAGGCTTGCCAACTTTGGCTCGGGCGCCACCGCGTATAGGACTTTTCTGTTCTCTCAGCCAATTGATCAGGGCTTCCCGCTCAACAAACCGCCTTCTATGACGGGCATGGCCCTCGCGGTATACGATGTCCGCCTCCAATAACTCTTCGACATATCGATGAAGCGGATAGGACCCTTCTCCTTCTCCCATCTCTTGTAAAACTCCCCGTAACCGCTCACGCCATTCCCCGTCGAGTTCGATCTCCAATCGTAGGGGACGGCCGATAGTCCGAACCTTTGCACGGATATTTTTTGTCATGAACGTACCGCCTCTTCAAACGACTTAGTAGTATTTGCTCATTCTGTCCCCTTTTGCAAGACCAGTAGCCGGAATAGGGGAGTATTTGCGTCTTGCCTTCCATTAGGGTCTAATAAGAAAACGATAGACGTCGAATATATAGGATCCCTGGTCAATATGAAGATTGTATCATTTGGCGACGTGCATATGGCAACGTCACAAATCGAGTGCATAAGATTAGAGCTCGAAAGCGCTGACGTCACAATCATCTCTGGTGATCTGACTAATTTTGGAGGAATTACCGAAGCAAAAGAGGTGATCAACGCAACAAGAAAATACTGTGACGACATTAATGTCGTACCGGGGAATCTAGATCTGCCCGAAGTTCTTCCCTTTTTGGAAAAACATCGCCTAAGTCTTCACGGCAAAAATAGACGGTACGGGGACGTATCACTCTACGGCTGTGGAGGATCTAACCTCACACCGTTTCACACGCCCATAGAATTCGCGGACGAAGTCATTTGGAAAACTCTGGAGCAGGCACTGCCAACTCAACCTAGAGAAACGACTCAGATCATGGTGTGTCACACCCCACCCTATGCGACGAAAGTCGATCGTCTGGAGACCGGGGTCCCGGTTGGCAGTCCCGCCGTTAGACAATTTGTTTCGGATCATCAACCGGCCGTCTGCATAACGGCTCATATCCACGAATCGGCCGGGGTGGATCATATAGGCCAAACAAAAATTCTAAACGCCGGGCTTTTCCGGGAGGGTAGATATATTGTCGTGGAGACTCAAGAAGGACAAGTCAGTGCAGAGCTTCGCGTCGCGTAAAAAATAACCCTTCGCAATCAAACTCTCCTTATGGCGAAAATTAAGACCTGTACCTGGGCTCCTACCGTTCTCGCGGCCCAGAATTTGACGAGCCAGAAACAACTCACCGGGGGCGAACACACGGCTTACACTCCGTCCTCCACTCAATTGACCGGCCAAGATCTCACGAGAAAATTACTCTCGCCTGTGCAACAGGCGGAAGCACTAGGCATTGATTACCTTCTAATTGCACAGCGCTGGTGGGGCTCAGGGGAAGAAATAGAGGGATCCTCTTATGACTGTCTGTCAATGACAGATTTCTATGCAGCACACACTGACGCTATCCAATTGATTACTGCCGTTCACCCCGGGTTTTTTCTCCCGGGACCGATCGCGAAATGGGGCGCGACCCTAGACCGCATCACAAACGGCAGATGGTCAATCAACGTGACATCTGGGTGGAACGAAGTCGAGTTCGGTATGTACGGAGCCGATCTGATCGAGCATGACAAGCGCTATGAGCGGAGTGCTGAGTTTATTCAGGTTATACGAGGTGCGTGGTCAAACGAGGAATTCTCCTTTGCTGGCAAATACTACAAGGTTGACGGACTGCGGTTGCAACCTCGACCCACCCGAAGATTAGAGGTATTTCAGGGTGGCCAATCGACCGCCGCTCTCGAAATGGCAAGCCAGCACACCGACTGGATGTTCTTAAACGGAGGTTCCGTCGATAAAATCGCTCGGATTATAGAGCAGGTGCGAATACGCACTAAAGTCACCGGTCGACGGGTACAGTTCGCTCTGTACTCCATTCCTGTCTGTCGACCGACAAACGCAGCGGCAAAAAAAGAGGTGAACGACATGGTCGGCTCCCTAGATCCCGACCTCCTCAAACGCAGAGCCGACCGTATCAGCGGGGCCAAGGGCATGTGGGAAGACACCACCAATAGGATTGCAATGCTAGATTCTAACGAAGGGTACGTTAGCGGACTCGTTGGTAGCCCGGACACTATTCTCCGGCGAATGGAAGAATTTCATAGGGTCGGCGTCGATTGCTTCCACCTGACAATGCACGACGAAATGTTTAATGCAGAGGTTCTGCCCTTCGTCAAGCACTTAGCTGTTTAAGAGAAGAAAACGGGCTGTCCAAATAAAACCTTATCTCGGTCCAGTCGCACACCAATAGCCTCGTCCTTCCATACAAAACAATTCGTAGTTCCGGTACCTGTTACCCATTACCGACGAACGCCTCAGTCAGAAGTGAACCAGTGGTATCTTACCCACGGGGAAAACATTGAACCCCATGTCAAACAAGACATGGTGATCCAAAATATTCCTTCCATCAAAGAGGAATGCCGGTTCGCTCATACTTTGGAGAATCCGTTCATAATCTAGTTCGCGGTACACTCCCCACTCCGTGAGGATAGCTATGGCGTGCGCTCCGAACGCCGCCTTATAAGGATCGGCTTCGAAAAGAAAGTTACCTTCGGTCCCCTTCAGTTCAAGCTGAGCATTGGCCAAGGCCTTAGGATCCGTAATAACTACTTCGGCGTGTTCCTCGGCCAGGCCCCGAGCGACGTGAATGGCGGGGGAATCTCGTGTGTCTCCCGTATTCGCTTTGAACGCAAACCCTAAAAGGGCGATACGCTTTCCGGAAACGGTATTAAACATGTTCTTCAGGATGTTCCGGACAAATCGGCGCTCCTGCCATTCGTTGATACTCACGACTGATTCCCAGTATTGTGCGACCTCCGTCAGACCGTAACTCTCTGCTATATATACTAAATTTAGAATATCCTTTCTGAAACAAGATCCGCCAAACCCCACACTAGGTTTCAGAAATTTTGCACCGATACGAGAGTCTTTTCCAATGGCATAAGCGACCTCATCCACGTCAGCTTCTGTCTTTTCGCATAGAGCGGAGATCGTATTAATGGAAGAAATGCGCTGCGCCAGGAAAGCATTCGCCGTCAGCTTCGACAACTCTGAACTCCACACATTGGATTCAATGATATTGTCAGGCTTAACCCAATTGGCGTATATTTCCACGATAGTTTTTCGGGCGCTCAGTCCTTCGGGTGTCTCTTTGGAACCAACAAGAATACGATCGGGGTTTTCCAGGTCCGAAATGGCGCTTCCTTCAGCCAGAAATTCTGGGTTGGATAATACATCGAACCGAATATTCCGCTTGTTGGCATTTAGAATCCTCTCCATTGCCTCAGCGGTTCGGACCGGCAGCGTTGACTTCTCAACTACGATCTTGTCTCTGTCCGAGTGTTCGAGTATTTGCCGAGCAGTTTTTTCCCAGTACTGTAAATCCGCGGCACGCCCGGCCCCCTGGCCAAAATTTTTCGTCGGGGTATTAACAGAAACAAATATTATGTCGGCGTCTCGAATCCCTCTATTTACATCCGTAGAAAAGAATAAATTCCGGCCCCGCGACTCCTTTACCACCGCATCTAAACCTGGCTCATAGATGGGCAATTGTTCCCCGCGCCAAGCGGCGATCCGGTCCTTGTTAATGTCAACGACGGTTACTTTGTACTGAGGGCACCGTGCCGCTATCATTGCCATCGTGGGTCCACCGACGTAACCAGCCCCGATGCACAAGATGTCCCTTACGAATGACACTACGCCTCCTTATACCCTAGGACGAAGGGTGACTACCCTCTCTTGGCGTTATCCTAGACGGCCAATTAATAAAAACAACTCCACTGATCAGGAACAATAGCTCCGTTACGCAGAGCACAAACTTGTCTCGAAGTGCGTCGATCCTCACCCTACAGGCCGCTATTTTTCTGGGAGTCCGGCCTTTGCAACTCCGCAACTATCTCCCCGTGACGCGCGCGGGTAAGCCGATAACGTGAGAGGAAGAGAAGTGCCAGCAGGAAAAACACCATCAAACCCGGGCCAACCGCTAAGCCCAAAGCAAATATTTTACCTTCAGCAACACTACCGGGTAGCGCCATTTTCGGGAACTGAATAACATCAAGCGTTACGCCAGCAAAAAACCCTCCTAATCCCGATGCCGCCTTAGCGCTAAAGGTAATCGCTGAAAAAAATATACCCTCCTGACGCCTACCGGTTGAGAGCTCATTTTCGTCGACGGTGTCCGCAATCATAGAGGGAATGAGAATATCAATCGCCACCACCGCTGTGACCAATACAATCACATGGGCGGCTATCAGTGGGAAAACATATACGGAATCATTTGGGGGCATAAAGCCTAGGAGCCTGAGAAAAATCAACACAGGACCGAAGAATATAGCAAAGGCTGCGAGTCCTACTACCGCCCGTCGTTTATCGAAGCGTTCGGTAAGAGGTCGTGCCACTGCAAAAGCTATAACGGCTGAAAGAAAAAGACCAAACGTAAGCGTTCCTATTTCGTTTGACGAAAACCCCCAAAAGTAGGTGTTCATATAAAGCCAAACGGTGTCGTTGAACCCCCGTCCGCCCGCTGCAAAGACAGAGCCGATTACTACCATCCGGTATGAACGGTTTGAGAACGCGCCTCGCAGCTCGCTCATCAACTGCACTAAAGAAAATCTATGACCATCTGAAACGGTTCTCAAAGCAGGAACAAGATGGTGCGTTCCTAAGGCGCAGGCCAAAATAGCTGTCAGTATCATTGCTGCACAGGTCAGTGCGAATGCTTCGTAAGCGGCCGGATTCAATCGACCGTCAGGGTACAGGTCGCTGGGTGCAAAAAAATGAAAATAACCGAGCACAGAAGCTGTCAGACCCCCAAACCAGCCGAACAACAGTCGATAGCTTACGAGCGACGTTCGTTCGTCGTAATCAGAAGAAAGCTCAGGAAGCATAGAACTACTAGGAACAGCGTAAAAAGTCATGGATACACGAACGCCAATAGCAAACGTACATAACCACGCGGCCAATGAGAGCGGGCCCAACTCAGGCGGATTGAACAATAGGAAAAAACAGATGGCCATCGGAAGAGCGGACGCATACATGAATGGGTGTCTTCGTCCCCAGCGGGAATGATAATTATCCGAAATCGAGCCAACTACGGGATCTGTAATGGCATCGACGCAAAGGGCGACGAGAATGGCGATACCGCTCAATGTACCCGACAGTCCCAGAACCTGGTTGTAATAGAACAACAAAAACACATTAAAGACGGTATTTTTGGTACCTTCCGAAACAGATCCCACGCCATACAATATTTTTGTAGAAAATCGTGGTCTATCGTGTAGTGAGGGGGTAATCATTAGAATAGGAGTTTACCGAGTGCCCGCCCGGTCCGAAACCGGGGTCGCTAATTGCTATCAAGATCACAGCCCGCGGGATTTTCGTACCTCTACGAAAGCTGTAAGTTTCTTAATCTATTCAGAACGGCTGCGATTTCAAATCGGCGGGCCCGGGCCCGATCTCCACAACCCCGTCGGACAACGCTCGCCAATCCGCCTGTCAGGATGGCCTTATCGATAGCCTCGAGCAGGCTACGAATGCTGACCCTCTCGCCTGCAAACCCCTGGGATATTTTTAACATGACGTCACCAATCATCCGGCACTGGCACGCGTCTACCAGTTGGTGCAATGAGGAGATATCTATGTCCTCCTTCCCAAACTGGAGCCTTTGCGTCCCAACTCCCCTTACGTTCTCGAGCTTACGATCCCGGCTGGGGTCCAAGCTAGTACACTGCACTACTCGCTCTAGCGGGAGTCGATCGACCTCCACAATATTTTCCAATCTACGAGGTATTTCGCGTGCGATCTCTTTGCCGAGTACTGTCACATCTTTTGGCTGGAACTCCTGCATTTGAATCACGGTGTCCGCTACGTCCAGGTAATCACCTGCCCCACCCACCACTAAAATGGACGATATCCTCCTCCGTTGGAACAACCGCCGGACTCGATCTACGTAAGGTGTTATCGGCTCATCGTTGTCCGGCACCAGACGCCGCATTCGCGAATCTCTAATCATAAAGTTAAAAGCTGACGTGTCCTCATCAAACAATAAAGTCGTCGCTCCCGCCTCTAGAGCTTCCACAATTCCCGCCGCTTGCGAGGTGCTTCCCGACGAATCGGAAGTATGAAGACAGCTAGCGTCCCGGCCACCTGGCAAGTTGTCAATGAAGGGCCGCACATCCACACCACTAATTCCTCGACCTTCCTCTGCACGGACGCTGACAGCGGTGTCTACAGAAACAGTCCAGTCACGACCATCCCCAGGAATGTGGTCGTACACACCCTGGGCAATTGAAGAAAGTAACGTGGATTTACCGTGGTAACCGCCACCAACAATTAATGTAACGCCTTCCCCTATGCCTAGGCCTCGAACGGAGCCACTGTGTGGGGTTTCCAACGTGCATGCCAATCTATCATCTATCAACAACGGCAAAGCATCCTCCATTGGCCTGTCGTCAGCGCCGGTTCGCCGAGGCAGAACACTTCCCTCACCAAGAAATGCTACCAAACCACTTTTTGCCAACTGGCTCCTCAGACACACTTGATCTTCGACGCTCCAGACGTGCCTCTGGAGGACATTTGGTTCTAAGCCTAGAAACACCCTGTCAATAGCAGACGGAAGGCGTTCGGTCAGTAATTCAACTGCCGCCTCTCCCAAAATCCTGCGGCCCTGCGCAGGGAGCCCAACCCGAAAGCGGATAGTAACACCATCGATAGCATCAAGGACTACCGAGGTTCGTTCAAGCACCTGCTGTCCCAGCGACGCCATTTCCAGACGTCCGCTCTTACCAGATCCTATTTGTATCTGCCCGAATGCTAACTCCCGTATCAATGCACGGTGCAAATAGTCTGCCGTAGCTCGTATACCCTCCGGCTTCGCCAAAGACCAATCAGGAAGATTGGCGCGATTCGCCTCTATCTCAAGACAAGCTCGACTGGGGGCCGCAAAAGGATCCTTCTGCACATAATCAAAATAAAGCCGATGCGCGCCAACAGAGTACGCCTCACCGTAAAGACTTTGGTATTGCCCGTAAGACTGCCCATCCGCTGATAAGAGCTTGTGACTGAGGGTCGACTTCACGGTGTTCATCTATCTCCATTTCGCGGAACATCTACGATCGGAAAGACCTCCGTAATAATTTAAATATCGCCAACTTCCAACGAGAAAAGGGAAAGAGGTAATCTCCTTCCCTTTAACGTGAACGGGCGCCCGGAAGGCGCCCGTTCAAACTGCTTAATCTCTAGCAACAAAAGGCATTGTCGCTGTTGCTATGCCTACCCACCGTGCCGAAGCAACTGTCCTGGGGTGGCCCCTGTCGTTTTATCATCTTCCAGGATCCGGTCCCCGTTTACGTAAACAGCCTTGTACCCTTTGGCCTTTTGTACACGCCGCCACTCTTTGCCGGGCAGGTCATGGGCGACTTCCATGGGCAGAACTTCCAAATTATCATAGTCGTAAACCACGAGGTCCGCCGGTGTACCCTCTCGGATAATTCCCCGGTTCTTAAAGCCTCCACACGCAGCCGGCTGCGCGCTCAGGTGCCAATGCAGTTCCTCGAGGCTCAACATGTTGAGTTCACGAGACATACGAATTATCGACTCAGTCGGAAATCGTCCTCCAGTGAAAAACTTAGTATGCGCCCCACCATCCGACGTCCCGAGCATCGTCGAATCGTTCACGATCTCTTTCAGGTAGGCATCATTCTCACCAACCGATGGTGTATAAAAAGTGGTTGCCATATCGTCAGCCACCGCCAGATCGAGCATCGCGTCTACGGGATGCTTACCTTCTTTTTCGGCCGCTTCACGCAGAGTCAAATTCTCAAGATGCTTCATGTCTTCCCGCTTCACCTCGAGAATCATAATATTGTCAAACGAATTGGTGACCGCCCCGGTCGGGTCATTCTTCAAAGAAGCGCGTCGGGTCGGATCGGCAAGTTTAGACTTCCGCTCTTCAACCGTCCCTAGCGTAGCCTCTCGCCATGCAGGGTCATCATCCCATAGATTCCAGTCATGGAACGTGAACGTGAACCCAGCGTCAGTCGAAACTAGCTGCCCATAAATACGTAACCCTTTTTCCCTAGCCCTACCGATCCAATTCATCAATTGACGGTGGCGGTCAGGGTCCATATCGTTGGCCTGAATAGCATTGTAGAGAATAGGGCGCCCGCTCACTTGAGCAAGCTCTTCATAGGCCTTCTCAATTTCGTCAAAACCGGCAACACTTGGTATTAGAGACATTTGGATAAAGCCAGCGTTTCGGTCGGAGAGTACCTTCGCCAACTCGACGCATGTCTCCTGGTGCATTATGTCGGTAGGCATCGGCGTGCCATCATAATCGCACTGAACACTATCCTCTCCAAAACGTTGCGCTGACCAGCCGCATGCTCCTGCCTCCATACCTTCGTGCAGCATCTGCACCATCTTCTGATGCTCAGCGTCAGTCGGCATCCTTCCGGTCTTAGCTTCGTCTCGACCCATAACCCAAACCATCATCGGAGCAATGGGCACGTACGGGAGTATGTTCAGCCCTTTCGGCGTTCTGTCTACACTATCCAAGAACTCTGGAAACGTCACCCAATCCCATGGCATGCCTGCCTTCATAGAATCATAGGGTATGGCTTCCGTCCGCGTCATAGTGAGCATCGCCCTTTCGCGGTCTTTTTCAGGAACCGG
>CAYWPF010000106.1:0-10044 GCA_964460065.1 uncultured Enterobacteriaceae bacterium
GTTGGACGGCCACGCGGGATGTGGCGGTATCGTGTACAGCCATCAGGAGGGGCGACAAGGTCACAGTATGGGAAATGTCAGCGAATCGTGACGAGGGGGAATTTGCCTCCCCATACCGTTTTGATGTGAGACGAAAGCCAAATTTCCATCTTGGGTTCGGACTTGGGACGCATTTCTGTTTAGGGGCAAACCTTGCTCGGCTGGAAATTCGCGTTGCACTTGAAGAACTCCTGGCGCGTTATGAGTCTTTTGAGGTTGTTGGCGATTTTGAGTGGACGAATAATAATAGACTGGTGGGATTGACTCGAGTTCCCCTGAAGGTGAGACCCAAGCCCGGACTCTCGTGAAGACGCGGCGTGGTGTAAAAGAGAGGCGGAAGAACTTCCGTATACACCGACTCTCGACCGGCTCTTTGAGTTAGATGCTGTTTATCTCTACTTAATCTGTCGTGCCTACTCGACGTCGCCGACCGGCAAGGCTTCTGGATAGAGTCAATTTAGTATAGGCGAGAGAGAGATTGAACGAAGGAGGGGGATTAATGGTCTATTTGTTCGCGAGTGTGAAGTTAAAGTCTGGAACTGTTGAAAGGTTCACGGAGCTGCTACAGGGCGTAGCGCCAGTGCTACATCGATTAGGTGATTGGAAGTTGTTGGGTAGTTATTTCAATTCTATTGGGCGCATGAATACAGTGGTTGATGTTTGGGAGTTGCCCGACGCCAATGCGGTACAATCGACCCTGGATAAGGCGGCCACCGACCCTGAGTGGCAGAAATGGGTACCTGTTATTCAGGAAATTGTAGAGGATGAAACGTTGGAGATTCGCACGAGATTACCAGTGTGAAGAATGTTCTGGTATGGAGAGATATCAGAATAAGCGACATTTCTGCTCTATAATACCGCTTAGAAATTGAGACGACGAACGCCAGGGTTCCATGCGGACCAGGACGAATGGCTCAAGGAATTTTATCTGTCGACCGGAAAAGCGCATTGCAGGTCCCGCCCTCTCAAGACGGGACCCACAGATAGAAACGATTTACTATTTACTCGGGGAGTTCTACGCCCGATCCCCCCATCTCTGATGGGACGTCCTGCTGCTTGACAATGCCGTCGTGGATACGGAGTACGGTTTCGCCATAAAATACGTGAACGCCAGGGGTAAAGGGGAAATCCGGGATAACCGCCGCGTAAACGTCGG
This sequence comes from uncultured Enterobacteriaceae bacterium, assembly GCA_964460065.1. Classification (GTDB taxonomy): domain Bacteria; phylum Desulfobacterota; class Binatia; order Bin18; family Bin18; genus Bin18. The sequence goes on from CAYWPF010000106.1 coordinate 1,196, forward strand.
TTAGGCCCATGCTGGGATGTTCCGTAAATATGTGGCCGCCGCAGCTTTGACACCATTTCCTGTGGCTATTGTCGGTCTTCGCGTATGTTCCAATGTTGTCACTGCCTTTTGTCACTTTGACGGATTCGGGGGCCCATAGGGTGAACGCATTAACTGGCCCGGCCGACCAGTGCCGGCAGGATTCGCAATGGCAGTAGCCCATTGCGGCCGGTGCGCCCGTCACCTCCAACTGGACTGCACCGCAGAAGCACGCTCCTTGGTATGTAGTGTCGCTCATTTTTGCCTCCTTAGGTCCGGTTCTTTCAACCGTGTAAAAAGATGTGCCACCTAAAACAATCGGCGGAGTATTTCAATGAACACTACGTAGCTTTGCCGAGGAGGCCTCGCAACCCCTTCATGGCCAGGGATCGTCTATATGAGCAGAGCGTGGGCCCTCTCGGGTCAACCTGTTGCCATGCGGCGGTCTAACCCGTTATATTGTTGGGCTCACGCCGGTGTACGACGTATAGAAACCGGTAAGGGAGGGGAGACTTTATGCATGATGTAGTGATTCGTGGTGGAAATATTGTTGACGGGACTGGTAAGGCGGCTTTTAGGGGCGATGTGGCAATAGCCGGCGGTAAGATCGCTGAGGTTGGTAAAGATTTGGGCGATGCGAAGGAAACTGTCGATGCCGATGGCCTACTGGTGACTCCTGCCTGGGTCGATGCGCACACCCATTATGATGGCCAGGTTGCTTGGGATGAATTGATGACTCCCTCCCTGTGGCACGGAGTATCTACTGTGGTAATGGGTAATTGTGGCGTAGGATTTGCGCCGGCGACCGAGGATCGTCACGATTGGTTAATAGGGCTAATGGAAGGTGTCGAAGATATACCCGCACCCTCTTTGGCTGCTGGGCTCCCCTGGGGTTGGCAAACTTTTCCTCAATACTTGGATGTTTTAGAAAAGATGCCAAGGACCCTGGATGCGGGCGGGATGATAACTCACGGAGCCGTTCGCGCTTTTGTAATGGGTGAACGTGGGGCTAAGAATGAACCCGCGACGGACGAGGACATAGCGAAGATGGCGTTCATAGTTAAAGAAGCCGTCCTAGCCGGAGCTTTGGGTTTTTCGAGTTCTCGCACCCTGGTCCACACGGCGAACGACGGAGAGCCTGTTCCGGGCACCTACGCCTCCGAGGCGGAGTTGATCGGCATAGCGCAGGCCGTTCGGTCAACCGGCCGAGGTATACTGGAAATGGTGCCGCGCGGAATTGCAGGCGAGGCCCCAGATCTTTTGCCCGAGATCGACATGATGATACGTGTGTCGCGAGCGAGCGGTTGTCCGCTGACTTTTTTGCTTGCGCAGAACAATACGTATCCGGAGCAGTGGCGTGAGGTCATGGCAAAATGCTCTGCAGCAGTAGAAGGTGGCGTACAAATAACGCCAATGGTGTTTGCTCGACCCGTGTGTGTCCTGTTTAGTTTTCAAGGCGACAATCCCTTCGAATACTTGCCGAGTTTTCAACCCCTCAAGAAATTAAGCCATGATGAAAAAATGGCGGCGCTGCGTGATCCGAGCCTAAGAGAAAGGCTGGTAAGTGAAAAAGATCCGAATACGACAGGCATGTCCTTGCTGTACCAGAACGAACGAGTCTGGGACCGCACATACCCGATGGGCGAAGAGCTGAGTTACGAACCAAGTGCGGACAAAAGCATTTCCTCAATCGCGCGTAAGGAAGGCCGCAACCCTCGCGAGGTAGTTTACGACTTGATGATGGAGCAAAACGGAAGGGCGTTCCTCATGTACGCTGCAGCCGGCTATGCTGAGGGTAACGCAGAGCCCCTGCACGAACTCATTTGCGATCCTATCACTGTCATGGGAGGAAGCGATGCTGGCGCACACGTCCGACAAATTATCGACGCCGGTGTACCGACCTATGCATTAACACATTGGGCTCGTGATAAAGCCGCAGGTGACCCCCAACGGCTGCCGCTGGAATTTGTAGTTAAGAAACTGACACACGACGGTGCTCGGTTGTTTGGTATGCGGGATCGTGGCACGTTGGAAGTCGGAGCGAAGGCTGATGTTAATGTTATCGATTATGAAAATTTGAACGTCTCGCACCCTGAAATGGTTTACGATCTCCCCGCGGGGATGCCACGTTTGATGCAAACGGCCAAAGGGTATGAGCGGACATACGTGAGTGGCCAAGTCGTTCAACAAAACGGTAAGGAGACGGACGCGCGTCCGGGGCGTATCGTCCGAAGCGCATAAGCAGTTCGGATGAAATTCTGACGGGTGGGCCCATCGGGCCCCACCCGTTTCCTTATTTTTGATATGGCGCTTTCCGGGGGTGTAGGAACGGATCGTCGAAACAGGGGGAAGGTGTATGGATATAGGCATTCTGGTGCCCGCTACTGTAGAAACGAAGGATATCAGTGGAATTGCAAAGAGAGTCGAGGACCTGGGCTTCGAGTCTCTTTGGATACCTGAACACCCGGTGATCCCAGTTGGATTCAGGACCGAGGTGCCAGGCGGCGGAACCCTCCCTGAGCATTATAACCGTTGGGCTGATCCATTTATCGCTTTAACGATGGCGGCAGCGGCCACTACCCGGCTAAAATTGGCGACGGGTATTTGTCTATTTCCGGAGCGGGAGCCGCTGATTACCGCAAAGGCGATTGCGACGTTGGATCTGTATTCTGCCGGGCGAACGATGATCGGAGTAGGCGCTGGTTGGCTCCGAGAAGAGACTGAAATTATGGGAACTAACTTTCGGCTACGTTGGAGACGGCTCCGCGAAACTACGGAGGCGCTACGTGCGTGTTGGACTCAGAAAGAACCGAGTTACAATGGCGAGATGGTCCAATTTCCGCCGGTTTATTGCGACCCCAAGCCCGTTCAGAGTTTGGGGCCTCCCATTTATCTTGGCGGGCACGTTCCCAAGGCCTTGGAGCGGGTTGCGAGAACGTACGATGGATGGTGTCCTCTAGCAAACGACCCTGAAGACTACGAAGGCAAGGTAAAATCCATACGGCGAATGGCAAAAGAATTTGGAAGGAACGCTGATGCTTTACATATGTCCGCCTTTGTCGATCCGAAAGCTGGGAGCCTCTCGGTGGACGAAATGCGGGCTTACTCTGAGGCCGGGGCAAATCGCCTCGTCTTGTTTTCCCAACCATTTGCACAATCGATAGCCACTGGGAGCGTGGATAGTTGCCTCGACAGCGTGGCGTCAATAGTAGAAGCTGCCGCGCAGATTTAAATTGGATAATTGCGGGGCTATTCTTGGTGAGGCATAGCCAGTTCTTAAGTTAAGGGCGTCTTCAGGATGGCGATTTGGCCTTGGTCGCGACCGTGGAGCGTTGGGCACATTTAAACTGAAAGAAATTTACGGAGAAAGGGAGTTCGTGGATGCTTGGAGCGAGGTGCGTGAATATCACTTGGAAAATTCTTTTGTACCTACTTGTCGTGGGTATTGTACTACCCGACAGGCACGCGGTTGCTGGTCCGAATATTAAAATATTGGACAATCCCGTGCGCATTCGGTTCTCCAGTTTTTCGACGTCTTTGGCTATGCTTGAGGACATAACTGGAGATGGTGTGCCAGACTATTTAGTCGGTGCATACGATCAGCCTTATGCAAAAGAAGGCATGACTGGCAAGGAAGTCGGTATTGGAGGGAACGCTAAATCGGGGGAGAACTCTGACCACCAAGGTAGAGCCTTTGTTTTCGACGGGGACGCAGCCAAGCTTCTTTACGTGATTGACCATCCCTTTCCGCAGAAATCCGCCGCTTTCGCCTGTGCGGTTGCCTCCGCTGGGGATATAGATGGCGACGGGACTACGGATTTACTAATCGGCGCTTTTGGACAGGAAAAGAGCGGCAGAGCCTACGTACTCAATGGAAAAAATGGGAGTTATCTCATGACGCTCGCTCCTGAAAGTCCTCAGGTCGGCGCAGGGTTTGGTTGGTCTGTTGCCGGATTAGGCGATCTCACCGGGGACGGCGTACCGGAGTTGGTAGTAGGGGCTTATGCACAGGACGGCGAGGGCCGCGCTTATGTGTACAGCGGTGCTGATGGGTCGCTTCTATATACACTTACTCCCTCAGGGGGACAGGGGGGGGAAGCGGCATTCGGTTGGTACGTTAACAGTGCAGGCGATTTGAATCAGGACGGTGTGCCGGATATTGCAATAGGAGCGCCCTACACGACGGTCGAAGGGCTAACGGTTCAAGGGCGTGGATATGTTTTTAGTGGTGCTGACGGTAGTTTATTGCTAGCGTTAAACCATCCGGAACCTTCCGAAGGGGCGACATTCGGATGGCGAATCATAAATGCCGGTGATTTGAATAAGGATGGGACCTCTGATCTGCTTGTTGGTGCGCCATATCATGATGTGGGTCCTTACCCCGGCCAAGGAATAGCCTATGCACTTAGTGGCAAGGACGGAAAACTCATTTATACGCTGAGAGACCCGTTCCCACGCAAACATGCTGGTTTTGGCTGGGCCATCGCTACAGCCATGGACGTTAACGCAGACTCTGTACCCGAGATAATTGTTGGTGCCCCATTCCAAGCCGTCGACGCGTTCGACATTCAAGGCGAGGTTTTTGTATATAATGGCCGCGATGGTCGTCACTTGATGACGCTTGATAATCCATGGGGACACCAGGGTTCAAAATTCGGATATACAGTTCTCTCCCCGGGTGATCTTAATGACGATGGGATACCCGAGTTTGCAATGAGTACTCCCGGTCAGCATATTATGGGTGAAGTCAACGTGGGACGAGTGTATCTGTTCGAGTCCCAGCGCTGAGTACGGGTTGTAGAAATGGATCGGCCTTTATCCGTCCTCGGTTTGCGGCAAGATACCTAGCCATACCGGTCGATTGGCTTCTCCGGCTTGGAATAGAAGCCACACGGTTTGCCCGATCCCGGGAATGGCTGTCTGGCCCGCCGTTAAACAGGGTAGTGCCCAATCCGCGACACCGGGAACCTCAAAAACCTCTACCTTAAGTCGAAGTTTTTTTTCTGGATCTCGGTTGTCCCTGACGATTCCCTGGTAGATTCCTCCGTGTCGGCCCATATGCTTAGTCCTGCCTTCCGCCATTTTTGATTTGGTGTTGTCGTTTCATAATCGATCATAGAATCAGTGGTGTTTGTACTCAACGGCTCAGGAGGGTCTTTGAGCTGCGTTTTCCTCGTGACGGTTATTTGAGGAGTGCCCTAGAAATTAGTGGAGGGGGATATATCTAGAGCTAAGAGGGAATGCGATCAATTACCCCGAGGCGTCGTTGTATTTCAGTAGTATAAATCGTCTAATCGTGGCCCTGGCCTTGGGGGTTTTCCCATCCAAAAGTACGTTCTTGAACTATTATTACGGGCCCGGTCCTTATAGTGCGTGTCCGAAGTCCGCCTTCGAGAGGCTTCGACTCGATGGTACAAGAAGATGGGTAGCTGCAATAGAAGGTCTTGTGTGGCTCACTGGGAAAGAGGAGAGGCTTGAATACGGCGAATCGCGCCCACGCCGATTCTGTACTCGGGCGTGACATCGGTTGGGGGCGTCTTCCGTGTCAGGAATAGCCTTCGGTCTCATGCGCGTGGTAGGCATTTTCGTATTTTTAAACGTTCGCTGACGCGAATGGCAACGAGTATTTGCCACGCTTCCGCACGACTAGACGGACCGCCATGCCGATCCGGACGGCCACCGGATTGATGTCCACTACATTGGTTACAATTTCAGGACCTTCCTCGAGGATTATTGCCGCGACGACGTATGGGATACTTTCGGCGAAATAAGGATGGTAGGACTTGTCGAAAACGATAAAGCTGCGCACCGTGCCATTGCCCGAGGCCGGTGTCCACGACATTTCTGCCGCAGTGGCTCCGCAACGCAGGCAGGCTTGAATGCGAGCGTAACGTGCCCCGCAAGCGCATTCTGCAAGTACCAAGGTCCCGGTGTCGATAGCATCCCAAAACGGACGGTCGGCGTTCGGCACGACACGCGCGGGGGGTTCCGGATTCACGAGCTTCTCTATTGTAGTTGATTCGTCGTCTTTGCTCATGACGTTTGGTATGCTCCTAAAACGGAGACGGACTGGGCCATTCCGGAACCAGTAATCCCCACGTTCGTAACGAGCGCTGTGCGAGCATCCTGCACTTGTGTTGGGCCGGCCTCTCCCCGGAGTTGCCGGATCGCCTCCGCGATGTGAGTGAACCCCTGGACATAGCCCCACGAATGCAGTGTGCCAGATGTGTTGCAAGGTACTTTGGAATCCCACAGAAAATTTCCCGCACGTATCCAGTCTCCTGCCTCCCCCGGTTGACAGAGCCCGTACGCCTCTATTTGTAGGAGCACCATAATCGTGAAAGCATCGTAAAACTGAAATACATTGATGTCATCCAATGCTAGTCCTGCTGTGTTTAATGCCCTTGTCCGTGCCGAGTGGACGTTAAGGTCTCCGGGCCCAACCACGGAGCCGGCGGTCCGTGAGTACGCCTGTTCGATGTCGTGGGTAGCCCCTAGCCCGAGAAGGTGCACTGGCTTGGCCTTCAGATCGCAAGCTCGCTCCGCAGTAGTAACTAGGAAGGCAATCGCGCCATCGGTGACTAAGCAATAGTCTAGCAGACGGAGCGGCCTAACTATAAATCTAGAGGCTTGGTGATCGTCCACGCTGATAGGCCTGTGTGACATGTAGGCGTCGTCGCGCGCCTCGGCGTTCGTTCGTAAGGCTACCGCAACTTCGGCAAGGTCCGTGGTGTCCCTATCGTATTTATGCAGATACGCCTGCGCCATGAGAGCTCCCTGCGCCCCAGGTGAAAAAAGCCCGTACAGGGCATAGGGATCCTTCGTCTTGCGACTTGTTTCAGCACCGACAGTCACTCTCTGCGAACGAGCGTTCGTAGCGTGAGTGCACATTACGTACTCGGCTGTCCCCGACTCTATTAGCCCGATTGCAGCGCTCAAGGTCAGGTTCGCCGTTGCCCCACTTGAATTTATTTCGAGTGTAGAGTGTGCTCCAAGGCCTGCACGTGCCGCCCCGTTACCCGAGACGGGTTCTCCGAATCCCGGCTGGAATACATAGCCATTGACAGAGCGTCTTTCTATCCCGGCGTCGGCTAACGCGAGCTCAATGGCATCCCACGTGAGTTGGTCGGCGCTAGTGTTAGGTATTATGCCTTGTCTGGTGACGCCCAGTCCGGCAATCGAATATTTGGACATTCTCTGAGTCACCGATTTGAGAACTCGGGCTCTCTTTTTTCTTGAAACGCAGCCACGGCTTCACGCATGTCATCACTCAGAGTGCAGGCGAGACCGAGATGTGCATCTGCATACGTGATGTCTCCAGACTTATTAGTAGATAACGCCTTGAAAAATTCTTTGGTGCGACGTAGTGCCATTGGCGGCTTGTTGAGTATTTTGCTTGCGAAGGCTTGGACTGCGTCTAAGAGTTCTTCGGGCGCAACTACTTGGTTTAGGAGTCCAAGCTCTAATGCCAGATCCGCGGTGACTTCGTCGCAGGTCATTACGAGTTCTTTTGTCTTTGCCATGCCGATGAGGTTGATCATCCGCGTGATTGAGCCCCACATGTAAGGAACGCCGAGCCGTACCTCCGGGAGCCACAGCCGGGCTCCTTTCGCGGCGATTCGAAAATCGCAAGCCATTGCGAGCGATACACCACCGCCCACCGCGAACCCGTTTATTGCCGCGATGGTAATTTGGTCGAGTCGCTCCCATTCGTCCATAACGCGCCAGCCTATCTTGCCCATACGCAGTCGGTCACTGTCCGTTTGTTTGGCCTGCGCTTCCGTCGTCGTGCCTGCAGAGAGTGCGGTCATGTCGGCCCCGACGCTAAAGGAACGTCCTTTTCCCGTCAAAACAATGATACGTGCGTCTACATTCTCCTGGAGTTCAAAAGTAATCGCTAATAATTCACGCATGACTTTTTCGTTGAGAGGGTTCAGTTTTGCAGGACGATTGAAGGAAACCGTTGTAATTGGTCCTGTGTGCTCGATAGTGAATGTGTCGTAGCTCATGTCCGCTCTACCTCCCGGTGAAAACAAAGTTTTCGCTCATTCTTGATTGTACTTGCTTGAGATGGTTCACATATTGCGGGAATCCGCCGTTGTAGTTGCCGTCTTGTCGCCGCTGAGATTCGCCCTCGAAATTATAATAACCGGGCGTACAATCCTGGTTCCGGCTCGTTTTGCCCCTGTGATGTATGACTTCTTGGACCCACCATTCCTCCGCCTCCGGTTTTACGTTGATAGAAGAATAGTTGCCGCTTCTTACATGATTTATGCAGGCGGCAATATGATCACCTTGAGATTGGAGCATGTCGGTGAGATTGAATTGAAACGATGCCTGGTATCCTCCCATGATAAACAAATTAGGATAACCCTGCGAATGGATGCCGAGAAGGGTGCGAATCCCAGTGCGGTACTTATCTTCTAAGTCCACGCCCTCCTGTCCCTTTATTTCATTGTAAATGCCGGTTTTCTGTACCTCGAAACCTGTTGCATAAATGAGAAGGTCAAGTTCATATTGTTTCTCCTCGAACACAGGCCCCTTGTTTGTGATTTCGGTTATGCCTTTACCCTGAGTGTCGATCAAATGAACGTTGGGTCTGTTGAAGGTCGGTAGATACTCGTTATGAAAGCAAGGTCTCTTACACATAAACATATACCAGGGCTTCAGGGCGTCTGCCGTGGTCGGATCTTTCACGACTTCCTCTATGCGTTCATGAATTTTCATCATGTAGTCGATATTTCCATTTTCTTGCCGTCTGATCTTTTCCTCACGTGTCATATTGCTACGTGCGATCCTTTGGTGTTCCGTCAATTGAGGCCCTTTCATTG
>CAYWPF010000107.1:0-14330 GCA_964460065.1 uncultured Enterobacteriaceae bacterium
AGTCAATTTACTCCCCCGTTTGTTCGATGTATCCGCTGGCGCGATCAAGATTGATGGCCGTGATATTAGGGGTTTTACCCTTGCGGAGTTGAGGCAATATATCGGATATGTCCCACAAGATCCGTTTTTGTTTTCGACCCGAATCAGCGACAATATTGCGTTCTCACAAAAAAATGTTGATTTGAGTGCCATTCGGGGGGCAGCGGCCCTGGCCAACGTCGCGGAGGAAATACAGGAATTTCCAAGGGAATACGATACGGTTATTGGTGAGAGGGGAATGACACTCTCGGGTGGCCAGAAGCAGCGTCTTACTCTTTCTCGGGCATTGCTAGCGGATACTCCAATTGTGATTCTTGACGACGCGTTATCTAGCGTCGATACGGAAACTGAACGAAATATCTTGCAGGCTCTGCGAAATAGCACTAAGGAGAAAACGGTTCTAATTATATCACATAGAGTGTCTGCCGTTCGTGACGCTGATTTGATAGTCGTACTGGAAAATGGAGAGATAGCGGAGATGGGTACTCACAGCCAGCTTGTCGACTTGAAAGGTGTGTACACTGAACTGTTTCAGTATCAAGCTCTCGAAGAGGAGCTTGCTCAATTGTGAAAGAGGGCCGCGAGAGAGATCTCGGAAACACTTATGACGTCGAACTTCTTCGAAGGTTGTGGTACTACGTTAAGCCCTATCGCGGCCAGTTTGCGCTAGCGTTACTGTGCCTACCCTTAACCTCTGCGTGCATGTTGGCCCAACCGTACTTGCTCAAGGTCGCTGTAGATTGGCATATGCAAAACGGGGACCCAGTTGGGCTTGCGCAAACGGCCCTGTTGTTTGCCCTGGCTCTAGCGGGTGAATTCTTATTTTTTTACGTTCAGTTCCAGGCAACTATGGCCGTCGCGCAAAAAAGTCTTGCAGACTTACGGCAAGACCTGTTTTCGCACGTGCAAGAATTGCCTGCGAGCTTTTTTGAGCGCAATCCGGTCGGACGACTTGTAACACGGTTGACTACCGACGTTGACGCGATCAATGAAGCGTTTTCTGCCGGGACGCTAACCATCTTTATGGACATACTGACCTTGACGGGGATCGTTGTCATCATGATGTCCATTGATTTCTACCTGTCTTTGGTGACCCTGGCTTTGTTGCCCCCGCTCTTGTTCGCTCTGAATTTTTTTAGGTCCCGCACGCGAGTAACCTATCGGGCGATACGGGAACGGCTGGCTCGGATCAATGCGTTTCTTCAGGAGCCTCTGTCAGGAATTTTGGTTGTGCAGGCCTTCGCGCAAGAGCCAAAAATGTTGGATGAGTTTGACAGACGAAACCGTGATCACCGTGACGCCAACCATCTTTCCAACATATATGAGGCGAGTCTTTTTTCTATTGTTGAGGCCACCAGCGCTATTTGCATCGCGCTCATGCTGTGGTACGGGGCCGGGCAGGTCGGGCAAGGACTTGTCGGGTTGGGCACGTTAGTCGCGTTCGTTGAGTATATGAAGAAGTTTTTTGTGCCGATTCGAGAATTCAGCACAAAATATACGACTATGCAGTCGGCAATGACTGCTATAGAGCGTGTATTTCAGCTTTTGGATACTCCAGTTGCAGTTTCGTCTCCGAATACACCTAAGCACGTCGAGAACGTTCGCGGACGAATAGAATTCGATCATGTGTGGTTTGCGTATAACGAGGAAGAATGGATATTGAAGGATGTGTCTTTCTCGGTAGATCCTGGAGAGAGCTTAGCTATAGTGGGAGCGACTGGGGCCGGGAAGACGACTATCAGTAAACTTCTTAATCGGTCTTATGATATTCAGAAGGGCAGCATTTTGTTGGATGGAATTGACATCCGTGCTTGGGAACTGAAGCGCCTGCGCAGAACGGTAGGGATAGTTCTCCAGGATGTTTTCCTTTTTGTGGGTGACGTTGCTACCAATCTGAGCCTTGGGAGAGAGGATCTGCAATTGGGGGAGCTTCAAAAGGCGGCCAAATACGTAAATGCTGACGGCTTCATATCTTCGCTTCCTGGCGGGTACAGAGAGCATTTGCACGAGAGAGGTTCGAATCTGTCGGCTGGACAGTGTCAATTATTGTCGTTCGCCCGGGCGCTGGCAGCTGACCCACGAATCTTGGTCTTGGACGAGGCGACTTCCAGTGTGGATCCGGAAACAGAAGTTCTCATACAGGACGCGCTTGAGAAGTTGATGAAGGACAGGACCACCCTTGTTATAGCGCATCGCTTTTCTACGATCCAAAACGCGGATCGTATACTGGTCATGCATAAGGGGGAACTCCGAGAAGTGGGCACGCATGCAGAATTAATGATGACTCGAGGGATTTATTGGCGCCTGTATAATTTGCAATACGCTAGTGGTCAAGCTAGTGAGCTTTTAAAATAGGAGGCGTGTGAAACGGTACGTCCAACCTTTTTTGTATACTCTTGGTACTTGATTATAGTCGCGGTCCTGTTTGGCTATTCCGGATGCTCGCCAGTGTATGTTGCGCGGCTCGCTATCGAGGAAGCTAAGATATTGTGGAACCGTAGACCCATAACTGAGGTTCTGAGTGAGCCGGGCAACTTAGATACCAAAGTGCAGGAAAAACTGAAGTTAATACTGCGCGTGCGTAGATTCGCTGACCAAGACCTAGGTTTCGAAGTAGGGGATAGTTATAGTAGCCTATCCCGGCTACGCGAGTCGCCGACCCTTTATGTGTTGACGGCGGCCGAACAGAGCCGCTTGGAATTGTACACGTGGTGGTTTCCTGTAGTTGGGCGGGTAGGGTATCGCGGGTACTTTGATCGTAAAACGGTGACGGAAGCGGCGCACAGTCTAATAGAACAGGGGTACGATACCTATGTCCGGACGGCTAGCGCGTTCAGCACCCTGGGTTGGTTTGCAGACCCGGTTTTGCCGTCCTTACTTTTTCACGACGACGTCGCCCTCGCTAACGTTATACTACATGAGTTGTTTCACAGTTCTTTTTTTTTTCGAGGCCAAACCGCGTTTAACGAATCACTGGCCAATTTTGCCGGGCATCGGGGAGCGATCGGATTTTTCGAGAAAGAGAACGGATTTTCCAGCTCCGACGCGCGAGCCGCACGTGCCTCGTGGGCTAGGGAACTGCAACTCTCAAGGGTTTTCGAAAATGCCCGCCAACAGCTGCTCCTCCTCTATGACTCGGGTGCTGATCCTGCTTTTGTCCTTACCAAACGGAAACAGTTGTTTCAGGATTTGAAGAAAGACGTAGCATGGGTAACTGGGCAAGAAGCTCTTGATGTCAATTCCGAGCCTATTGAGTTTAATAACGCGGTCGTCCTTCAATTTTCCATGTATTTAGAAGACTTAGATATTTTCGAGCGAATCTACGTGAAGAACGGAAGGAACCTCAAATCCGCGCTCGAGGAGATAATTGAGGTGGCGATCAATTCTCCAAGACCTTTCTACGATGTTAGAAAGCGTCTTCGATCTGCTCGGCCTGACGGAGGAGGCCTCTCGAAAGCCGGTGACTGAAAGTCGGAGAGTCTACACTCCACCGGACGAACAGATCAATGCCGGGCGTCAGTGGTAGATTATCACAAAGCCCCGCCTATGGTTCAAGAAACGTTTTGATCGTGGCCGTTATTTCTTTTTCACGACCCATAAAGAAATGGTCGGCCCCATCTATGGTTTGGAGCTTGGCGGGTACAGACATCTTAGACACTACTTGTTTCAGGTCTTCAATCGGCGAATAGTCGTCTCTGGTGCCACTCACTAGAAATACGGGTTTCTTGACATCCATAAGAAATGCCGGATCGCGCAAATTCAAAGGGAAGGCGAGTCCGATTAAGGCGTCAACTCGTTCGTCTTTTGCTCCTGCCTGCAAACCTACCACCGAACCGAAAGAGTATCCTGCGACTAATATTTCTGTCAGCGAACATTGCGCCTGTAGGAAAGTTACGGCAGCGGTTACGTCGTCACATTCTCCCTTGCCTTCGTCGTGGGAACCTTCGCTTTTCCCGACGCCTCGAAAGTTGAAGCGTAGCGTGGCCATGCCGGACCCATCAAAAGCCTCAGTCAAAGCGGTTACGACGTTGTTACGCATTTCCCCACCATAAAGTGGGTGAGGATGGCAGATGACCGCACCTGCGGTCGCGCTCACTGGCGCCGAGAGAAGACCTTCTAATGCGATTTGAGTATCCGCTTTTTTGACGTGGAATGTAGTCGGAATTTCCATCAAGATACCTCTTGCTGCTAGAGGTAGGCCAAAAGTCGGTCGTGGGCAAGCCCGGCTTCGGAGCCGTCGTTTCCGTTCTCTCCGGTTAGCTGCACAGTTTTGTGTGTGGCCAAAGTTTCCTCTTCCACAAAAACTGGTTTGTCTTTGTGATCGTTAGGAGTTATCTTTAGTAAGACGTTGCTGTTTTGGGCTGATCGCTGAAAGCTTTTTGGGCGCGGGTTGCGGGAGGACGTTTTGGGGAATACAGAGCACCAGAAGAGCGGGAGCCTCAACTTGAATGTTCGAGGCCTACAGCAATCCGTAACGCTCGCCATAAACGAGCAAACCAACCGTCTCCGGCTCGAGGGCAGGCGTATATACCGGTTGGGCTTGGGGCAATCGCCGTTCCCTGTACCTCTCGTGGTCGTTGACGCGCTCAAGCACAATGCCGCACAGAAAGACTACTTGCCTGTCATGGGGCTGCCTGCTTTGCGAGAGGCGGTAGCCAATTTTCATCACTCGAAAGATCGAGTCCATGCTAGTCCGGAGGGCGTTTTGGTTGGTCCGGGTTCGAAGGAGCTAATGTTCCTTTTACAGCTCGCATTTTATGGTGAACTTCTCGTTCCTTCACCGGCGTGGGTCTCGTATGTGCCACAGGCCCGGATTTTGGGACGGACGGTCAATCTTATTCAGACAACGTTCGAGGAAAATTGGAGGGTGACACCAGGCCGGTTGGAAAAAATATGCAAGGCAGATCCGGACCGTCCTCGTATACTTGTCCTAAATTATCCAGGCAATCCAGAGGGAGGCACTTACACCGCACAAGAATTACAAGAAATTGCGGCAGTATCCAGAAAATTTGGTGTTATTCTGCTGTCAGATGAGATCTATGGACAACTACACCACACGGGATCTCATGTGTCAGTTGCTCGCTTTTATCCTGAGGGTACAGTTATTAGCTCGGGCTTGTCGAAATGGTGTGGGGCCGGAGGTTGGAGGTTGGGGACCTTCACCTTCCCTCCGGATTTGAAGTGGCTGATGGAATCGATGGCGGCGGTAGCCAGTGAGACGTACACATCTGTGAGTGCTCCTATTCAATATGCGGCCGTGAAAGCCTTCCAGGATGGGCTCGAGATTGAACGATACCTTCTCCATGTACGTCGGATTTTGTCCGCATTAGGAACGCGATGCGCCCGTCGTTTGCAAGATGTCGGAGTAAGAGTTCACAAGCCATCCGGTGCCTTTTACCTGTTCCCGGATTTTTCGCCCTATGCGAGCCAACTCTCCCGGCGTGGTATCCGTGACAGTGCGTCATTCTGCGACCAGTTGCTGGGAGATACTGGGGTAGCGATACTTCCGGGATCGGCCTTTCAGAGACCTCCCGAAGAGCTAACGGCGCGGATTGCCTATGTTGGCTTTGACGGTGCCAAGGCTTTAGCTGCGAGTGAAGCGATCCCATTAGACCGTACGTTACCGGACGACTTTGTAGACCGGTGGTGTACAGACATGTTAGAAGCGACGGACCGGCTAATCACCTGGTTTCGTGATGGGGAATCCTCTAAAGTTGTGGACTTGGCAGATAGAAAGGGAAGCGCATAGGTGGCCGCACAGTTGAGGATATTCCAATAATCTGGCTTTTTAAAACTAGTTCGGGATAGTATGACATTCTCTCGAGAATAACGGTTAGGTGACCTTCGCTACTTATCGTTTTTCGTTGACATTTGCTCTATTTCTCTCTACAGTCCGTATCTTCTGTTCTAATCTGTTGGCTTGGCTTTTAATGTGCATGTTGGCCGCCTAAGCCGTATCTACCCTCTCAAGGCGAATTTATGCTGAACGAACGCTCAAACGAACTTGCCCAAATCCCGAAATCCGTCCCCTTTGCTCTCACACCTGAGCCGGTTGCGCCTAAATTTAAGGTTTACAATGAGCGCCACCTCGATCAGATCCCGCAGCTAGACCGACTGTCAACGGAACAGCGGTTCAAAATGAACGTCGTCGCTCAGGTCTTACCTTTTCGTGTTAATCGTTACGTGTTGGACGAATTGATTGATTGGGACAACATCCCGGACGATCCGATTTTCCAATTGACGTTTCCTCAGGAGGGTATGCTAGCGCAAGGGCAATTTGACAAGATGGCGAATTTGCTCAGGCGAAGTGCCGACCGGATCGAAGTGAAGAAGGCCGCGGACGAGATACGGATAGGACTCAACCCCCATCCTGCCGGGCAGCAAGCGATGAACGTTCCGCAAATAGGGGGAGAGCCAGTCCCTGGCATGCAGCATAAGTACGATGAAACCGTCCTCTTTTTTCCGAGCCAAGGACAGACATGCCATGCTTATTGCACTTTTTGCTTTCGGTGGGCGCAATTCGTTGGCATCAAAGAACTTAGGTTCAATTCGAACGATGCCAATATGCTTCAGGCCTACCTTGCGGAGAGACACGAAGTCACCGACTTACTCCTGACGGGTGGGGATCCCATGGTGATGAAAACGCATCACCTCAGTCAGTACCTGCGGCCCTTGCTAGCACCGGAATTTGACCACATACAAACTATACGCATAGGGTCGAAGGCGCTCACCTATTGGCCTTTTCGTTTCACTAGCGACCAAGATTCTGACGAACTGATGCTTCTTTTTGAAGAACTCGTCAGTGCCGGCAAACATGTGGCCCTCATGGCGCACTACAACCACTGGCGAGAACTCGAGTCGCCGATACACCGCGACGCCATTCGAAGAATCCAATCGACTGGAGTTGTTATACGTGGGCAAGGCCCCTTATTGGCTCACATTAATGACGATGCTTCCGTTTGGGCACGGCTTTGGCGCAGACAGGTGAAACTGGGTATAGTCCCTTATTACATGTTTGTAGAGCGTGACACGGGCGCTCGCCGCTACTTTGAGGTCCCGTTGGCGGAGGCAGCGGCGATCTACCGGAGAGCCGTGTCGGAGGTGTCTGGATTAGCTCGGACGGCGCGAGGACCGTCGATGAGCGCCGGTCCAGGCAAAGTCGAAATTCAGGGGGTCTCGGAGGTCTCGGGTCAGAAGGTCTTCGTCCTGAGATTTATACAAGGGCGGAATTCAGATTGGGTGCAACGTCCTTTCTTTGCGAAGTACGATCCCAAAGCTACCTGGCTGGACCAGCTTGAGCCGGCCTTGGGGGAGCCGGAATTTTTCTTCGAGAAAGAATACAAAACGATGCAGCAACTCGGGGTCTAAACCGCCACCAGTTTTGGTATGGGGCCTAGTCGCGGGGTTTGAGCATCCTAATGCGTCTCACTGGTGGGTGGCCTGGAGTATCGTCAAGGAACGTGAGATGTTCCGCTTTGCATTCCGGACATACCAAGACAAGACCGTAAGTTTCGTCTTGAACCATCGGAGGCCATTTGCCGGTCGCAGGCTCGCCGTAATTGGTCATTTCGTAGAGTTCCGACGCGCACATAAGACAATATTGCGATTTTGGCATTTTGATTCCTTAAATTAGTGCGTTATTTGGAGTGTAGTGTTGCATCACTTGCAGGGAATGTGCAACTGTTGCCAATAGGTTGCGGCCAGACGCTGGATGTTACTAGCTTGCGTGCAACGGTCTCCGTGGTTCGTCGAATCTGAGGAGGAATGCGAGTGTCTAGAGGACCCGTGATTTTTAGTAAAGCTTGTTTAGTGGCTAGCGTGTTGATTATGTGCCACCTAGCACTGGTTCGTCCGGCAAGGGCTATTGTGAACGTTGGTGACGACGCTCCGAACTTCTGCCTTCCGACCCAGGATGGATCCGAGGTTTGTCTTGAACGCTTTAAAGGCGACCAAGAGGTACTTTTACTGTTCTATGTGTTGGATTTCACCCCAGGCTGAATGCTCCAGTTAGCGGCAGGGCAGGCTGCCCGCAAGGAAAAGAAATTGGATGCCGTCGTTCTCGGGATCAGCACAAACCATTCAGCTTCCCAGTCTGTCTTTAGAGAGCAGCTGGATCTCGATTTTCCATTAGTGAGCAGTTTTGGCGATAATGATGTTATCGAAGCCTATGTTGGATGGCTCGATCGCGAAAAGCGCTTGAGTAATAGGGGCTACGTTCTCGTTGATCGTGAAGGAATTGTCCGTTACGTGCGGGTTATGGAGAATCCTGGTGAAGTTCTCAGCACCCACGAGATTGAGACGATCATCGCCGAATTAAAAACTGTTGAGTAGAATGCATCATTCGATTCTAAATTCTAATAGAGTCGTCCGGCTTCACGAGACCCATAGGCACAGGCTAAAAAAATTTGCGGTGTGGCGCGCGTCGACCGCACTCTGCGGTGTTCCTGTTCTGTTAGTTGCGATGCAAATTTTTTTATGTCCGTTTGTAGAAGCGCAGGGTAATCAGGCCGAAGAAACTGCAAGGCCGGGGGAAGTTGGGGCGCCGCAGGTTCTCGAAATCCCATCAACGGTGGTCGACGGAGGTGGTGAGGAATCGACGAATCAGAGGATGACGGGCCGGACTGACTGGGATGAATTGCCGCTGGATACGGAGGGCTGGAGAAGGAGTACTAGCTCCCGCAGGCCATTCGAAGTGGGCCGAACGGAGGACGAACGAGGGCAGGGGATTGAAAGTCAAAAACGGACCTACCTTGGTGTTTTGTTTGCGACGGCGGAAGAAGGGCCTGAAGGTGTAAGGGTCTTGAACGTGATAGACGGGAGCCCGGCCGATCGTGCGGGATTTGTGGGGGTCAATTCCCCCGCGCGAGACAAGAAGAGCGATTTGATGAAGGCGGCGATTGTCGTGCTAGCAATGTCGCCTGCGGGACCATTTGTTATGCCGTTAGCAATTGCACACGACATCTATAAAAACCGGCATCCACCGGGGGATCTTATTGTTGAGGTGGGCGGAACGATTGTGCGAACGGCTCAGGAATTCACCACTACGATGCAAAATTACAAGCCGGGAGAAAGGGTATCGTTCAAAGTGCACAGAAACGGGAAATTGCTCCTGATCACAGTCGCGCTGGAGCAAGAGCCTCTATAATGTTTCAATCAGTTAGTTGCCCGTTGCTTCTTGGAATGCTGTTTGCACAGTGTTTCGCGCTATCTGTGCTCGGAATGCGGTAACGGTGTTCGTCATGAGCATAGAGACCGTCACTGGTCCCACGCCACCGGGGACAGGTGTAATGTATGCGGCACGCTCGCTCGCCGTCTGGAATTGAACGTCTCCCACTAACTCGGAATGGGCCTGGTTTATTCCCACATCGATGACGGTGGCACCCGGCCGAATCCAACCACCTTTCACTATTTCGGGAGAGCCAACGGCGACGACTAGCACTTCGGCGCGACGCACGTGATCAGCTAACACCCCTCTGCGTGCCGTTCCAATATGACTAATCGTGACGGTAGCTAAGCGATCAACTAGCATAAGGCTAAGAGGTTTTCCCACCAGTTCGCTGTGGCCTACAATGACGGCTTCTTTTCCTTCGATCTCTATCCCGGTTGCTTCGAGGAGACGCATCACCGCGAGAGCGGTACATGACCCGATTCTCATTTCGCCAGTAACCGCTGCCCCTACGTTTTCAGGGTGTGTGCCGTCGACGTCTTTCTCGGGATCGATATGATTCACCAAGACCGAGCGTCGTAGGTGCCTGGGCAGGGGCAGTTGTAGTATAATCCCCGTTACTTCGGGATCCCGATTCAGTTGTTCCAGCCTTCGCAAGACTTCTGTCTCTTCGGCATTATCGGGAAGGTGATACCACCTATATTCAATACCGAGCCGCCGAGCGATTCTATTTTGCGACCGGATGTATACCTCTATTGCCGGGTGGGACCCTACATAGATACTAACGAGTACGGGTCTCCTGCCGGAAGATTCGATCAGTGCGGGCACTTCCGAGGCTAAATGGTCATAAATGGATTGAGCAATTATATTTCCCTGAACGATCTTCGCCGACATCTTATCAACTTATCATTAGGCTGACGTATCGGGAAGCGGACCAGAAGAATCCGGATACGTTAGTGCCCTGACGCAATGCACCAGTGCTGCCTAGCTCATTCTCCGGATTCGTGATAGGCCCGGGCGTGTAGGGGCGCTATGAAAACATTTTTCGAACGGTTTGTGGATGAGGTCGTCCGGAAACGGGATTCTGGAGAGATAGACGAGGAAAAAGCCGGCAGATGGATAGCGGAAATTCAAGAGCGGCTTGAAGAGCATGCTGAATCTGACCCCGGATCCCCAATAGTTCAAATGCCGGTCAAGCATTGACCGTGTCACCTAATTCTTTCCGGCCCTTAGGCTTATTTCTAAGGGCGCGCGCGGTCGTTTTTTTGTGGACGGAAAGTCTGCCCCAGAATTGATACGGAGGTATGGCTCCCGCCGTTGATGCATAGACGGGCGTGAGGTACTCTACTAAGTAGTACGGTATTTGGGAGCGAATGAGGCTATGACAGAAAGAAACCCTACGCGTTCTGTAAGGATAGGTAAAATCAATGTAGGTGCCGGTACACCCATCGTGGTGCAGAGTATGTGTGCCACCAAGACTACGGACATTGATGCTACCGTGGAACAGGTCAATCAATTGGAAAGTGCCGGCGCCGGCGTAGTAAGGATCGCCGTGGACAATGATAAGGAGGCGGCAGCGTTGAAAGAGATCCGCTCGCAGACTTCGGCAAACCTTTCTGTGGATCTGCAAGAAAATTACAAAGTAGCGGAACAAGTCGCGGCATATGTAGACAAAATTCGCTACAATCCGGGCCACCTACACCATATTCAAAAGCGGAAGACAATCCCTGAAAAAGTTCGCTGGCTGGTCGACATTGCTCAAGACAATGATGTTGCCCTCCGCATCGGTGTCAACTGCGGCTCTGTTGCACCAGCTTACTTGGAGAAGTACCCGGGCGACCAGATGGAGGCATTAATTCAATCTACGCTTTATCACTGCGAATTAATGGAAGACTTCCAATTCGATCGGTTTGTCGTGTCGCTTAAAGACTCAGATCCTCGAAAAGTAGTCGAAGCAAATACGCGTTTTTCTGAATCTAGGCCTGAGATCCCTCTGCATTTGGGTGTTACCGAGGCGGGCTTGCCGCCCGACGGTATCGTAAAAAGCCGTGTGGCGTTCGAACAGCTATTGGCGAAGGGGTTAGGCGATACAATCCGGGTGTCATTAACGCTACCGAACGAGCGAAAGCATGAGGAAGTGACCGCCGGGTTCAAAATTGTTACCGACACGGAAAATGGACGTTTTGTCTCGGTACCAGATTTTGGTAACGGGATGAACATAATTTCATGTCCTAGTTGTTCGCGAGTCGAGAATGAGAAATTTGTGGAACTCGCTCAAGATGTGAAAGCGATGACCGAATATGCAAAGGACCACGATATCACTATCGCAGTAATGGGGTGCCGCGTTAATGGTCCGGGAGAAACTGACGATGCAGATCTTGGGTTGTGGTGCGGGCCTACGACTGTGAACCTGAAAAAAAAGAGTGTGAAGCTCGGGCATTTCGGTTATGACGTTGTTCTGAAACGGCTCAGGGAAGAGATAGACAGCCTCATCGCCGAAAATTCTTCGCGCGGGGTCTAATTTGCTCGACGCTACCTCGATGTGATTCCTTCTTCGTACAACTTTTTCTCAATACGATCTTTCGCCATACCTAGTGCAGCGAGTCCATCCGGGTTCGCCTTTGTCGCAAGCTCGAGAGTCTCTAATGCTTTTTGGTAGAGACGTGTTTGTTAATACGCGAAGGCGAGGTTTGAGAGATAGTTGAAATCGTTGGGCTTTAGGCGTGCAGCAGTCTCTAGAGGCGGAACTGACTTGTCGTATTCTCCGAGCTTTAGCAGAGTGACGCCGAGCAATTCTTGTGCAAACGGGACTTCGGGCCTGAGTTCCACCGCGAGCCTGGCCTTCGATAGTAGGCTTTTCGGCTTGGCCGAACGTAACAGTTCATCATACCGAGCATGGAGCAAATCCAAGAACTCAAGTGTGGAAATCTGCTTGTAATAGTTGATGTCAGTGTCAGCGGGCGCAAGTAATGAAGCTTGGTGTACTTCTCTGATCGCCATGTAGGATCGCTCAAGCGGATCGTTTGTGCCCATCGCCTTCGATCGCATGAAACGTACGCGTGCGCGTGTCAATCGAGGATCAATGTGATATTTGCTGGCCAATTGTTCTGGGTGAATGTGTGGTAAGAGCCGCGCCAAGATAAAGGGCATCGTCCCGGACAAACCCATCCTGTTCAGTTCTGCAAACTCTACGGACGTATGGTCGTCCGTTAGTATTGGGTAATCATTCCCGACGAGCGAGTCTATTCCAGGTCCGTCGAAAATTATATATTTGAGCATGTCGGCTGGGGTCTTAATACCCACTTTTTCTAGATCTTGACGGACGGCCGGCCTCAGCCCCTGGAAGCGTCTATCCAATTGTCCGTCGGAAAGGTCCAGCGGATTTTTGGCACCGACCAATAAGGTGTAACGGCTTGTGAACATTAGTAGGGCCTCGCGGTCAAATATTTCGCGGAAAGTCCGGAGTACGGACATATAGTCAGTGGGTGCCATGTTATGTAAGGGGAGCCATTGAACGAATATGCCGTTTTCAGTCAGCTTTTTTTTCACCTGCGCGTAGTACTCGAAGGTGTACAACATCCATGACTCCGCCGCGGCCGGGTGGGTGGCGTCGGCGGTAATCGCATCGTACGCGGACGGGGCTACCTTGACGAAATTTCGGCCATCGTCTGCTATCAGTGACCAGTTTGTCTTCTCAAGGACACGGTCGTTTTCTTCCGCGAAAAAGCTCATAGCATCCCGAACTCCAGGAACGATGTCCACGGCGTCTACGTCGACGTCGTGCTTTGTATCGGCCCCCAAGGTGATACCTCCACCAACTGCGTTGACCAAAACGGTTTTCGGCGCGGGGTGAAGTATGAGAGGTAGGTGTCCCAGAATTTTGAACGTGGAAATGGCATCCCGGTGCGTGGGCACTTCTTCGATACAATTGATGACCAACTCTTTGATGTCTCCGACCTGGAAAACGGCTACTGTTCCGGCCGATCCCTCGCTATAAAACAGTAACTCTCCCTCCACGTTCTCGAATCGGTCATACCATTTCATCAAATATAGTTCTTTTGGAAGCAGAAACGTGGCGGCCAAAACGACTGCGGTTGCGGTGGCTCCCGAAAAGAGAAAAATTCGGCCGATGCCGGCCGTCAGTATTAACAACGAGATGCCCGTGAAAGCGGTGAGGAGTGCAACGGCGATCATACCTCCACTTAGACCAAGCGTCGGGATCAATGCGAAGCCGCCCACAAGTGCACCAGTGACGGCTCCAAGCGTGTTCGCGGAAAACACGATGCCGGCCGCCCTCTCAGGGGACCCATTCGCCCGGTCACGGTAAAGGTCGACTAGCAATGGAGTGACGAATCCTGAGGCAATGGTGGGAATGATTGTGAGCATTCCTGCAGCCGCAAGCCGGACAAGGCCGAGCGCTAACCAATGATTTCCGGCGATCTGTCGGCTCAGATCAAGAGTCATCGAGTGTAACTCGTTGAAAAAATCTAAGGAAATCAAGATAGCCGTCGCGGCGACGGCTTGTACTAGCGCAAATGTGAGGGCTTTCGCACTCCGGCTTTTGCCACTGGGACCGCACACCGCATAGATAGAAGAGCCGATGGCCAGTCCTCCGAGGATTGAAGATAGAACGATTGAGAAGGAGTAGGTGTTGTTGGAGACGACACAGACGAGAATACGGACCCAGATGACTTGTAGCGCTAAGGCCGCGAAACCCGTCATGAAAGGAAAGAATAGGAAGCTGGGTGACCGGAGACCTTCAAAGAATGAAGTAGGGTTGGTTCCGAGACTTCTGGAATCGAGTTCTTCACCAGGTGCATTTTTCATGGTGCGGCGTGGTTGTATTAATGAGACCAGACAAATTAAGAAATTCACGGCCGTGATTAACATCGTTGTGTGATGCACGCCGTAGTGTCGAATGAAGAATACGCCTGTAAAAAAGGCTCCCAGAACGGCACCGGCTGTATTAATAGCGTAGAGTAGGCCAATTTTGCGACCAACAAGTCCGGCGGTCGTGAAGTACCTTGCGAGAGTGGGGAGAGTAATCCCCATCATCGTCGCGGGTACGGACAAAATGAGAAAGACCAGGACGAGTTGGATTATGGGGTTGCCGCCCGACGCGCGG
>CAYWPF010000108.1:0-5075 GCA_964460065.1 uncultured Enterobacteriaceae bacterium
AATGCATGTCCACTTCGGCCGCGCACTGGAAGCCTTAAACAAAGACGCTGAAGCATTTGCTACCTACCGGAAGGCGTTGGAGTTAGTGCCTTCGGCGCCTTACGTTCATAATAGGCTCGCCTATCTCTTTGCCGCTAAGCAAGATTGGCAAGGCGCAGCGAATGAATGGTATGAGACAACACAATTAGCACCGGACTATGCCTACGCGTACGCAAACTACGGCGAGGCCCTGGAGAATTTGAATAGAAATCAAGATGCCCTGGCCACCTACGAAACTGCAGTCCCCATTTGCGTGCGCTTTATGCGTGCTTTCGAAGATCGCTCAAAGCAGCAAAAGGCCGAAACACTATGCGCTGACCTCCGTACTCGTATCCGACGTCTTAAAGCTTCAACCGAGTAAAACGCGACCAAGAACAATTATGAAACTCATTATTCCGGCATACATTAAGCGGATACTGTGTTGTGGGATCACGTTGGGAATCTTGCAAGGGGTGGGTGCGGAACCGGGTACAGCCGACGAAGGGGTATTTTCACTTGCGAAAATAGAACTTTCTGACACGGGCGACAAAACCACTTTCGCCTTGAGATTCTCTGAAAAGCCCGACTTTGTCCATGCATTCGCACTAACAAATCCCAATCGCCTTGTGATCGACATTGGGGGAACAATTGATCCACCCCTGGCGAGCGTATACCAATACACTAGCGGAGATGTGGCCCGAGTCAGGGTCGGGCGACATACTAGACATGTGCGATTCGTTCTTGATTTCGAGAGCCGTGACGTGCCTACCTATGTCCTCGAGCAGACCGCAACAACAGTCACTGTGCTCTGGGAACAACGCGCGCCTAGATTGTCTTCCAAAGCAGCGTCGACCCGCAACCCCACCAGAATACCCGCCCTGGAGAACGTTCTTGTTCCCGATACAGTAGTGACAAAGACACGGGGCATAGGTGAAGGATCGAAATCGGTTAGTAGCATTGGACCGCTGACGCGGCACCGGGAAGTCCCATCGGCCGCTAGTGACGTTATGCAGTCAGCAACCCAGGGCTCTACGTCTCCGCAGGGCGGTCGGCTCGAGCATGTACATCCTCCCGCCCAAGACCGCATCATGCCCGCTACAAAAGAACCAGACACTGAAAAGAAAGTGGCGATGCTATCTGAAATTGGAACACAAGCGCAAAGGTCCCGCCAGTCCGAGTCCGCCCACCATGCGTCTTCACCACATTTCCGCCGCGGGCAGGCACTATATGAGGAAGGGAACCTCGACGCGGCCATTAAACAATGGGAAAAGGCCCTCCGAGTCGCACCCCAAAACGCCGACGCACATTACCACAAAGGTTTGGCATTGGAGGCGCGCGGCGACGTAGAACAAGCAATTACACAATACCGGGAAGCCACGCGATTAAAACCGACAGAAGTGAGCTTTTACGTGCAACTTGCGCGGGCCTACGAAATCGCGGAGGACAACGTGGCCGCACTAACTACGTATCAAGATGCCCTGATTCTCAAGCCCTCGTCCGCACATCTGCACAATCGGGTAGGACATTTGTTCGCTGCCGAAGGGAAACTCAAAGCAGCCGCAGATTCCTGGCGCCAAACAATCTTGCATCAGCCAGATTATGCATTTGCTTACGTCAGTCTGGCGGACGTGTTAGACGGATCGGGGGAAAAGCGAGAAGCACTATCCCTCTTTAAAAAAGCGCTGAGCTTGGACCCGCGCGGCCCCTTCGCTAAGGAAGTTCGACAGAAGATCACGAGACTGCAAACGCCGTCTTCATAAGCCCCGGCCTGTGAAATTTCCGCTGTGCCGCGCCGCGCCGCGCCCACGACTCAACACAGATTGGAACTGCGCATTGTAAATGACTTGCCCTATCGCCTGGCTCAGCGCCACAGTCATAAGGTCGTCGGCAGTCCCGTAACTATGAACAGCCCGACCACGGGCCGGGTCATGAACCACAGTCCATACTTGCTCGTGCCACGCAACTTTCCCTGTCGGCAACTCATACAAGGAGAACGAGAAAGAAATGGAAGCACGCGTTGGACCACGAATGGGTAAACTAATACGCCGTGTACCTAGCCTGATTTGTTTATACCGCTGTAAACTGTAAAGAGAAAAATCATCTATAACGCAACCTAAGGCATAGCCCGGCCGGCCCGCATCCATCGTAAGCGGCTCAGGTAGCGAGAAAGGCAGCATCTCAGTCTCAATGCCAACTCCCCTCAAGTGCAGCGTAAGAGCATACTGTATCTTTTCCAAGAGCCTGTCGACGTGGAAAAGCGTTTTCGGAATGTCGGGCAAATATGGCATTCCAGCATCCATTTCGCGGAGTTGACCGAGATCCCGCGTGGTATCATTCGGAGCAATTGTCAAATAACCCTCTTCGAAATTCCACCCCGAAAAACCAATAATAGCTCCTAACTCTCCTAAGCTATTAACGTCATGGATCCGGTCAGACCGAACGCGTGGCGTGGACCGTCTGTCGCTGGGCCGCAGGACGAGCATGTACAACGGGGGTAACTGTAGTTGTCTGCTCGCCATCAATCCCGGAACATAACTGACCTGAACCTCATGTGCTCTTACGCGTCTGCTGGAAGGCAAAAGTTGCTGCAATTTCTCGGGCAAATAGCTGACCGCAAGGCAACCCGTCAGATTGCAAATTAAAAGGGTTGCTAAGATCGTCCGAATGCTGATCAAATGTCTCATATTCCTTATATTGTTTCCATACCAAGTTTTCCCGCACTTCCAAAAAAGCGCCAGAAACGCAGTCAGGCCCTCGCGTCGTTGCAAAGCCTTGTCAGGCTTCTGCTTCTCAGCAAGACAACAAAGGTCAACGACCTGCACCCGTCATTGCACACTAGACTTCCGCACCGATAGCTTTAAGCGCAACCGCAGCCCGGTCGATTTCTTCGTCCTCAATCCCGCTTAAACTTTTACCTTTGGTGGTACAATGGATGCCCTACGAATGGTGTCTCTACCTTGCTAAAATGATTTCCTTCAAGATTGGCAATGTACAACGTTTGCAAGTTCGACCCACCGAACGCGCAATTTGTTGGAAATTGAAGTTTCTGCCCTTGGGCGGAGTCGTCGATAAAAACGCGCCAGTTACCGTCCGTATCGACCGCTATCACCTGGTTGGCCGGTGTAAGCCCATCGTCTCTGACAAACGCAGGGAGAGTCACATACATATTGCCGGAGATGTCAAAAGCCATCCCATCCGGCAGTGCTGGAAAATCTCTTGCATACACCTCCGGTTTGCCAAACGTACCGTCCTTATGCATTTGGATGCGGAGACAATCGTTCCGCGTACTTTCCAATACGTACACGGCGTCCTCTTTTGGATCGATGGCAGTCCCATTCGCAAGGTAAATACCTTCCGCCACCACCTCACTCGTACCGCCCGGCCGAATTACTCCTAACGCTCCTTTAGGCGACGGTGTAGTCAATTCGGAAAGAACCTTATCGATGGTAGATGTACTCGAATTTGACACATACAAGTTACCTTCTGCATCATAACTCGCAAAGTTCGGCATGGTGAGTTTAAGGGAACCCACTCGATCGGCAACCATGGAGACTTTTCCGGCCTGGGTCACGCGCATAACCGCCTGTTTGCCCAGGTCACAGTAGACGAGGTCCCCGTTCACATCCATGGTAATGCCGTTCGGGATAGATCCTTGGGGAAGCGTAACCAGCTCTGTCATTTTCCCGTCCGGGGTAACACGATAAATAATCCCATTGCGCCCACCGCCAAATACGTTTCCTTCTTTGTCCACAACGACGCCCTCGGCCTCCAAGACGCCTTTCCCAAATATTTCAACTTGATTGGGTTGAATGTCGGCCATATTGTTCTCCTTCAACAAGCTTACCCGCGCGTCCCGAATAGAGACACAACGGTTATATGTTGCGACTTATTTCTGTGTCCCTGCATGAGTTTGTGAGCACGTCAACGCTTAGCAAACGTTACTTCACCGACTTCCGGCCCACTCAAAAGCACCAACAAGTTCGCCTCTTGGTCTCCCAGATTCTTGAAGCCTTCACGCGTTCCGGCAGGAAAGGACATGGTGTCCCATTTTTCCAACACGACCTCGTTTTCTCCATTATCTCCCCAGAACACTGAACACTCTCCGGACAGCACAACCAACACTTCAGGCTTGGGATGGGCATGTAACGGCGCGCCTTTCCCTGGCTGCACCTTTTTTACGGCCATAATAAAGCCGTGGTCTCCCGCAATCGCAGGCGGAGTCAGTCCGGCCATCCCTATCAGCGAGAACTCTTGGCTCCCGTCTGGTGAGTACCTCCCTACAAAACTACTTTAATCGATAGGATTCAGGTTTTTAAATCTGGCCACGCTCGCTCGTCTTGGCTCGTCAACTTGTCCCATAGCATTCCCCCCATAACGCTTTAATTGTATTAAATCACACCAGCAGCCTTCCATTCATCAATCTGTTCCTCGCTGTGCCCCAGTTGATCAACGAAGAACTCATGGTTGTGCTGTCCTGGGCTCGGGATCGGACCCACTCTCCCAGGCGTTTCTGAAAATTTTATCGCCAGCCCCGGCACATACGTTTTTCCGTCGTCGGGATCAGTGGCTTCGACCAGCATGCCCCTGTCCCATAGGTGGGCATCATTAGCAGCCTCCGCAATGGAATGTACCGGTCCGACCGGCACCTCGGCCTCCTTCAGCCGCTTAACCACTTCGGATACCGTCTGATGCCGAACCCAATCTTCTACGATTGTATTGATCTCCTGGGCGTGTGCAGCCCGACCGCGTAAACTTGAGAACCGCTCGTCCGTAGCCAGATCTTCGCGATCCATGCCCTTACAAAAGCGCACCCACATATGTTGGGGTATCGCTAAAATGTAGACCCATCCGTCCTGTGCCTCGAACGTATTGCATGGGGCCACGTCCCCAGGCGTATTACCGTGTCGCTCCGGCTCCTTTCCTGTGAGCAAATACTGGGCAATAGGAATTTCCATAAGTGTATAACCGGTGTCAAGCAGGCACACATCCAACGACTGCCCTTGTCCGGTCCTATCCCGGTGATGAAGCGCACCAAGTGCCCCTATCGCTGCATGCAA
>CAYWPF010000109.1:0-9571 GCA_964460065.1 uncultured Enterobacteriaceae bacterium
ATGCGTTCTTCCTCAGTATACCGCCTGGACTGTGAAACACAGAAATAACGCGGGCGGCAGAGGAGGGACCCCATGATGAATTCAGGAAAGCACGCCGGTAAGTATACGAAAATCGCAGCCAAAATAAACGCGGTAATCGCGGTTGTTGCGGTGGTGTTAGGTATTTCCGGAAACGCACAGGCGTACAGTAAGAAAGGTTGTGATATGCCGATCGACCTGCGTATTGATCTGACACTAGACACGAGCCCGATTCACAATAACTTCACGCGCTATCTTACTTTCATCAACATGGCCGGCCGAGAAAAGTCCGTCGCGGTGTCTTTTACGAAATCCAGTAGTCTCCGGTATGAAGGCGCCGTGACTTCCGCGGGTCTTGCCACTTTGCAGACGCTTCCCGAACATAATAATCGGTCGTATTGGGACAATATGTACTTTGAAAATCACGGCGGGAGCACATCGCTGGATATAGCAAGCCTCACGGCAGTGATCGAATACAAAAAGACCGACTGCGTCGGTTCGAGAAAGGCAACGGCTATTATCGCCTATACCCTCAACAAAGAGTTGGACTCGGGGCACGATTCTTTCTATCTGCCCGCCTACAGCGGGCGTATGGTGGATGCACTCAACCACAACGGTTGGACCTGGTCCGAGTACTTCGCTTTGCCGTCTGCCCTGCGCTCGTTTATTAATGACCTTGGGAAGAGTGGCAGTAGCGGTGCAAGTGACTCAGCATCCGCGACCAATCCAAAATATGCGAGTGGGGGTGAACACGCGCTTTGTAGCGAAACGGTGTCCTGGTATTACTATGATATGGGAGTCGAGATTCAAGATGCCGTCACTGGTGATATCTATGACTTTCTGGACATAACGGCCCATACTGAGCTTCACAACCAATTCAAGGACTCTGACCGACTCTACTGTTTCCATTCGGGCCGGGAGGAATGGATACGCAAGAACAGGAGTTACGACTGGGTTTATGGCGATACGTACGAACCTCGACCCGGGGATTACCTGAACCGACGAAATCAGCCGGGAGAGACTGACGGACACTCCATGATGATGGTCGAGTGGGACAGCCACGATGGTAAAGCGACCGTTATTGACGGTCCTTGGAACATCAATTTTCGTGAGGTCCCTGTGCTTTCCCACGAGCAGAGGTCGGATAACCAGTACGACTATTGTGTCGGTAGGATTCCCTTTAACGACCATGTGATTTCATTCTTGGGCGATTCGGGCCTTTCCGTTTCTAAGTAAGACAACAGTCAGGTCAGGAGGCGAAACGAGGTCTCCTGGCCCCGCCGCGCTGGTGATGTTGCCTCTGCTTCATGACGAAGCAATACTGGCCTCTTTCTCACCCTGAGAGATGCAACCTGTGCGATCCAGTTGTTTGACTCCGCGGAGAGTTCGGTTTACGCCGGCCAAGGCGTTGACCTTCGCAGCTGTAAGTTGAGGTGACATTACAGCGGGGTCGCCTCGTGAGGGTGATAGGAAGAAAGGTAATGTTCGGTTGGTATGATGATGGGCCGACAGAGGTTAGAGGTCGGTGAGGCGGTGTCGACCAGATTGTCCTTTCTTCTCTTGACAATGGCGGGGGTGCTTTTACTTTGGCTGTGAGAAAAATGTTATCGTTAAGGAGGAAGTATGGCCCATTTTACAGGAGTGAATCACCTGGCATTTGTGACGAGCGACATGGACGAAACGGTGCGCTTTTGGCGAGATTTGCTTGGGATGCGCCTGATCGCCACAATAGGGGAAGAGGGCTTCCGGCACTACTTCTTCGAGTTATCCGAGACCGACGCGGTGGCCTTTTTTGAGTGGGACGGGGCAGAGCCGGTGCCACAGAAACCTCACGGAAGGGCTTTCCGCGGACCGATAGCGTTTGACCATGTGGCGTTTGGCGTCACTTCTTCTGAAGAGCTTTGGGAACTCAAGGACAAGCTGTCTTCCGCAGGTTGCGATGTTTCTGGTCCGGTAGACCA
Source organism: uncultured Enterobacteriaceae bacterium (assembly GCA_964460065.1). Classification (GTDB taxonomy): domain Bacteria; phylum Desulfobacterota; class Binatia; order Bin18; family Bin18; genus Bin18. Next base: position 1,980 of record CAYWPF010000109.1, read on the forward strand.
CGGGTTTATACACTCTATTTACGCATTCGATCCAAATGGAATTCCCATCGAATTTAGCTATAACGTTCCAGGAGTCGATATCCGAGAAGCCCCCGTTTTTGGCGATAGGCACCCATCCCTGACCGCTCAAGAGGGCTCAGAGCCAAAACCCGAAATGTGGCCGCCGGTGTTGCGGTCGACTCCCGCGGAGCAAAAATATATCACGAAAGGAGCGGGGAGTGAGTTCGGATCATACAGTCGAACGGAAACGCAATAGATTGGTGTACGCACTTCTGTCGCCTGTTCATGTATTTGCTGGTGCGTTCGGCCGTTTTTACGTCGAAAATTTTTCAAGCACCGAAAATTCGCCAATCAGAAGCCTATCTCGTTCCGCGGAGGATTGACCGTCTGTCTTCACAGGCCACTGATTCTGTACAGGCGGGCGGAGCCGTGGGAATTAGCAGGACCAGTTATACAGATTTTTCCTTCGGAGTCTCACTACCGCATAATCGGACCCGCATCGGTAACGCTTCCTCGTTATTCAGGGAGTCCTGTGTGTCCGGGGGGGGGCCAAGCGAATTGATTATTGTTTTCAACCCGGCGTTTCAAATGGAATGGCTGTTCTGCCGGCCGTTCAGATACGCTGGGCATCAGGCCGATATTGAGGTCGTAAAAAATATCTTCGCCGGCACCGTTACCGACCCTGATAGGTTCGTATTTGCGAACGAGCGGCACAAGAAACGCCCAAATGGGTTCTGCGGTATCTCGGCATACCCGTTACCCTTGCACTGACACACAATCGAAAGGTTACGCCGCGACGATGAGTATCCCGTTATGGGATGCTGCCCATTCTAATTTTACGTGAAACACGGAGAAACGAAGTAGGATCACTATAGTCTTTGCAGGGGCGCGGTTCCAGATTTTTCTCCTCGTAACACTCCGTATGTCTGGTTTTCACACCCTCGAGAAGATATTCTTTGCGTCGCGTTTCGGTTGGTCCTGGCTCAGGAAGTTGCTCTTCCAAGTAAAAAGAAGTGTCTTCGCTGACTGTGTACAGTGATTGTGCATTCCTACTGAGAAACCACGCCTTCCCGGTCGCCAACGTTTAGAAGTGTGGGTTTTGCAAATCATTATTTTATATCTATTCGGTATTATACGCCAAATAGAAATATCAAAACGATTTCTATCTTAGGGCCGTCTCGGTACAATACCGCCTGCCGTCTAAACATATATGCGTCCTAACTTATTGAAATTAATAGTAAAAAATAAATGAATCTGTGCTCTCAGTGAGCTTTGGCATGGATCGTGCTGTATTCCTAGGTATCCCGTCCACGTTGTGACACACAGTAATTACGCGGGCGGCGCAGGAAAGGACACGATCATGCAGAAGCACACACAACCACACGCAGGTTGGAAGTACACGGTCACCGCGCTCGCCCTGAGTGTCGCTATGGCCCCGATGGCCCAGGCGGCAAGTGTATTAAAGAGTACCGGCAAGTTAGAACTCAAAGGCGCGGAGACAAACCAAGAAACCCGGTCGGCACGGCGAATGGTTAGCACACTGCCGACCGAAATCCTGGCCACAACGACGAAAGAGGTTGGCGGTCAAACTTACACATTGCAGAAAGTGCGGGATCGTCGGGGCGACGTAGGGATGGTGATCCTTAATGGACGCGGTCAGGAAATATCGGAACGGGACCTGCCCCGTGATACCCGACCCATCGCGCACCCGGATCTAGTACAGGAGATGGAACGCAGGGCGGATGGACGAGCCGTATATAAAGTGCGAATCGGGTTGGATGTTGGGTGTGGCAGTGGTCAAACGCCTGGCGAGTGTATTCAACAACGAAATGAGCGGATGGAGTATTGGGCTTTTGCCCAGGGGCTTGAAGCGCACAGCGGGCTCCAAGATGCGCTGGCGTCCTCGGCTTCCTCCATAACGGTTGAGCTCAATGCTGCGCAAATTACGGCAGTCGCGAATAGTGGAGATCCTATGGTGGTCGGGAGCGAGCTCTACGCATCGGGACGGGACAACCTGACCAAGGCGGTAAGTGCCAGCAAGGTCAGCACCCACGCGACCCCCTTTGCACTGACGCGCGGGGACGGTGTTGGTATCTATGCGCCAGAGCAGGGCTGTACATACCAGTATTATGCGCAGGATCAATATAAGAAAGTGGGGTCACCCTTCACCGATCACGCGTATGTTACCGCGTCCATCCTCAAGGAAGTCGCCCCTGAAAGTTGGATCTATTGTCAGGCGGGAGGAGCCGTACTCCCGAGCCAAAAGGACCTTGACATTGGGCTGTGGGAAACGACCGACCCGTCGGATTACAGCACTGACTATGCCATCGCAGGTATGTCTCCTATAGAAGTCGTAACGACATCATACAGCACTGATCACAGTTCCGAGTATACACTGGAGGATCGAGATTGGGACAATTTTGTTTACCAGACGAAGATCCCGGCATTTAGCGGCTCTAACGATATCGGTGGGACCGGACATGTGGGGTCGCCAGGGAAAGGGTTGAATGTGATTACGGTCGGCTACTATGACGACGTGACGGGTGTGGTCGGTACCGTATCTCCTTATGCCGGCTCCGTGGTAGGGAATGATAAACCTGAAATATTAGCGCCGGGTAATAATGTTCAAATTCCGGCACCGTTGCAGAGTATGGGTGATTTGTTAGGAACTCCCCTCCTTGTTACGGGAGCGAGTGCAGCGACCCCGCACGCGGCCGCCTTTGCCGCGGACGTCATGTCTCAATCCAAATGGTTCACACGAAAACCCGCGTTGATGAAGGCGCTCATGTTGGCCGGAGCAACGGATTCTATCTCGGGGGACGGCGAGCCTTTCGGGGCAATAGAGGAGATTAACCCCGAGGGTATTCCCACCAAAACGGGCGTGGGCGGCATCAATTTCAAGAGTGCGAACTATAGTGCCACTAAGTACTATTGGAGCAGTGACAACGGAGGCTTTCATGATTTAGATGCGGCGGATGGTGCGTTCGACAAATATCTCACACAGGAGGTCTTTGTTGACGATTCGTACGATAAGGCGCGGGTAGCCCTGGCATGGGTAAATCGCGGTGATTATGTTTATGCGCACCAGGACGACCTACAACCCGTTAGCATAGATTTCGATCTCGAAGTCTATGACCCGAACAATGTACTGGTTGGCGAATCGAATTCTATGAACAACGGGTTTGAAGTGGTGGATTTTGCGCCGACGATGACCGGGAATTATACCTTCAAGATCCGACGGGCTGCCAACAATGATGTTGAGTGCGACGTGCGCCTAGGTGTTGTCGTGAGCAAATTCCACGACGGCGCCATCATGCAATCCATCAACATTGTTCCAACCCCCTGACCGGCCCGGCCGCGCAACCGTTTTTTTTATTCTGTGACCTGCTTCCCTCTGCAGGTTACTTTCCCGCCCCGGGGCCCTCTCGCCTCGGGCGGTCTTTTGTTCGTAGCCTTGACCGGATTGTGGACTACGGTCCGCCGTTTATCGCAGTTGCAGGGCTGCCCCTAAATAGGTGTATATCTTATAGGCTCGTTGGCGAGGTGGTGGAGCAGAGGCCAGCATGCTGATCCGTCGGAAGAATAGAGGAGACGTGCTACTCGGGCGTGTAATTGAAAAATGCCGAGGGAGAAGAGACGCCAAATGACAATGGTGGCGAATAGTGAGATCCTGAGCCATGTTTCCGATGACCAGCGAGCAGGAAAACGTTCCTTCTCGGGCACTATGTTTGGCCGATTCGTACCTGTGCGCGTAGACATATCCTGTGCATGCGCTTGTGGCGAAATTGTGCTCGTTTGGTAAGTATGTCTCCGATCCGCGCTGTGGCGAGTAAACGAGCGCGATTACCAATCAAAAGGGGATGTATGAGCGAAATATCGATATTAGGAACGGGCAACATGGGCACGGCGCTTATCCGCGCACTCCGGCAAGGTGGAACCTCGCTGACAATATGGAACCGGACCTTGTCGAAAGCGGAACAGTTGGCGGAGTCGGGCGTAACGGTCGCAAAATCTGCAGACGAAGCCCTTACTGCAAGTTCTTGCTCGATACTGTGTCTCGCCGATTACAAGACCGGCCGAGAACTGCTTGCTAATCACGACAATCCGTTGGTTGATCGCACGATCATTCAGCTGACGACCGGCAAACCGGTGGATGCTAGAGCTCTGGCAGGCCTGGTCCACGAACACAAGGGTTCCTACCTAGACGGCTCAATTATGGGATTTCCCAACCATATCGGCACCTCTGGTAACCTGATCCTGTACAGCGGTGACAACACGGCTTTCAACTCTCAGCAACGCAGGCTCGAGATGCTCGGGAAAACTTGGTACTTAGGCGAAAATCCAGGGGCTGCTGCGGCCCTCGATCTGGGGGCCTTAATGCCAATCATGCCAATGGTCGTGGGTCTGGTTCAGGGGATGAAAGCCTGCATGGCCGAGGGGGTGTCAAACCAGCAGTACGATTCGTTCATTCGCGAGTGGGTACCGCTCGTCCTGGAGGACACTCTCGCGAAAGCGCGGCAAGACGGTTATGCGACAGACCCGACGAAGGCGGAGGTCTCATTATTGCAGGCAACCGAAGTTTCGCAAATGTTTTCCGAATATTGCGGCGAGGTTGACACAGACCCTATTATATTTCGCGCGCTGGAGCACCTGTTCCAGAGCGGTGTGGACCAAGGCCTGAAGGACTACGATTGGGTGTATGCGGCAGAGCTGCGCGTAAAAAGCAAGGCCGGCAAAGCTTTGCCGCAGGAATCTGAGACCAGCCGAAAATGAGAATCCATGAGCCGCGTTCTTGGCTCCGGGGTGAGCCTTGATGTCCTGCCATCGGATCTAGGCAGAATTCCCGCCCGAGGCAGCGAGGCACCCGCAATAAGTGGGGTACCTAGCGGCAGAACTCTTGGCCACCTGATTGTACGCCAGGCAGAGAAGGTTCACCTGCCTCCGCGGCAATGTCTCCTTAGAAGAAGACGTACGAGCGGACCACGACGTTCCTGCGACACGGAGCGTCCTCGGGCGCAGTTGGGTCTATACATGCTGAGTGGAAAGACCAGCGCGAGACGGACCCATTGGTGACGGAATCGTAGCACTTTAGCATCGAGACCTCGGTGGACGTTTGCTGGGGTAACCAGTACCACTCGTGGTTGGCGCGATGGGTAAAACGGGTAGTTTCCCCAACACGATCGTCGTAAATTCGGTAATTAGTGATGTAAGGTTGGTCGGCGAAAGAGGGCCAGGCGCAGAGTACGAAGGGATTCTGACGAACGGTCTCCATCGGTTTCGCAAGATTGATAGACATGAATCGCCGCGACATTTTGGCGTCGGCCTCGGCTTCTGTGTAGTGCTGCCGACGCCCAAAGTTCCGCAGGTTCTGGGTGAGCAATTCACGGCAGCGGACCCGGCCGCTGTTGTCGTTCAGGTCGTTGTGTACAAGGTTCGCATAGAATTTATTGACCCCCGGGTTCTTGTTGTCCTGATCCTCCACGACGTTGCCTGTATAATCTTTATCGAACAAACCGTGGTTGTACACGAACGCATCCGTTGCGTCTGGGAAGAACTCCAAGAGTAGCTTCTCCATTTCGGGGTAAAATACGCGTTCCACCTCGGCCGCGTCGTAGAAGTCTTGGCATTGGGATTCGCAATGCGCGAGCGACACTCCCAACTTGTCCATGCACTCCGAGCTATTAGGCGAAAGCCCCGGGTAATACTCTGCAATGCGTCGCGCGTCCCGCAACACAAAGGGAAAATAGAGAGATCCCCAGCTCACGTCCTGCCCTTCTTGACGCAACATTTTTGCCACGTCCGCGCGTGTCGGATCTCGCCACAATGCGTTAGAAGGGACAATCGAGTAGGACGGCGCCTCGTGTACGGTGTAAGGCATCGGGAGCGCGACGCCGCCATCGGGAACTTTGATGTTGCTCGCGCGAATATGGTCCATACATTCGTCGTAGGTCCGAAACCCAACGCCCCACTTCGTCTCGATAGGTCCGGGCGGGGCGTTGCGGATCATGTCTATGACTTCATGTCCATCTCTCTCGGTAAGCTGCCGAATCGCGGCTTCCGTTGCCGCAGCTGTTCCCGCATCTCCGTCATTGTCGAATGCCATGTATGACAAGCCGCCATTCGCAGCTATAGGAGCGGGCTGCCCTTTGGTTAGTTGTAGGGATGGCACATAGACCGACGAATCTCTCCCGGTACTTCCTGCCACTTGATTCTCCATAGCATCGACTTGGTTCATAGCATGCTCCCTAATTAAAGATGCTTTAGCGTCGCATACGGGACCTGTTCTAGCAAGCCTCTCGTTATTTTTGCTCGCATGAACCACCGGATCTGAAACGGGTACGTTGCGCGGATGCTCCACACCGGAAAGTGTCGATCCGTCGTGCATCGTGACTCATCGGTAGAGAAGGGAGATCAAATACCAGTATGGAGCCTGGTGCCGCACTTGCGATGTGCGGGGGGGGGGGGTGAGAGTGACCGAAGAATTTGAAATGATCCTTGCGCCGCGGTGGTGGAAATGGTCGATGCACGGTAATTAAAAGCCGCACGAAAGGGTTAACGGGCAGTGAAACACAGAGCTACGGAATAGGACAGAGTTATTCTTGAGACGGGATTCGACAAAGGGCGACTTGCTCCCTAGCACACAGTATTTCTCCGTCTCAGTCTCAAACGACGGCATAGAGTCGAGATCGTAGTGCTTCCGCTCCCCGTCTGTCTTGTCTAAAATAATAAGGTGGCAAACGGCCGCGTTTTTGGGCGTAGGATGGTACGCTCTTGTGGACTGCCAGAGGGAAGAGGAGGACACGGATGCGAGGAATCGAAGCGTCATGGATGGGGACGATGGGTTGGTTACGGGCCGGTGTGGTAGTGGTGACGGCGGGGGTGTTCAGTCTGGCCGGGCCGACGCGGAGTGACGCGGTGAAGCTGAACCCAGCGCTGGTGAACGGCGGGGATGTGAATTCTGTGTTGAAGATAAGTGCAGACAGCAATTTTGTCGTGTACCGAGCGGATCAACAAACGGACGAGATCATCGAGTTATACAGTGTACCGATCGGCGGGGGGACGGCGACGAAGCTGAATACTGCGTTGCCGAATAACGGGGATGTGTGGCCTGGCCACCTTATCAGTCGAGACAGCAGCACGGTCGTGTACCAGGCCGACGTCCAGACTGACGGGGTCGGTGACTTATACAGTGTACCGATCGGCGGGGGGACGGCTACGAAGCTTAATCCCGCGCTGGTCAGTGGTGGGCAGATTTTCAGCCACCTTATTAGTGCGGACAGCAGCCGAGTGGTGTACTTGGCCGATCAACAGACGGACGAGGTCATTGAGTTATACAGTGTACCGATCGGCGGGGGGACGGCAACGAAGCTAAATCCCGTGGTGGTCGATGGTGGGGATATGTTCCATAACTTCCGGATCAGTGAGAATAGTAGCGCGGTCGTGTACGTGGCCGATCAACAGACGGACGAGGTCGTTGAGTTATACAGTGTGCCGATCGGCGGCGGGACTGAGACGAAGCTGAATCCAGCGATGCAGAATAAAGGGAATATGTAGAGAGGCCAAATTAGAGGGGGCGGCAGCAGCGAGGTGGT
>CAYWPF010000110.1:0-18593 GCA_964460065.1 uncultured Enterobacteriaceae bacterium
TTTCAATTGATCGGGCTATCGGGTTAGGTGCCTCAAATAACCCCTACCCGTTTCTCATGCTGGCCCCCCCCCCCGATCTTATGTCGAAACCCGCTCTCTCTACTTTGATCAGCTCGGCCGCCGCGCCGTGGTCTGCGTTTCGAGCCACGCTCACCTGTCCTTCAATTTTCTCGTGAGCGTTTCAGCCTAAAACGATTCGACTGAAGGACGGATATCAAACTCCTGCATCCAGGTGTCGGGAGGCTGTGCAACTGCTTGCGAGACCACCCGCGCGATAGCGCGCGAATCTAACATGCCCGGTCTGCAATCCCGTTCCTCGTCGAGCGGAACACTATCAATTCCGCCGTCGATAATGACATGGCATACGTGAATACCTTGGGGTCCGAACTCTCGGGCGTTGCATTGGGCTAGAGCTCGTAGAGCGAATTTACCCGGGGCGAAACCAGATGATTTCGCATAGCCTTTGACCGAACTTGTTGCCCCAATGTAAACCACTGTTCCGCCGCCCTCGGCCAACATATCTGGGATAGCCTGCTTCGCGCAAAGGAAAGGACCAAAGGTGCATCCCATCAAATGGTTTCGGAACTCGTCGGTGGTGAGTTCCAGAAAAGAGCCACGTTTTGCCGCGCTCGCGTTGGCGACCAGGAGCTTGACTGGCCCAAGCTCGTTTCGTACCCGATTGAACGCCGCGCTGACCTGTTCTTCTTCCCGTATGTCAGTGGCCAAGAAAACACACGACTCGGCCAATTTACCTAGCGCGTGCCTAATGCGATCAAGAGATTTCTGATTTCGCGCTAGGGCCGCGACGCGATAGCCCTCACGGGCGAAGGTTTCCACGAAACGGGCACCAATACCCGCTCCGACGCCGGCTACAACGGCGACTGGTTTGTTCTCTGCCATAACGGTCCCTCCTTAGCTTATCTGCCGACCTCCGAGTCGGGGGATCCCGGTCTACTGCCGCCGACCGCCGGAGCTATGGCGAGCCGTCCGACGATCAGAGGTGCATCAGAATGGGATATTAGAGACTACTCAATGCCATTCTCGGCGTGACGTGTCTACAGCATTCCACAGACAGCGCCGGTCGCATTACGTAATAAAAAAAAGGAAAATCTACCCGCCCTGTAAAAAAGTGTTGGTCGTGTATACTATCGCAAGATCCTAAAGGCGGGCCGAGGGTTGGGACCTAATCAGGAAGTAGGTGCCCACGGTAAAGAGGCCTCAGCCAACCAACGAAATTAAGAAAACAGAATGTCCCGGATTAATCACCAATGGCGGTTGGGAACCGTAACGACGGAGTTCCCATTGTGACCGGAAATTTTTGGTCCCATAATCCCGGGCAGATACTTGGGGGAAACATGGCTTGTGTGTTTTACAGAATAGTTATCATTTTTTTCGCGACGGGAATTTGCTTTAGCCCTGCAATGGGACAAGGAAAGGACGTCGCCCAAGAGAAGATCATCGATAATTTTTTTCCCTACCGTGAAGGGTTCCCGAGTCTGGAGAATATCCGTCCCGGGTTTCAGGTGAACAGCGAAAACGCGGACATAGTCGCGGGCGCGCTTCCGCCTGAACTAATGCCTTATTTGGAGGTTGGAGACTTTTCGTTTACGGTTCAAGAGACCACCGATCTCCCCACACGACAGGCATTCATTGACGCTACGCTGGCGCATCATCCGGGGGTAATAGTTGGGCGGGATGAACTACAAAACTATGTCTCTGGCCGGCCATTTCCTACTCTTGATCCTGATGATCCTCAGGCGGGACTTAAAGCGATTTGGAATTTTCGATATCGAGACTCGGGAGATGATACCCAGATACGGGCAGAGATGAGTCAGGTTAACGATTCCGGGAGTGTCGAACGGTCTTCGGAGTTTGCGTTCTCGATGTTGTACGGTATGCATCGGACGGACCCAGAAAAGAACGTTCCACAGTGGGAAAAACAAGGTATTCATTCGAAGACCCATAACATTGTTCTCTCGCCAGCGGACATGCAAGGTAGTCAGCTTCTTATGGTGGTGCGCGATAACGACAGCGTCCCCCTTGATCAATGGGCCTACGACCCGACCACGCGGAGGATGCGCAAAATTGTCTACACACCGTATATTTCTCCCAGCCGAGGCGTGATTCTTATAGAGGATCGCAGTGGCTTTCGTGGCTACATCCACGAGTACGACTGGATGTACTTAGGGGAAAAGACGGTCTTCGTGCCGTGCCCGATCCATGCGTCTAGACCGACTTACGGTGGAAAAGGCGGCTGGTATTTTGCCGATCCATGGGAGCTGCGGCGTGCAGTGATTGTCGAGGGTAAGCCGAACATCGCTCACCCACTTTATAGTCGTCGCGTTTTGTACATGGATTTGCAGACGTATCTCCCACTGTACTCATTTGCTTACGACCACGATGGCGCCCATAAGCGGACTTTCCTTAATAATACCCGACACCCTGACTACAACCCTTGGGATAACGAAGGATGGTTCGCACACATTGCGGCTCAAAGTTCGATTGATCATCAATTAGACCGAGCCAGTCTCTTCCGAATAACACAAATATTATTTAACCGCGCCTTATCACCGAACCAGTTTACCGTGATGGGCCTGATGTTGCGGGGAAAGTGAAGTGAAAAGTGGCTGCGGCAAATTGGTTTCGCCTCGACGCTTCGCACTGGGGCGAGGTCAGCGTTCTACTGGCAGACGCTGCTCGTTCCAATCGAGCATGCCGCCTCTCAGATTGGACACTCGCCGAAATCCTAATCCTGTGAGTAGTGCGGCCCCCGTAGTACTGCGGACACCCGCCCGGCAAACGACAATGACAGGGTGGTTCTTATGGCCTTCGAATTCCCCTGATTTGTTGGGTAAATCTTTGAGGGGCGTTAAAATGCTGCCCTTTATATGTCCAAGTTCCCCCGTATATTCTTCGTTTTCGCGAACATCCAGTACGAGCGGGGGCGAGGCTGAAAGAAGCTGTATGCGGACTTCCTGAGCCGTCATCTGCCGCACGCTGGTTAATTCCGACAAAGTAGGGAATTGAACCGATTCGTCCTCTATTGCCGATTGGTTTGGTTGTAGAACCTCCTGAATCTTGTCTGGAAGTGAAAGGTCAAGATTTCGCATGAGGTCAACGTATTCTTGGCGTGACCGTCCGGCCACGCGCGGATTGGTCTGTGATTCTTCCTCAATTGTAGACTGCGTGTGGCCTCGATAATCATGGCCAGGAAAAACGAGAGTGTTAGATGGCAAAGTGAACAATTTGTTTCGAATCGAGTCGTACTGAGCGCCCGGATCGCCGCCAGGAAAGTCTGTACGTCCGGTCCCGTGAATAAGTAGTGTGTCGCCAGTAAAGACACGGTCTACAACGTACAGGCACATACTATCGGGGGTGTGGCCCGGTGTCTCCAGAACGTGAATCTCCAAACTTCCTATCGGGAGTCTGTCCCCGTCCTTAACATGAATATCGACGCGTGGGGCGGGTGCTCGCTCATGCATGACGACTCGGGCGTCGGTGAGGTCATGCAACTCCCAACTCCCGGTTAGGTGGTCGGCGTGCGTATGCGTATCCACGATGCTGTCTAGTGTGTATTGGTAGTATGCAAGTAATGACAGGTAGCGATCGGTATTCTCAGAGAGAGGATCAATGATGGCGGCCCTGCGGGCCTTTGGACAACCAAGAAAGTAGGTTTTTGCTGGACTTCTATTCATTTCGCGAGACAACATCGGATTTTTCCTCGAGACTTCACTATCGCAGGTGAGTACACCGCGGTCAGGGAAAGTGCAACGGGTTTATGACGTGCTTGAGGGACAGACACTACCCATTGACGTTAGGAAGGAGAATTCTGTACACCGATTGCGTGGACGACGTCAGTGTAATAAATCGAAAAATAGGGGCCTACTGAGCGTTGATTGGATGCCGCCGGAATGTGTCGATTTGTAGGCGTCCGGTGGCGGGGTCCTTCGTTCCCTCAACTTGTAGCGATGAGTAGAAGGAAGCGTCTAGGACGTTCAAAAACCTCGTAATCATGAATAACGACGAGGCAAAACGTAACCATTTCATGGTGACAAACGATGTTGGTGGAGATCATCTTTCTTTGAATCGGTCCCGCCACTCTGTCGTCGAAGCCGCGGAAGTTATTGGGACTGAGTCCGACCATATCGGCAAAAACATTTGTATGATGGATAGCCCAGGTAGGATCATGTTGCCATTGTGCAAGGCGAGATTGGGCCAGGACCTCACGGGTAGCAAAGGCCCTGCAGGTCTCGCAAGTGCTAGTGATGGCCGCAAACGACATTCTTAAGAGAACACGTTATCGTTGTGGGGGTACGCCGTCCTTCGGATTTGCCGGAACGTTTCTGACTGATCCGAAGGTGATGGAAAAGGGCCCGGTGTATACTGGGGACGCATCAGAAACCTCTCTGGTGCGCATCTCGCCCCAGGCGTTAGTGTGAGCAAATAGTGGCCACCCGTGTGTTCCGGCTTACCGTTCCCGTGCAGGCAAATGCGCTTGACGAGGCGACGGATTCACGTTTAACTTACGAAGACTGATTAGTAGAGGGGGCGTACTATGGCTGAGAGCTGGAAAATCGACGGTGATTATTTCGAAGCCTGCAACTGTGACACAGTCTGTGCCTGTTTAATACAAAATGCCCCGCCTCGCGGTCGTTGTGACGCGGCTCTCGCCTTCCATGTCAACGAGGGCAATTATGGAGAGACCAATATAGGAGGGCTAAGTACGGTGTTTGTAATTTCTTTTCCGGGTCCGGGGAAAATGTCGGAAGGAAATTGGACCGCCGCTCTCTATGTGGATGACCAGGCCTCGGCAGATCAGCTAAACGGGTTGAGCACGATCTTCTCGGGCGACGCGGGTGGACCCATGCAGATGTTGGCCGGTTTGATCAGTAATTTTGTCGGCGTGAAGAGTGCCCCCATTGCATTTAAAATGGATGGTAACTACCGACAGCTAAATATTCCGAACGTACTCGAGATTGATATTGAAGCGCTGACCGGGCGTGATGGCACCGAACCCTTGTGGGTGACTAATGCCCACCATCCGGTTTCCCCGAAGCTGTCGCTTGCGACGTCGAAAGCGTATACCTACGCGGATCACAACATGGCGTGGAACGTGAGCAACACAAACGGTCATTTCGCTCCTTTTTCCTGGCAAAATTGAGCATTTGCGGCTGATAAAGCTGACGGCGTGGTATGAATTCGCGAGATAATGTCATCATCGTTGCCGTGCTTTCTTTACTTTCCGTCCTGGCCTGGATAGCGACCGTCCACCAGGCCGGGGACATGGAGATGTCCTCGGCAACGATGAGTATGACAATGGGCAAGCCTTTTTCCCTGTCCAATGCGTCGTTGTATATTGCACTTTGGGGCGTAATGATGGTCGCCATGATGTTTCCGTCCGTAGTTCCGATGGCGTCGTTATTTGCGGCGGTCAATCGGAAAAAGGAGGGGGGGGTCAGCCCTTTTGCTCCGATGTGGATTTTTGTGGCCGGTTATGGCGTGCTGTGGACCCTTACCGGTGGGGTCGCGTATGCCGGTGACATGGCTATTCAATCTTTGCCACACACGTTTCCGGGTTTGCGAACATACGGAACGGTCATAGGAGGTGGGACACTCGTTGTTGCGGGTCTGTATCAGCTTACTCCTCTCAAATATATATGCCTTTCGAAATGTCGTTCGCCTTTTGGGTTTCTGCTTACCAACTGGCGAGACGGACGTTGGGGCGCATTCCGGATGGGGCTGCAGCACGGCTTGTTCTGCCTGGGCTGTTGCTGGAGCCTGATGACTGTTTTGTTTGTGGTAGGAACTATGAACCTTGTGTGGATGGGGGTCTTAACTTTAATTATTTTTTTGGAAAAGATGCTTCCCAATGGAGCGGCCTTTGGCAAAGGCACTGGCCTTGGCTTGATCGGCCTGGGGCTTCTACTAGCCGTTTCGCCGAGCACGCTTGGTATGGTCTAACCCCATTACGCCATGGGTGATTGCGGAAACGGTATTCCGTGCAGCGTAGCTGGAGGGCGGTGCGATGCAATTTGTTTTTGGACGTCCAAACGTTCTGTTTCTGTTGATGGTCCTGGGGGCAAGTTTTGCCATAAATCCGGCCTTGGCTAAGAACGCTGGGGGCGCCAAGGTCTCTGTTACGATATTGGCAACGAACGTGGGAGATCTGCACACTCACGAGCACGTGCTGGCTACGACCAAAGGGGAGTGGAGCTTTGCGGCCTGGATCGAAGTAGGTGAACGGGCCTTTTTGTTTGACACAGGATGGTCTCCGAGAAACGTGATATATAATGCCGAAGTATTAGGCATCGATCTTTCGCGCGCCGAAGACCTCATCCTGAGCCACCATCACCTTGACCACACCGGCGGACTCGAGACCTTGAGAAAAGAGCTCGCACAGCGTAACCCGAAGGCCTTGTCGCGTATTCATGTTGCTGAGGGTATTTTTAACTCTCGCCCTGGGCCGAAAAATGTGGAACGTAACCCTATGGTCGCTCGAAAATCCGTTTTGGAGGCCTTGGAGTCTACCTTTATCATTTATTCAGAAGCAACAGAAATAGCACCTCAGGTATGGGTCACGGGTCCCGTTCCCAGACTCCATCCAGAAAAAAATTACCCGCAAAGTAGCGCATCGGTCGTGCAAATGAATGGAAAAGCAACGCACGATACCATACACGAAAGCCAGGCGCTTGTTGTCGTCACGTCGGTCGGGTCGGTAGTTGTTTCGGGTTGTGGACATGCCGGCTTAATCAATACATTGGAGCACATAAAGACGAAGATATCTGATCAACCTCCCCAAGCTGCGATCGGCGGGTTTCACTTGTTCGGAGCATCTGATGAAACGTTGCGTTGGACAAGTGAGACCCTGGGCAAAATGAAGCTCGGCCATTTTCTCGGGTCTCACTGTACCGGATTCGAGTGCATACATAACGTCCGTCAGTACGGAGGTTTGGATAGGCATCGTGCCCGGGTCGGCGCCGTAGGCACACGATTTGTCTCAGGCCAAGGTATTGCGCCGGGGAATATCAACCGGTAGCCGTAAGGAATACAGAAAAAGGTCGAAAGGAACGGCCGACACGGTCTATGAGCGCGTTGGTTCGAGGCCCAGACCTAGCCGATCACGTAGTCTAAGTAGGAAAGCAGGAACCGCAGAGGGTACTGATCAATTTTGCAAACGTGGCCTTGGTAAGACCGCTGTTAGTCGATTGAAGCACGAAACTCTTCGCCGGTGCCCGTCCGTTCTAGATCGCATTTAAGCAAGGTATCTGCTAGCACGAGCATCTGTATTCGACACAAAGAGTGTTTATCAGGAGGATGTATGTCGAAAATGAGTGAATTCAATGAAAAAGTAATACAGGAATTCCGGGCGAACGAGGGCAAGGTTGGTGGGCAGTTCGAAAATATGCAGGTGCTATTGTTAACCGCAACTGGTGCCAAGACCGGGCGCAAGCTTACGCGGCCGTTGGTTTACACGGAAGACGGCGATCGAATTGTCATAATAGCTTCATACGCAGGGTCTCCGACTAGTCCGCCTTGGTATTTTAACCTCATCGCAAACCCGGAGGCCACAGTTGAAATAGGGAGTGAAAGGTTTCAAGTGCGTGCCGCCGCAACGGCGGGGGAGGAACGGCAGCGCCTTTACGACCAACAAGCCGCACAGATGCCGGTCTTTGCCGACTACCAAAAAAAGACCACCCGACGGATCCCAGTGCTGGTGCTTACGCGTTTAGATTGACTGGAGGCAGGACGAACCGCCATATAGCGAGGACGAAGTTCATAGGGTTTCTATAAGGAATGTTAGTAGATCAAAGATTATGCAAAAACAGGGTTGGCAAAGGGTTGCAGCATGTTAAGTCGTACGGACCAGATTCACGTTATACGCTTGCGAGAAATGCTTCAACGAGCCGCGTGTATTCTCGTCGGTTACGAAAAAAAATATCGTTGTGTCCGCCCTGGTCGAAGACGTGAAGCTGTTTGGATTCCGATGCCGCGCTATAAAGGTCGTTGGCATTCTGGACGCTCACTAGCTCGTCCAAGCGCGCATGCAATACCAAAGTCTTTCCGTGAAAACCGGTAAGCTTTTCCACGAAGCTGAAGTGTTTGTTTAGCTCTCCTTTTATTAGTTGCTCGGGAACGCCTAGCTCTTCGGCTGAAACCCGGTCGAAAAACCGGTCTCCAAGATTTGCTATCCCACTTTCAATGATAAGCCCGCCGATGCGGGGGTATTTATATACGCCATGCAAGACGTAAAGTGAGCCCAGCGACCGGCCGAAAAGGATAATCTTTTCCGGTGGCGCTTCCAAGGCAAGGATGCATCCGATCACATCTTCTAACATGCCAGCCAGGACCGGCTCGCCTTCGGACCGTCCATAGCCACGATACTCAGCGAGTAACAGGTTATACCCGGCCCCGGTTATCCATTCTGCGAAATGAGGGAGATAATCGGCGACGACTTCTCCGTTCCCGTGGAAATAGATAAGAGTGTGGGCTTCTTTACTAACAAAGTGATACGAGCAGGCCAGCTGACTTCCATCGGCTGCTTTTACCCAAAAGGGGTCCGCCAAGGCTGTCTTCCGCGGGAAGAAGTAGCGTTCTGACACGATGGGATGGTCGAGAATTGAATTTGGTACTGCCATGGTACACCTGTTCATCGGCAGGCTCAAACATTGGCACTATAAAGTCAAGGCGGATAAGCTCCTTAATAGGCGGAGGAGGACTTACCGTTTTCTATGCATCTGTCCCTAACAAGGGTAATGAGGGATATGTCCTGGCCGCTCGAAAATCATGCCTCGCCGTCCGCGTGCAACCGCCTTTTTTGGGGAGTCTAGTGCCGCTTTGCCCTCGTCTGGGTTTGGGCATCCTGAGACCCAGAGCTGAAGGAGCGAAGGGTCTGTCGTTTCGCGTGGCGAAACCAATCTTAATCTTTCCTGCGAGAGTGGCGACAATGACTCCAGGTGTGCCTGTTGTAAAAAGGCTAACAATAATAGGATGGTTTTATCGGCAAAAGGTATGCTACCTGCATGATGGGTGGCCTGCACATAAGAATAGTGGATAGGGGATAGAGATACTGCGAAGGACCTCACGAAAGACAGCTATGAGCAAAACGACATTTGGAATCTTTGATCATATTGAAGGTATTCCCGGTACGAGCACGCAGCGGCTTTTTCGGGACCGGCTTGATCTCGTACGCACGGCTGATCAGGCGGGGTTCACCGGTTACTACCTCGCCGAGCATCACGGTACGGATTTGTGTATGGCGCCTAATCAGGATCTAATCATTGCCGCAGCATCACAAATCACAAGCACCATTCGCATGGGCCCCATGGTCAAACTGCTCCCGTTACACCACCCCGTGAAGTTGATTGAAGACCTATGCATGCTCGATAACTTGACCGGAGGAAGGATGGAAATCGGGGTTGGACGCGGCGTTGCACCAATAGAACACTACTGGCTTGGGAGTGACTGGCCGACGTCAACCGAACGCTTCGAGGATGTGTTGGGCATCTTCGCCCACGCCTTACGCGAGGGAGAAATCAGTTCGGAAGGGTCGAAGTTTTACGATTTTCGCACGATGCCGATGGCGACCTTGCCGTCTCAGAAAAGGATCCCGTTTTGGTACCCAGGCAATCCGGATACGGCTGGCCGTTTCGGGCTCAAGTTGATGTTCCCGGGACCGATCTCGAAAGAGGCCTACGATATTTACCTTGAGGCTTGGCACGTGCATCGGGACGATCCGGTTCGGCTCGACGGTCCCGAAGATCAACCCACGGTTGGCTCAACAATGGTGATAGCCATAGACCGCGACGAGTCCGTCGCGCGCGATGTCGTAACTCGTGGTATACGGGGATTAATGCGGCGCGCTGAGGCGGTCCATCGCTGGGATACGGAAGTCCTTGGCGAGAAGGGTGCTAATGCTGCACTCGAGCCGTTACGACGAATTATGTCGCACATAGATGCCGCAATTGAAGCAGGGCACGGCACGCCCAACAAGATCATCGACCGTTTCGGACAGATTATTGAGACCGGGATGGTTGACCACATCGTTCTGCAAACGCCAACCGGTGACATCACGATGGATGAAGCCAGGTCCACGCTTGAATTATTTTGCGGCGAAGTCCAGCCGGCTCTGGAAGCCATATGAACGTGGTGTTCTGTGGCCATCCTGGAGATCGCGGCGTAGGATTGGGAGACGAGTGTCCCTAGACAACCTTAAATGGGCGCTGGAGCTACGTCGCGCGTGCTAGTAAAGCTACAATTGTTTTGTACCCGTTAGGATAGAAAACCGTCAGGGCTGAATCCGGATCAAGCTTGTGACGGATCCACCGGTGGCCCTCGCGGCGCCGGTTTTTGCGACAAATGCTTTCATGTTCTAAATAATGAGAGCGCTTCAACATTGAGGTGTGATTCGCCTGGCGTTCTCAAGAGTGACAAAGGATTATATAGTACGGCTGTTGTGTAATTTATTCTTAGTGTTTCGAAGCACAGGCGTCTTCGAGAGACTGTCCAACGTAGATTTCCGCTTTGCGCCATAATTGACAGCTGGCTTCCAAAGCGAGCGAGTGAAATTGTCGTACTCGGGGCGATATTGGACGGGGCTGCTGCGGTCCCGGCTTGTCCCTACAATGACGAGATTGAAGGCCAACTCCCAGTAATGTCCAATGCAGGACGCTTAGCATTGAGTTCATTGGGGCACAGTCAGTGACAAGTTTTCTTGGGGTGTGATAAAGAAACGGTAACTATGAGCGTTAAGAATCTAGGGAAAGGGGAGGTTAGATGAGCGACACATTTACGGGGTATTTGCACGAGTGCTTCCAGGGCGAGGTGATGGGGGAAGCCCTTGCGGGCGCTCTAGCGCAATCAGCACGTGACCCTGATCACCGCCAAAAGTGGCGTTTTTTAGAAGAATTGGAACGCGAAACCAAAGAGCGCATCCGGGCGGCGCTCGAAGCGCTCGGGGAACAGGCGGAAGAGGACCCGACCAAGAAGAGAAAAGGCAAAGCCTGGGCGACAAAAATCGCTTCTCAGTCTTGGACCGAGACGATGATCAATCTAAAACCTGCGCTTGAGAAATACACCCGGTATTTTGAGAAACATGAAAAGTTGGCGCCTGCTGACGGGCGGTTGATTGCGCAGCAGATTACCCAGCACGAGCGTGCATGGCTCGAGTTTGCGATCTGTGAGATCGAAGGAAACACAGACAAGTCGCTTGCCCCTGTCCAACGTCTTTTAGACCATCTACCGTTGGTCGCTTGAAGATAGTGACCTGACCGGGTCGCCGAATCCAAACGTCTGGGGGCCCCTCATCACGTCCCCATTCGCTAGCTACGGGGTATGGAGGCAGAGAGGACAACCGGAAGGGAGCAGATAGATGCCAGTACCACGATTGTACGGTGTACCAGGTTCACGGGCGATACGCTCATTGTGGGCGATTGAAGATATTGGGGTTGAGTACAAACACGTGCCAGTGAATTTAATGGAGGAGTCACAAAGGAACGAATTTTTAGCTGTGAACCCCAACGGTCGCATTCCTGCTCTCCAGGACGGTGCCATTACCTTGTTTGAATCTATGGCGATCAATCTATACTTGGCCAAGATGTATGGCGGAGATCTTTATCCCCGCGATACGGCTGGTGAAGCGCAGGTGTGGCAGTGGAGCCTGTGGGTGATGACCGAAATCGAAACCGCACAGATGGACATCATAGCGCAGAAGCGTTTTTTGCCCGAGGAGAAACGGGATCCGCGCATCGTCGAGGCCGCAGAAAAGACCTTGGACCGCCCTTTGAAGGTTTTGGATGCAGTCTTAGCCAAGAATTCGTGGCTCGTTGGGAATGCTTTCTGCATTGCCGATCTCAATGTGGCCGGTGTCATGCTGATCCTCAAGATCGTTAAGTTCGATTACGCAGAATATCCAAACGTCCAGGTCTGGCTCGATGCCTGCTACGCCCGGCCGTCGCTCAAACGCGCTCAGCGTGTTGGGAAGTAGCCGAAACGGGTCTACAGTACACAGCCATCGTCCGTATCTTTCGCGTTTTTTTATTGTGTGCTGTAGGTCTCGGATAAAGGGTGACGATTGCCGTCCAATTGGACGAGATGTGCCGCCTCAAGCATGAGCAGCTGTAATCCGCAGATCTGCCCTTCGGGCTTCAGGATTGACCGGATACGCCGTTTTCACGAGAGGTGATCAGTCGCCGGTCAAATCGGTCCGCGTAACAACTCATATGCGTGCCCTGTTCGCAATACAATATCATCTTCACCATAGCGGCCAGTGATCATCATCCCAACCGGGAGGCCGTTTGACAAACATACCGGTACGCTCATCGATGGATGGTTGGTACCATCAAATGGCGCGGTGTTACCAAGCATGTCGAGCGTCATGCCCATGACCTCTTCGCGCGTTGCATGGGCCGATGGGATCGGGTGCGCTTTCATCACTGTCGTTGGCATGATCAGCAGGTCGCAATTTTTTAGTGCCTTGTCGTAGGCCGCCCGTATGGGGCGCAGTAGATTTTGTGCCTTGGCCGAATAATAGTTGCCATAACGTGCCCGCATTACATGGGCGAACAACATTACCGTTTTGGCCATGTCCGGCAGGTCAGCAGCCCGCGATTTGCGCGCCTCCTGAAAGAATCGAATCGCGCTGAGCGGGTGATAGCCACCCGGGTTCGGGCCAGCGGGCCCCTGATCGCTCCAGGTAGACAAGGTACCGTCGAGCGAACCCGCGAACATGACAGTCAAGGCTTCGGCATGTATGGGGATCGAGATATCTTCGACCACAGCCCCGGCTTGGACCAGGCTCCGGGCGGCGGAGGACACGGCGTCATCGACGTCGGGTTCCGATCCCGGAGCACTGAATCCTTCGGCAACGATGCCAACACGCAGCCCTTGGATACCTTTGTTCACGAGTTCGCTGTAAGGTTTGGTCTGTAGGCCCGTCACCTGGCGTGGATCGCGGCCGTCATCGTAACCGGCGATCACTTCGAGCAGTAACGCGCAGTCAAGGCTCGAAGCAGCCATTGGGCCGAGGTGGTCGATCGTCTGTTCGATTGGTCCCGCCCCGGTATATGGTACTAATCCATGCGTTGGTTTGATTCCGACGCAGCCCGACCACGAACTCGGCATCCGTACGGAACCGCCCTGGTCGCTACCGACCGCCATGTCACATTCACCGGCCACTATCAAAGCCGCGCAGCCGCTTGACGATCCGCCGGTCATAAAATTAAGATTACGCGGATTGCGCACCGGGCCGGAGGCGGCGGTGTGACTGGCGCCCGAATAGCAGAAATTTTCACATACAGCTTTCCCCAATACTTCGCCGCCGGCATCGAGTATGCGAGTGACAACCGTTGCGTCTTCGTCTGCGACATAGCCTTCGTAAAGCGTAGAACCATTCAACATTGGCATCCCGGCGACCCCGATATTATCCTTGATCACAACGCGTTTACCGGCCAGTTTGCCAGTTGCTGCGCCTTTTACTTGACACTTCCATTGCCATGCACCGTAGCGGTTTTCATCCCCGCTCGGACGGTACCCATGAGCGCGAGGATATCCAACGGGCAAGCGGGGTGAGTCCATTGCCTCCAGCGTGTTGAATTGTTCGACTAGGCCTGTCATGGCGTTGGAATAGAATTCCAGATCGGTGTGGTCCGCTTCCAGAAATATCGCCTGCGCGGCCGTGCGTAATTCTTCTTCTGTTGGTGGGGCGATAGCGCGGTCAGTCTTGTTGGAGCTCATTGCGGCCCTCCTTTTACCGGCATTCAAACTACTGGCGAGGGTATTGTCAAGTTTTCGAAACCACATGTAATCTGTCCGGAAAAGGGCGGCAAACAACCCCCCCCCCTCCCCAAAGCGCTAAGCGCGTAAAAGGAAAGCATGGCGCACGGGAATTGCAGTCACGACGTCTGAAGTACTGTTGCGTTGACAGCGTAACGAAGTCAAACACAGAGGGTTCTGGGTGTTTTTAATAATGCAAATTAGCGCATGAACCGTCACCTAATCCGGAACCGAACACGGTCTGAGATGTGGCGCAGAGACGATAAGGGAATAGACCTCCCGTTACCGGCGTAGATAGGCCACGACTTCGGCGAGTTTATCGAGCCCCTCTTCGTTCCACGGGTGAGGAATCACAGAGACATGCTCGGCCTATTCGTTGGTATATTCGGCAAACCGCTCGGCGATTTGCGGGATCGACCCCGAGAAGGGGACGGCCGTGGGAATGACCTCATATGGCCCATCTGTGAAATTGACGGCGACCGTCGCCCCTCGCGAGAGCGTCCCTGGATCGCGCCCGTGTCGTTCGCAGGCCAAGCGGATCGGTTCCCAGGCGCCGAGAAATGTCGCGATCGCACAATCGCTAAACGCGATCATGCAATTCCACATATCAGCATATTGGGCTGTGAGGCGCGACATTCGCGGCTTGCCTTTTAGCGTGCCAATCAAAATTGGTGGCATCCCGGCCTGAGAACGTGGAAGGAGTTGCGCGTCCTCAACCCGGTGCTGTTCTCCTGTATAAGAGAATCGCTCGCCTTTGAGGAGCGGCAAGACAATCTGTAACGCTTCTTCGAAACCGCTGGCATTGCGCTCAAAGTCGAAACCATAGGCGAGATGCTCGGTCGTGAAATCACCGGCTCCCAAGCCCAGGATGAGCCGACCGTTACTCACCGCGATTACATTATCCGCGGTACGCGCAAGTAAAGCGGGGTTCCGGAAGGTCGTATTTGAAACCAAAGTTCCGATCTGAATCTTAGACGTTTGCGCCGCAAGTGCTGCTGCAAAAGTCCACCACTCCCACTGACCACCCTTGACCCCCTCCCATTCCGCGGGCAACTCTATTCCTATTGCACGGAAGTCAGTAAAGGCCTCCCAATACATATGGTCGGTCGTCTAAATACTGTCGAGTCCGACGGATTCGGCATGACGGCCAAACGCCAAGGACTGCTGCATCGTCGGCGTTTGCCCCGCGAAGGAGCCGACCCAGGTAGGTGCTACGGCGCCGATTTTTCATGTTGGAAGGATTCATAGTTACTTCCCTCCTATCGCATCTTGAGCAAGGCAGAGTTTAGGGCGTTAGTTACTGTGCCGTAGTTAATGTTACCGCCGGACTCCTAGCTTCTTCTACCCCTCGGCCATGAGACTTCGAGCCGCCACGACCGTAGGAATTTAATTCCCGACTACTGGCTTAGACTAGGGCGGCGTCCTCAAAATCGACTAGGCCCAAACGTCCACCGAAAACGGACGGATCCGCATGATATGAGCGATACCCCAAGAGTTGCTGGGCTTGTTCTGGTAATTTGCGGGCGGCCTCCAGAGAAACGGCTAAGGAATGATGCTCCTCGGGGCGAAGCCATCCAAGGACAAAGCTGACGTGCATTCCTCTTCGCCATGTGTCAGGCGTGCGATTCGCACCGGCCCCGTGAATGACCTTGCCGGTATACAGGAGGGCGGAGCCGGCTTTCATAACGGCTTGAGTCGTCTCATGGGATTTAGCCTCGCGCCCGGAGTCCTCCCAACGATGGCTTCCCGGAGCAACGACCGTCGCTCCGTTTTCTTTTGTGAAATCGTTGAGAGCAAACATCGAACTGACGGTAAGTTCCGGTCCCGGCCAAGGGAAGTGGGGCCAGTTACCCTCATCACGGTGTAACATTTGGGCCGGCTCGCCTCCCCCTATGATCATCGTTTGGGAAGTATTTAGCCAGTACGAACCACAATTGGGAAGGAGATAATGATCGGCAAATATTTTGAGCGTCGGGTGCAAGAGTACGTCAATAAATGCCCGTGATTTCGCCGCCAGGCCGCAGAAGCGAATGGTCTTTTTGCCATGAAAGACTTGCCAGAGCTCTTTTTCACTCCGGCTCCCAGTTGGATGAGTATCAATATGGCTGTCGAGTTCAGCGTTTAGTTGAGCGACGAGATCGGAGTCAAGGATGTTTTCGATAATAACGCCGCCGTCCCGGTCGATTGCGGCAAGAAACGCTTCCTGTGTAGCGTCATTTCCAAGTGTTGTTAATTGAACGTCGCCCATCGTTAATCCTCCTAACGAGTAATCCCACCGCATTATTCTCATAGCCTGGCGATGTTACCGCTTATTGCATTTAATAGCACCTCTCGTGAGATTCCGACAAGAGAAGTGTCCTATCTGCCTTTCTCATTTTAGTGCTCAAATACTCCTCCCTTAGGCTTTAAAGCACGCGAGCTTTAGCAATAACTTGCCCATGGCCGAGAAGTTTGCCTGGATTTTGCCTACGGAGGCGAGGCCTGCATTTGTTGGCGGAAAAGTGGAGCCGATGAGAATTGAACTCACGACCTCGAGAGTGCGATGAGGCGACGAACCCGAGCAAATTCAAAGACGTCAGGAACTTAGCTGTACACAACAATGCCGATTATAGCACCAATCCTGACCCTCCGCTCGCGCGAGCTACGTTTGCTGGCAGAGGCTCGTTTTCGTTCCCGACAAACTCCAGAAATACTGTTCGGTGTCGTCGCATTCAGGTTCTCTTAATTCAGCGCGCGCGGGTACCCTTCGACGATGACGGCTATAAGCAGACCGGCCAAGAAGGCATCGATCCCGTCATGGGCAACGAGGGGGCCACGGACAAGCCGTAGCCGATCAACCGCACGAACGCCGGCTGCCATTTTATGTCTTCGGCTTCGTCGCCTCAATAGTCGCGGATGCTACATATTTTTCGAAGCCCGTGTCTGGCATCCAATCGCGGATGAACTCACGGCTCTCCTGCCGTACAGCGACCTGGACATTTTCAAATCCTGCATTTTCGAGGAGTTGCTCGATGGTCGCAACATCGACTGCTCCGGCTATACAGCCTGCCAGCGCAGCCATGTCGTTCTGGAGGGACGGCGGTAGCTCGCTTGTGGCGACCACATCTGAGATGGCGAGACGGCCTTGGGTCTTGAGGACGCGAAACGCGTCACGAAAAACTACCCCCTTTTCAGGGCTCAGGTTGATGACACAATTGGAGAGGACCACATCGACGGTGTCGTCAGCGACGGGGAGGTGCTCGATCTCGCCGAGGCGAAAGTCCACGTTCAATACGCCAAGCTTCTCTGCGTTGGCACGAGCCTTCGATACCATGTCCGGCGTCATATCTACACCGATGACCTGCCCACTCATCCCCACTTGTTTGGCCGCGAGAAAGCAGTCGAAGCCGCCACCCGCCCCAAGGTCGAGAACGGTTTCCCCTTCTTGGAGTGCGGCTATTGCCTGGGGGTTGCCGCAACCAAGACCCATGTTGGCCCCCTCGGGAACGGCCGCCAGGTCTTCAGGCGTATACCCCAAAGAGAGACTGGCGTCGGGGTTAGACCCACAACACCCGGGTGCGCAGTACCCCTCGTCCGCGTTCTTGGTGGCGTTCGCATATTGTTCGCGTACAGCTGCACGAATCGCATCGCTTCCAGTCCGTGACATCGTTCGCACCCCCTTCACAACGTGCGGAAGGTATTCCCACGTTACTATGCTGCCAACCGTCGACAATTTAGAATTTCCGTTTTTGCGTTTCTTCCTCAAGATAACGGTTGTGTCACCCATTGAGGATACAATTGTGCCCGGTGAGGACGACCGCCGCCTCTCTTCCCGCTTTTCTATTTGCTCGTGGTTGTGGAACCGTCCCTTCCTCTGGCCGCAGAGAATAGACAGCCAGGGGTGATGATATAGTCGAAACCGAATGCTTGACCTCTACCAGCCTACCTATTATCGATTCGGCATATAGGATCGCCGTGATATATCGAAACGAGCTAAGGGAGCGAAGGTACTGCAGACTAAAGCGGTCGCCTCCTTACGGCCCCTAAGTCGTAAACTATTGAATTCGTGAGAGAATAAATAAAAACGGAGGCAGCTTCGGGGCTTTGGCACGGGTCGTGCTTTATTTCTAGGTATCCCGCCCACGCTGTGAATCACAGTAATTACCCGGGCGGGACAGGAGGAACCCCATGCAGAAGCACACATCACACCAGGTAGGTTGGAAGTACACGGTCACCGCACTCGCCCTGAGTGTTGCTATGGCCCCGATGGCCCAGGCGGCGAGTGTCTTAAAGAGTACTGGGAAACTAGAAATCACGGGCACACCGACAAGCCGAACGTCCGACACCACAAGTATGGCCGAAGCCGCCAAGCTGATGGCGAGCAAGACGAAAGAATTAGCCGGGCAGAAATATACGTTTCAGAAATGGTTGGATGCCAAAGGGAACACCCTGAGTGTGATTCTCGATGAGAAGGGGAACGCGGTGTCAGAGAGTGCCCTCCCCCAGATCGCACAGGTGATCCTAGAGCCCGAGTTGGAAGAACTACTGCGCACCCGCAGTGGCCGGCGTGGGGTTCACAAGGTCAATGTGGCCTTAGAACTCGGCCTGACGGTCCCGACGGAAAGCTCACAGACCGGTATAGTAGAAATGGGCGAGAACGGAGAAACACGACTGGAGATCAATGGTCGAACTCTCAGTGAAAAAGACTTTGCCCGGCTACAAGCAGCCGAAGAGAAAACCCGCAAAGCCCAGGCCGTGGAACGCTTCGCGGAACGTAATGCGGCGATCGAGAAATTCGCCCAGCGCCACAATCTGGAACTCCCAAAAGACGCGCTCGAAGCGAC
>CAYWPF010000111.1:0-9387 GCA_964460065.1 uncultured Enterobacteriaceae bacterium
CAAAAACGGATCATGAGGGACATATCAGATATATTCCCACAACTCCGCAAGGGAAAAACCCATAATATCACGGCCATCAAACTTGATCGCGCACGCGGAAACATCGAACAACCGGGGGAGAAAAATGACTAGGGTACTCTTGCCGGCCCCCATCCTCCCAACGATGGCAACGGTCTTTCCCTGCGGAACCGTGAATGTGATATCTCGTAGAGCGTGCCGGTTCCGCTTTCTTGAGCCGGGAGGACCTGGGCCTGCAACAGGTGGCTTTTCCACCCCTTCATCGCTCTGCCCGTAACTAAAGTCGACATGCTCGAAACATATTTCGCCTTTTATAGGAGTTTCCATTTGCTCATGGCTCCCATCGGAAATCTCCGGCGGAATACTCCACACAGCATCGAGTCGCAACATTGCTGCTTTCCCCCTTTGATAGATGGAAATTAGCCAGCCCATGGCCATTGTAGGCCACGCCAGCAGGTGCAGATAGCCGATGAAAGCAACCAAGTCACCTAGACTGAGGGTCCCCTCGATCACCTTCAGGCCTCCGTACCACAATACAACTAGTAAGCCGGTTCCAGACACCCCCTTCATCAAAGGAGGAAACAAGCCGCGCACACGCGCGAGAGCCATGCTTTCCGCCCTGAAGCGATCATTCAGCCGTGAGAATATCCTGTTTTGCCAAGCTTCACGCACATAGGCGCGTGTGACATGTACCCCGCTCACGCTCTCCTGAACCCGGCTAGACAAATCTGCCAACCCACTCTGCACGTTAAGCGTTTTCTGCATGAGCTGGCTGCTCATGTTCTTCACAAGGAGCAACATCAACGGATACGGTGCTAAAGCGAGGAGCGTCAGTACCGGGTCCATCGCGAGCATAGCCGTCATGGCATAGACGTAATAAAGGGGAGTGTTAAGAATGTTGATTATGCCGAGACCTAGAAGTAGTCGGACTGCTGTGACATCATTGACCAAACGGGACATTAGGTCACCAATAGGTTGTTTCTGAAAATATGAAAGGGAAAGACTCTGTAAATGGATGAAGAGATCGTTGCGCAGATCGTATTCTATGTCCCGGCCAACGTTGAAAATAAGAAAGCGGGAAAACGTACGGACTATGCCCAGCAAAATAGCCACCCCAACGATGACGATTGCGGTCGCATACACTTCTCTTAACGGGCGGCCCTGCTCGATCCCCTCTATTGCCTGTTTTAAGAGCCAGGGGATTGACATCGCCAAACTAGCGGTAAGTACCAGGCAGGCGATGCCGCGCAGATAACGAAACCGGTACTTGTAGATGTAACGCCACAGTCTTTCCATGTACTACTTTCCAACTGCCCGTTGGGTTATCCACTCTAAGATTTTCCACCCTGCGGCAAATGGTTGATGCACCACATTCTCATAAGAAGCCCCGCAACGCACCACCACACTATAGCGACTTCCGCGTCGCCCCAGTTGTATTGAGTGAGCCCACCTACGAAAAATCCAAAACACGCCGCCCAAAGACCAAGTGTTAGACTTTTAAGGGAACCGTCGTCCTCTTTTTTTAACGTTTGGCCACCTAAAATCAAAATCCTTCCGTTTAAAAAGAAGAATGCAATCAGCCCTAGAAGCCCCAGGTCCACGCTGACTTGCAACAGATTATTATGGGCATGAGCATCCGTGTCAGCTTCGGGGTAACGCTCGTAGAATTCTTCTCTATACTGCTTGTAGTTACCAAATCCCCACCCCGTCACTGGTCTTTCCCGTATCATGTCAAGGTTCGCGAGCCAGATTTGGCTTCGACCTATGTTTGCACGCACATCCACTATCGAAAGAGCACGTTCCCGCACACCTGGTCCAGCAACTAAAAATAACATTCCACACACGACGACACAGCCGATCGCACTCCAGAACTGCCGCCTCGAACCCAGGCACGCCACCAGAAAAAGGACCACACTAAAAGCAACCCAGACCCCTCGCGTAAGAGAAAATAGAAGCGCCAGTGACATAAAAAACCAGGCCAAGACTAGGCACAATCTTCTTTTCGCACTCAATTTAGGCGCGAGCATCCAACCGGTTGCCACGGCGAGTGGGAACAGTAGCGCGTGTGCATATGTGACCCCCGAGGGGTGTAATCCCTTCGCTCGGTACCCTTCATCCCGCCCAAACCAGAAGGGATCCAGGTTAGATTCCTTACCAACAAGCGTCTTGGCGAAGTCCACGCCTGTATAGTGCTGCACCACGCTATAGACTGCCACTAGGCCGGCTACAACAACAGCAGCAAATAGCAAGCTCTCCGCTTCTTTCCTATCACGGACCAACACGAACACCGCCAAAGCAGCAACCAAAAGCCACATTTTTCTATACGCAAGCAAGGAAGTGACAGGGTCCGGCGAAAGGACCGTAGAGATAACCATCGCACCAAAGTAGAGAATAACGACACTGTTAATTGGTGTGGACGGAAATTCTCTTACCCGGAAAAGTGTGTAGAAAAGAAAGACTGTCAACATCCCAAGACCGGTCTGTTGGAAGGCGATGGGTAAATTCCACGTAACGAAAAGTAGGTAAAGCAGGCCCCGCCGGACGAAGTTCGTGGCGCGATCAAGTGGCGGCAACTCGAAAAACATTCGCACAGTGAGCCCGACTCCTAAATGCCGCGCTTTGTTAAAATAACCTTGACGGTTTCGGCGAGCACACGAACGTCCAACCACAAAGTATAATTGTATATGTATGCGAGATCGTACTTGAGCTTGTATTCGGGCGTAGTGTGATACTCCCCGTTAACCTGAGCCAGACCCGTAAGTCCAGGTTTGACCTGAAAGCGCTCCGAATAGCCAGGGATTCGATGGTAGTAGTCGTTCACGAATTCTGGTCGTTCGGGACGCGGACCAACGAGACTCATCGAACCGTTCAAAACATTCATCAGTTGAGGCAGTTCATCCACACGCGCCGCCCGAAGGAAACGACCAACCTGCGTGACCCTGTCGTCGTCCGTCCGGGCTAACACCGGCCCAGTCAACGCTTCCGCATCATCAACCATGGTGCGCAATTTGTACAATATGAACTCCTGACCATCTCTCCCGACTCTAGATTGTCTATACAACACGGGCCCGCGCGAAGACAGTTTAACCAGTATCGCCGAAATCACAATGATAGGCAGACACAGGATAAGTAGAACCGCCGCGGCGACCGTATCGCACCCACTCTTCACAAGAAACGCTATCTCCTCTCTGGGATTTTTGAGGACTTCTACCAAGGGAACGTCCTGAAGTCGCAAAGACGATACACGCCCGACCAGAATATCGTATACCGACGGGACCACAAGTACGCGTGGCCGGCCCGCCATCAGTTGTTTCTGCGACAAACGTGCCAACCGATCCACAAAGGTATCTTTCCAACTAGTGGGGGAAAGCAATATCGTCTCATCCACCACGACCTCTTCGAGTATTTTAGGAAGCTCCTGGATACGTCCCAACCAAGGGATCCCAAGGCCAATCCCTGGGGGTTCCGGCGTGTCCTGTAGCCCAACCATCCCTACAATATCATGAGTCGAAATATGCCGGAGTTCGCTAATACTAAGCAAAAACATGCGGACGTCCTCAGACGTGCCTACTAACAGGACACGGACTAAGCCTGACTTCGCCACTTTTTTTATGAACCAGAGCCGTAGCATCACCACACCGGCTACATTCACTAGCCAAAAAATAACCAAGACAGACCGCGGAAAGGACAGGTCTCCCAGAAAGAAAAACCATGCCGCAACCCCAAGCAACTGCAGACCGAGAGCAGTCGTAACTCGAGGAACGAGATGCGACCTCTGTTTCAACAACGGTAAATCGTAGAAGCCGAAAAAATACAAAATTCCGACCTGGGTTATCAATATAAATGCAACGGGATGTCCCACAGCGGTCATCCGGGAAATAGGTAAAAAGTCTGTCGTTAAAGGCAGTGGTAGATACATACGTGACAAAAAAGAGCCAGCGTATGCCGCGAGAACCCAAGCCAGGTCTAAGAAGATTAAAAACAAGATAAGAACCTGGTCATTTCCTCGCCTACTACGACCGGGTCTCGTACTCTGGAATCCACTCCGCCCGTGCTGAAATGCTGACGTCATTGCTTGTTCTCCGCAAGGGAACGGCCCGGTAGCCGGGCATAAATTCCTCGGCGACTAAAGAGGTACCCATGTTTCCAAAAGTAATATGCAACCCCATACATGTGGCGCCAGCCAAGGCCTGAAAGCATAGACCTGGCAATACGTCGCTCGTCATGCACTACTGTAGCGCGAGGCTCGTACATGACCCCCCAACCAAATTCATGCATGCGCAAACACAGATCGACGTCCTCGGGGCCATAGAAAATTAGTTCATCAAGAAGCCCCACTTCGTCGAGAGCGCGTCTTCTGATGAGTTGGCAGGCACCTATCAGATAATCCACGCTGCGGGGTGCCTCATGGTCCCAATCAGCCAGTTCGGTGCGGCGCCTCATTGCGCGCCAGAAATTCCCAGGTAACCAGCGACTCAGTTTGTCCCAGAAGGTGGGAAATAGTCGGCAGGACAAGCTCAGTTGCCCTTCCGCATCTACCAACCGAGGGCCGCACAAGCCTACTCGTGCACTACCATCAAGTAGTTGGACGAGAGTTTGGACAGCTAGAGGATGAACGACCGTGTCATCGTCGAGTATCAGAACATATTGCCCACGTGAGGCTCTAATTCCTTGGTTGCGAGCGCAGGCCACACCCGAGTTGGTCGAGTTCTGGATTATTCGCACCGTGGGGAAATGTTTTTTGATCGTGTCGACTGTACCGTCCTGTGAACCATTGTCGACAACTATCACTTCAAAACTGCACGTCAGAGACGCGGGCAGCGAAGCCAAGCAGGATGCTATATTTTCCACGGAATTCCAAGTCAAAATTACAAAAGAAACCTTGGACGTCATAACTTTCTTCCACCAGTAGACCAGTCCTTCGTGGATTTAAAAGGCCTGTAAAGGCCATAGAAATCCGACCGCGTAAGTCGCACGTACGCAACTAATCTTGCAACAACACGAGTGACCAATATCAATATTACATGTATGTATTCCCTCATTCTTACGCGTCTCAGCATTTCCATCCAAGGATATTTCGCGACCGGACCAGCTAGCAACAAGTGCTTGTATTGGCGCTTTATTTGGATTTTTCCCCCTTCCGCACGGACCCGCTCAGCGAAATAATCACTCCATGTTAAAGGGGGCACGAAAAACACTCTGGCAGATTTGAGTTTGCGGACATGTTTTTTGCCTACCGCAACGGTAATCCAGGCGTCCTCCAAAAGTAAATCTTCGGGCAATGGTTTTCTCAACGCATTTTTGCGTATCAGGAACAGACGGCCCCCAACATTACCGAAATCAAATCTGTACGGTAGAGCACCAAGCCTCCACCAGAGACTTCCCGAGGCTGAATCGTCTGGAACCTCAGTGGCCGCGATCAGGTACGGACCATTTTTACAGATGGCTTCACTGTACAAATGAGCGATTGCCTCGGGATCCACTCTGACATCTGCATCACAAAAGACCAATAGGTTGCTCCGAGAGCGTTTAAATAGTGCATTCATTGCTCTTGGCTTCCCTCGCCAAGGAGCACTCAAAACTAGACAACGTAGCTTCTGGTCAACGACTCGTCCGTCATACGATGTAAGTTCGTTTTCTATGGTCGGACGAGACTCATCGAGCCAAACCTCATCTAAACGCAGCTTATTAGCGTCACAAAAATAGCGGACTGCCCTGAGGGGGGGGCAATCTTTTTCAACATTGCCACCATTGATACATACGATCAATTCCTTCACGCAATTGTCCGGTAACGAATGTGAATCAGATGCGATGAGCAAACTATCCAGCGTGCTGCGAAAGTCCGGTTCATCTGCTCGGCATGGTACCACTAGGGAGATGGCAGATTTCACCGGGACTGACTCTCTTCTGCCAGTTCACGATAATGCCTGTACAAAATTTCGGCATCCTCGCGGATCGATCGAACTGCTGGGAAATTCTGCGAAAGACGCGAAACTAGATCCGGTTCTTCCACAAAACGAAGTATCGCACGACGCAACTCCTGGACGTCGCGAGGCCGGAAGAGAAGTCCATTTTTACCGTCGTCTACCCATTCCCTCATCCCGCCAAAATTAGCAGTGATCACCGGTTTCTGTGCTAGAAATGCCTCCCGGATGACAAGCGGGGCATTCTCATACCAAATCGACGGTACTACGACTACATCTACCTCCGACAAAATTCGTCCTAAGTCGGCACGTTTGTATGAGCCCATGAGATGAATTCGAGACGATCTTAAGACCTGTCGGCGAAAACGCCGCTCATCCGGATATGGGGCATACCGAGCCTCGGCTCCATAAATGCGTAGCTCGGCTTCCCGCAGCGGTTGAAAGGCCTCAACCAGTAAATCCACTCCTTTCACCGGGTCCACGAGCCCAATATAACCAAACCTCAAAGTTTTTCCCTTCGGCGTACTTTGCTGGGTTTTTAGTCCACCAAAATCCAATCCACACTCGTGGTAGATAATTTTGTCCTGCGGGACGCCGAAATCGACGAACTGTTGCCTCAAATAGAGAGACGGAGCAAGAAACAGCGAGATCGACTGGCACAATTCTCGAATGTGTTCCATACGGTTCGTGACTTGCTGAACGGCAACGACAGGCATTTTCCGTGACGATGCCCGTCTTCCAAATAACCGCCGAACTATATCCCGAATCGCAGGCCATTTACGAAGCCAAGGTCCTAATAAAGAATTCAAGACAGCCGTCCGGGGATCCAAAAGATGCGAAAAACACTGTGCACAGCCTAGATCCGTCTGTCCTGGGCATATCGATAGATCCGGCTTCAGAAAACGGCCGCGCTGGCAGATGAGCCAGTAGTCATGCAACGTCATAAGAATCGGAATTCTTCGCTTTGCGGCTTCCTGGACACAACCAGTAGACAGATAAATCAGATGTTGAAAGTGGACAACATCGGGCGCCAACTTATCGAGCCAGTCACCAAAAGCGTCTGAGATATTCAAGTTCTTGTAGGTGCCAGAAAATTCCCCCGCATCCGTCAGGTTATTATTGATACGCGCGACGTTCACACCGTCTTCGATGGTACTGTGCACCTCGTATTCTGCCCGATCGGGTCTACCCGAGCGAGTGAAGACGGAAACCGCGTTACCCTGCCGGACCAATTCTTTGGCCAAACCGGCAGCATAAATTTCGGTTCCACCGGTTGTCTCAGGGGGCAAGCCATTAACGACCTGGCAAATTCGCATGTAGCCCTGTTCCTATAACTCCGTCTAACTAGAAGCCTTTATTCGTGCGGGACCTGATGTATATACACCCCTCTAACGACAAAAAAGGCCCTCATGTGGTTATTTACGATCAAACTATTAGTTACCACTTTTACGAAAATCCGCCAGAAAATGCGCGAGCTGCTCTAGCGTTCCTTCGTTCAAACGGCTTTCCCATTCGGCCGAATAAATAGAAAAGTTACTGTGGTCCGAATCGTTGGATTCGCCGGCGGCGGTTTCTCGCAGGGTATAAATAAAGAAAGCCTCCACTTGGTTCCTGGACAAAAAATTCTTGGCCTGACGAAAGAACGCGTCCCATTTATCTTCCCAAATAATGGCCCTGATTTTTTCGGGAACAGGGGTTGCCCAATCATAAATAAAAATATTCCATTTTTTCGGAAACGACGCGAGGTTAATCTTGTTCACCTTCTTTGTCGGTATTCCAAATTCTGTCACCCAAAGAAGTTTACCGGACATGCCAAAGCTCTTGTGATTGTCCGGCTCCGCAACCAGGGCAGCTAACTCGCGAATAAAATCGAACCGCTTGAAATAATCTCGCGCATACCTTCTTGGATTTTTCATAAGCCAGTCGGCTCGGGATCGTCCATCAACGAATTCCGCATCGTGTATATCGTGTCCCGGCCAGTGGTAGGGGTGGACAGCAATACGGTCAACGTACCGAAAACTATCAGGATTCGCCTTAAACATACGGCGGAACCAATCGATGTTAACGTGGGTCACCGCTGACGAGACAATGAGCATGTCCGCGTTCCCGCTCGCAATCTCCTCTCGCGCGCTCAAGGACACGGATGCGTGGAGGACAGCAAAGCGTTCGACATAGTAGTCGAATTTCCCCCCCCACTCAAAGTTTCCTAGAGCGGTCTCGAACTGGGACAACGACAGGTTCTGTTCAACATATACACCACCTCGGCGAGTACAGCCTTTCGCCGGAAGGTCATTCGTCGGAATTTGCGAAAGATAGAGTTGTGTCACGTATTTGTGGCAGGGATAGGCATGTGGATCTAACGCTTGCTCTATCTTAAGCTCGTCAGGTAGCCACGCGTAGTCCGGTTCGTTGAACATCTCCATTGCAACTGCGACCGGCCAAAGAGCAGTGACGCCCCGGCGGGCGTAGCCTCGCCCATATCTTTGCACAACCTTTCGCACGAAAAGTTCGTGCAACCGGCAGTAAAGTTCCCAGGCTTCGGCTCGTAATTTCATGGAGGCGGCTTCCAATATCAATCGTGGAGGAGGTTCTGTCAGGACAATTGTGACGAACACGTCGGACTGTGTAACTCCGGGGGATGCAGGGTTCTCAACGTTGTAGCCGTGTATACCATCAAGGAACGCATCGAACTGGCTCCAGTTCAGTGGTTGGCCCCAAGCACCCTGGTTTTTGTCTATGTAGGAAACTACTCGCTTCAGAAATTCCGTGGTTTCGCCTAAGGCTGAAGCCGCAACCGCTTCATCCAACTGATAGGGTGGTTGCCGCATCTCATTTACACCGGGCATTCCGCTACCCAGAACTGCCCAAATGGAAATCGGCATCCGTACCATATTGGCATTGAGATCAGAGGTGTGTTTGGCGACGAGGTAGCCTTGCTCCTTCAAAAAATTCAAACGGTCATTTTCCGTTTGGAATTGTTCGTCGAATTCCCAATGGGGGCCGAAAACAGCGAACCCTGAATATCTGACCTCCTCCAGCGGAAACACTATTCCTTGTTCTTCCCCACAACTGCACAAGAAGGCAAAAAATAGGCTGGCCCACATGCCTGAGCGTCGTGTTAGGGACATAAATACAAGTTCCCCATTAATGCCTGAACGCGACGGGAAGGTCTTAACTCCATTGTCACCACATCTAACGCACCGAGAGCAGTTGCGTATATGCGTTGCCATTCCAAGTAGGACTTCCGTCGACTTGGCGAAACCCTACAGCTTCGCACAAACCAACGAGCGCCTCACTCGTGGGCAACCACCACCACGGACCAAAGTCTTCCGGCCTCCATGATGACTGCGGAGCCGTCAGGCCCAGCGCGCCGTCGCCAACGATGCCCTCCCAATACGACCGCAGTATTTCACGGTCCCGCCCGTGCAGCGCCGGAACACACACC
>CAYWPF010000112.1:0-3370 GCA_964460065.1 uncultured Enterobacteriaceae bacterium
CGGGGAGGCACGGTATCATGAGTTGCGCAACAATTGTGAGCATTTTGCCTACTGGTGTCGTACAGGTCGCAGCCGCAGTCCCCAAGTAGTAAAGCACGTGGAAAGAATCAAGATTGGTGTCGTAAATGTCGCCATAGGAGGAGTCCGCGCCGGGGTGCTAGGATTGCTCTGCAGGCAGATGCCTAAGGTTCTATCGGGCCGTATTGGCCGGGCGGTACGGACGCCGTGGCTTCTCGCTGCCGATGCGGCGCAAGTGTTGGTTGAAAACTCTGCGGAAGCGGCAGGTGTGAATATGGAACAATCCCGTTGCTACGGAAGAATCGCCGGCGCGTTTACCTCCGCAGGCATTGGAGCCGCAGCGGGCGGACCCATTGGCGCCTGCGCGGCCGTCGGAGTCTGGTGGTCGGGGGATCGATTAGAGCGATTATTTGTGCGGGCAATACCGGATGGCGGACTGACCATGTCCCCCCCCCCGGGGTCTCAAAAAAGCAAGCCTGACTGAATTCGGCTGTTGTGAAGCAGACATGAAAGTGCTTTCCGGAGGTCGAAGAGATGTGGAACTGGTGGCGTGTAGGTATGGGGAGTGTCTTTAATTCCCACGGGAGTTGGGGGAGAGGTTGTAGATGGCAAGGAAAAAGCGTGTCCACACTCTTGCGAGTTTTGTTGTCAAGAAATCGCCCGGACGCGGAAAAGGTGTATTCGCGAAGGTTCGGATCGGTAAGGGTGAAACGATAGGTTACTACACGGGTGATATACTACGAGACTGGCATTCTACTCGAGAGCCCTACAACTCCTCCCTCTATTTGATGTACGTTTGCAAAGACCACTGGATTAATGCGGTTGGACCGCGTTCCAATTACACGAGGTATATTAATCATAGTTACAGACCAAATGCGGACCTGATTGTGTCCACGCGTTGGAAAACGGCAAGGATCGAAAGTCTTCGTGTTATAAAACCCCACGAAGAAATATTTTACAGCTACGGGGACGAGTATTGGGAGGCGTTGGAGATTGAACCGTTGTGAGGGTCTTTTATTTAGTCGAAAATCACGATCTTGAGTTATGTAAGGAGATGATGTTACATTTTCACAAAGGACGGCGGGTTGGCTGCGCTCTAAAGAGCTGAGGGAGAGGCTGGGAGCGTTAGGATAAGGAGGACGATGCATGGGTGATGTTCGACACACGGCGACTCTTGGTGCGGGCTGTTTCTGGTGCATAGAAGCTGTTTATTTGGAGGTCGACGGGGTGGATAGCGTGGTCTCAGGGTACACCGGGGGCACCACTCACAATCCCACTTATGAAGCCGTGTGCGGCGGAGGGACAGGACACGCGGAGGTTGCTCAAATAACATTTGATCCTGAAGTCATCTCATTTACGGAAATTCTTGATATATTTTGGCAGACACACGATCCCACTACATTAAATAGGCAGGGAAACGATGTAGGCACACAGTATCGGTCGGCCATCTTCTACCACGACGAAGGCCAAAAAAGTGTGGCACTAGCATCGAAATCAGCGGCTGACGCGAGAGACCTTTGGGTCAACCCCATAGTGACGGAAGTGGAACCATTAACTACTTTTTACCCCGCCGAAGAGTACCATCAAAATTTTTATCAACAAACCCCCTACCAGCCGTATTGTATGATGGTCATACACCCTAAAATGCGAAAATTTCGCAAAGCATTTAATAAAAAGATCAAAACAACGGTCTCTGCGGCCTAGGTTAGCGTGCCAGGGTCTGCACAAATCCATGACGAGAGAAGGAGTCGCGGATGATGACGAACCTCGAATGGATGGGCTGTGCAACCTTCCGCATGATGGTCGACAATGAACTGGTTGTGATGCTGGACGCGTACGTGGACCGCGTCCCCAGTGCGCGCTCCACCGGGGTAACATGCGCGGGGATCGACCGGGCGGATTGGATCGTCGTAGGACACTCTCATTTCGATCACCTATATGGAGCGGAACGTATAGCCAAGAATACCGGGGCGACGATTATTGGGTCCTATGAATCGATCAGGATAATGCACGAACAGGGTGTTCCCGAAGACCAACTATTTCCTGTTGCTGGAGGAGAAAAGATTCGCCTTTCCGAGGATGTGGTAGTCGACGTTTATCCCAGCCAGCACTCCTGTGTTTGGAGTAAAGATCCACTTCCTGGCTCGAGCGTTGTCTGTATTGGCGAAGGGGGTGTGACGTATCAGGAACAACGGGAAAAGATGAAAAATTTATGGGAACAGCTCCAGGCGATGGGAGACGAGGTCGTTAGTCACCTGAAGGCGTCAGCGCAGGGCGCTCGGGGCGACGGTGGAGCATTAATCTTTCATTTTCAAACGCCGAATGGGACCCTTCTGTATCAGGATACTTCCGGCCACTGGAAAGACATTTTGACAGGGCTAC
Organism: uncultured Enterobacteriaceae bacterium; assembly: GCA_964460065.1. Lineage (GTDB taxonomy): Bacteria > Desulfobacterota > Binatia > Bin18 > Bin18 > Bin18. The sequence goes on from CAYWPF010000112.1 coordinate 2,401, forward strand.
GCCCAGATGTCGCTATTCTTGCTGCGGCAGGCCGCGGCAATATCGATGGCGAACCGATTCAGGGCTCGCTAGCAGAATTTGTTGCCAAGCAGGCCGCCCTTTTGCAACCGGGCCGCGTCATCTTGTGTCATCACGATGACTGGCTCCCTGGGTTTTCCACGGAGATAGATGTAGTGCCGATCCGGCAGGAAATGGCAAGAAGCGTGCCAGCGACTCAATTGATCGAGCTCGATTATATGCAGGAGTATAAAGTCTTCTAAGCCGATCGGCAAAAAAACGGCTTCCTGGATGGAAAGTCCGGGTTGGAGAACTGGCGGCAGAGAACCACGGTATAGATTGGGAACGCTCAACGTTCCACTGAAGTTGGTTATCCTGATAACCCCACCTCTGAGTAGAACAGATTCCAATGGCCCAAAGCTGAGATGCACAATTAGGGAGAGTGTATGTTCTTAGACCTGACGCTGGAGCAAAAGCGTATTATTGACTTAGCGAAGATACTTGCCAGCGAGTTCCAGGCGCGGGCTGAGGATCACGATCGATCAGGCACGTTTCCGCATGAAAACATAGTCAGACTGAAGGCATGCGGTTACACGACGATGACGACACCCAAAGAATTTGGCGGGTGGGATGCGAGCCCGCTGACGTTTGTATTGGCGCAAGAGCAGTTAGTGCAAGGCTGTGCGGCAACGGCGTTTGCGATTAATATGCACTGTAACTCCGTTGCTTTCTATTCACCGTTTATGACCGCGGGACAACGTGAAACGTACCTTCGCCCGGTGGGCGAAGGACAGAATCTTTAAAATGCGTTTTATACCGAAGGGAGGGGGGCACGATCAAATAGTTCACCATTATCGACGGCAAGAAAGGTGAAGGACGGGTATGTGTTAAACGGGACCAAGGTGTTTGCCACGTTAGCACCTGCGGTTAATCATTTTGGGGTGAGCACGCTCCTAACCGATTACAGAGGTCC
>CAYWPF010000113.1:0-17257 GCA_964460065.1 uncultured Enterobacteriaceae bacterium
CCCAATAGCGCAAAAGAGGCCTTCTATTAACCTCCGGAAATAACGAGGACAATCGACCTCTCAACTGCCTACCCCACGACCTACTAAAATGAAAGAGGTATTTCCACAGACACCATCGTTGCGACACCCCACGCACAAAGACAGCCCCATGAACTCTCCGCTGCTTGACAAGAGCGCCTACCAACCTTAAATTCGGCGCCAAAGAGGCAGTTCAACAATTTATCACGGCTACGATGCGTGAAGCGGTAGGGTACTTATGATAGAAGTGCAAAAACTGACAAAGCGTTATGGTGACTTGACTGCGGTATCAAGTATTTCGTTTCAGGCCGATTCCGGTCAGATTCTTGGTTTTTTAGGGCCCAACGGCTCTGGGAAAACAACAACCATGAGGATCATTACCGGGTTTATGCCTGCTACAGCCGGAACCGTGAAGGTTGCTGGTTTCGACATCTTTGAAGAATCCTTTGAGGCACGCAAGAGGATCGGCTACCTGCCTGAAAGCCCTCCTCTGTACGACGACATGACCGTTTCCACCTACCTGCGCTTCGTCGCCAAAATCAAAGGCATGCCGCGTGCCGAGATTCCCGGCGCGCTCGACACCGCACTCGAACGTTGCGGATTAACCGAGGTAGCCCAACGCGTCACTGGGTACTTGTCGAAAGGTTACCGCCAGCGTGTAGGCTTGGCCCAAGCAATTATCCATAACCCAAGCGTTCTAATACTTGACGAACCTACCGTCGGGTTAGATCCAAAACAAATTATAGGCATCCGCTCCTTGATTAAGGAACTAGCTGGTGACCACACCGTTGTGCTTTCGACGCATATACTTCCGGAAGTGGCTCAAGTCTGCGAGAAAGTTGTAATCATCAATTCGGGCAAAGTCGTTGCTGAAGATCTCATGCACAATATGACCCAGGATCAGACGCTGGAAGATGTTTTTCTCAAGGCCATTGCACAGGAAACCAGCGCTGCGGAAACAGCGCTTGAAGACACGACAACAGAGGAAGCGCACCAATGAGGAACGTTTTAACTATTGTAAATAAAGAGCTGCGCGCCTACTTCGTCTCTCCCATAGCTTACGTCGTACTTACTGGTTTCTTACTCCTCGGCGGCTGGTTCTTTTTCAATCTTCTTTCTCGTTTCAACCTACTGCTGACTATTTACACGCAATTACAACAAGGGGCAGAAGATCAATTAAACTTGAACGATTTCGTTATCGCTCCCCTGATGCACAACCTCTCCATAATCCTTGTGATTCTGGTTCCCATGATAACGATGCGAGCATATGCGGAGGAAAAAAAGGGCGGAACATACGAATTACTCCTTACCTCACCCATTCGGACAGGTGAGATTGTGTTGGGCAAGTTTCTTGCATCCTTTCTTTTTGTCTGCGTAATGCTAGGGATGACTGGCGTCTACCCCGCCGTGCTAATAGCGTTCGGGAACCCGGAGATTGGAGTCATTGTAGCCGGTTACCTTGGCCTTCTTTTGTTAGCGACGTCGTTCGTTGCAGTCGGTCTTTTGGCATCGTCATTCACCGAAAATCAAATCATAGCGGCTGTGTCCGGGTTGGTAGCAACGCTGCTCCTTTACATTATCGGCTGGCCTGCCGATACTGCTGGTGATGTCCTTGGACCAATCCTTCGATACTTGTCGGTCACAGAACACTTTGCAGAGATGGCCAAAGGCTTAATCGACACCAAAGATTTAGTATATTTCGCCAGCCTAATATTGTTGTCTCTGTTCTTAACCCAGCGTTCGGTGGAATCGCTGCGCTGGAGGTAATAACATGGCACGTCTCGGTACTTTCTATGGGGTAGTCGGAATCATTTTACTGTTGTTCGGTGGAGTAGCTTATTTCTTTACGCGCGACGTATCCGCTTATGTTATGATCCACGTGGCCGCGGGCCTTACGGCCATTGCCACTTTTCTTTTCTCATCAAAAGGCTCAGTCAAAACATTCCTTGGGGAACGTTCCACTAAGTACGGCGCGAGCGCGGCAGTCTACTCATTACTCTTTCTGGGAATCCTGGTAATGCTCAATTACCTTTCTGCTCAACACCACCATCGGTTTGATCTCACGGAGGCGAATGTCTATAGCTTGTCGCCACAGTCCGAGAACGTTCTCCAACAACTTGATAAAAAACTCGAAATTGACGCATTTGTCCAACTCGGAGCCGACCCACAGTTGCGACAACTTCTGGAAAGTTACTCATACGATTCCGACAAAGTTACGACACGCATCATAGACCCGGATCAAAGACCCGACTTAGCCGAGCGGTTCAAAATTACCGCCATCCCTACCATTGTCTTGCGATATGGTCAGCAGACTAATTTATTAAACCGGACATCAGAAGAGAGCCTAACAAACGGCATAATAAAGATCTCAAGGCCGGAGAAGAAAACAGTATACTTTGTTCAAGGGCACGGAGAACCGGACATAGACGACGTCCAAGAATCTAGCGGGTACGGACAGCTGAAAACCTCACTAGAAAACGAGGGTTACGAGGTTACGACTGTTGTTCTGACGCCCGACAGTTCGGTTCCAGAGAGTGCACATCTGTTGATCGTAGCGGGTGCCCAACGTTCCCTGCTTGCGCATGAGGTTCAACTCATAGATGCATATTTGAAAGGTACCGGAGCAGGCCTGTTCTTGCTCGATCCACGAGCGACCCCGGAACTGGGCACGTACTTGGCGCAGTGGGGACTAAGCGTAGGACAGGACATCGTCGTTGATACACAGTTGCAATTACTACGGGGCCGCACCTTCACGCTTACCCCTCTCGCTCAAAGCTACGGAGAACACGCTATAACAAGCGACCTCGGAGGAAGAGGGTCGGCAGCTTTGACGACCTATGGCATATCTCGCTCCGTAGAAGCAGCAAGTGGAGGAGTGAAGGGCATAGAACTAACAAATTTGGTGATGACTGGTCCTAGTGCGTGGGCTGAAACCGATCTGGAGGAAGTTTTTGAAAAGCAAACGGTCCGACTCGATGACCACGACCGGAAAGGTCCTATCTCCCTCGCCGCCGCTGCAGTGGCCGATCTCGCGGAGATCGACGAAACTGGAGAGGGAACCGCGCGCATAGTCGCCTTTGGTAATGCCAATTTCGCTAATAACCAATTCATTGGTCAGTATTTCAACAGGGATCTTTTACTAAACACGATCGGTTGGCTTGTAGGAGAAGAGGAATTAATCTCCATCCGCCCCAGGACGATTCGTTCTTCAAGGGTGGAGTTAACAGCCGACCAGGGGACGACGGTATTTTACATGTCTGTACTCATATTACCGGAACTGCTGCTCATTGCTGGACTGGCGGCACTCTGGCGCCGCCGCTAGACGTCCGAAGACTTAGATTTGTCAATGAGCGCCTCTAAACTGATTCTCATGCTGGTTGGACTCCTCGCGTTGGTGGGGTACGTCTACTTTGTAGAGGTGCCCCAAGCAGAAAAGGAGGTGCAAGACAGAAGCGTACTGTCCTTCGATTCAGATACGGTGCACACTCTCGAATTAATTTATCCAGACAGAGCACTCAAAATAAGACAGAATTCCCCGGGTACATGGGACATACAAAAGCCAATCGAGGCGAGAGCAGACGATACCGCAGTTAACAATCTCGTCTCGACCGTTCTCGACGAAGAAATAACGCGAAGTCTGGACATGCACGATTCATCCGCTTTGGATTTATATGGGTTAGAAGACCCTCTCGTTCGCTTGAAGATCGAACTGAAGGATAATACCAAACTTCCAACCATCTCCCTAGGTAAAGACACTCCGGTCGGATTTTCAGCGTACATTCTCAAAGAAGGGAATGCACAGATTCACCTCGCTAGACAAGCATTCCGATTGGGCCTCACGAAAAATGTTGACGACTTACGCGACAAAAGAGTTATCACGCTAGAAAAAGACGGGATCACTAAGATACTCATTAAAACTGCTGATCACGCTACCACGTTAACGAAAGCCAATGCCTCATGGCAAGTTGAGAGACCGGGGCCACATCCCGCAGACGAATCTATTGTCGAAGATTTTCTCTCCGGCATGGTAGCGATCCGCGCACAAGAGTTTATAGACGAATATACCGTCGACCTTTCGGAAATGGGTTTGAACCCGGGCATTATCACTCTTTCACTTGAAGGGGCCGCAGGTGAAGCGCAACAAGTTGTCATAGGCGCTCTAAAGGAATCCGAGCAGGATGTGTCGCAATTGCGTTACGCAAAGCGCCAAGGCGAGAAAACACTTCTTCTTGTGGATACGGAAATGGTGGCCAAGCTGACGAAAAGTCCAAACGAATTTCGCAGCAAGACGGTTATAACGGCGTCATACCTCGAGATCGAGACCGTCGAGATTGATCGTACTGACAAAGAAAGCTTCGTTATCGCATTAGACGAAAACCGCGAATGGGGAATAGATAAAACAATGGAGGGTGTGCTATCTAGAACCGCATTAGAAAGATTCGTAAAAGACCTACGGGAGTTGCGCGGTTACGAAATTGCTTCCGACGACCCGGACGATCTGGACCATTACGGTCTCGGGAGCCCTCTAATAATCTGCAAAATATTAGGAGGGTCCGGGGAGGAAAATGCCACGGTTCTGTTGGGTCGGAACGTATCAGACGATGTCGACTCATTCTTCGCGATGCAGCAAGGCACAAGCACTGTTTTTGCTTTGAGAGACTACGTTTACTCTCGACTCGACAAGGGCCCCGAGGATTTCTGGGAAAAACCACAACCGTCTACGAATGGGACCGACTGAAGGATCGAGACGCCACAGAACTCAGTTTTCTATCACTACCTCTACGCGGCGATTCTTTGCACGCCCGTCGGGGCTGTCCGACCCATCGGGGTTCGTGTTAGGCGAAACCGGATAGCGTTCGCCGTAACCCTTTGTCGTAATTCTATCTACCGAGACACCAGATGATGACAAGGCGCTTGCAACGCTCTGTGCTCTCCTTTCAGATAACGCCTGGTTGTCCGTTTCGGTCCCGACAGAATCGGTATGCCCTTCAACTGATATACGCCGTCCCGTAGCTTGATTGTTAAGAGCATCTGCTATCCCAACGACCCTACCGCTTGCATCAGCAGCGAGGTCGGAACGCCCAAACTGGAACAACACGTCAGGAAGGTTTACAACGACGCCTCTTTCAGTCTCTCGAGCTTCAAGGTTTCGTTTTTTTAGCTCATCGAGCAGTCTGCGATTACGTGATATCTCTTGCCTCTGCTCCTCGATTTGACGCGCGTTACCGGCTATTTCTCCTTCCCGTCGTTGCAGTCGATCGCCAACCGCAGCGCCCGTCACCCCACCCAACGCCCCACCAATCGCAGCACCGGCAGCCGGATTACCAACAGCAGCACCGATAATGGCTCCGGTGGCAGCGCCGAGTCCGGCACCACCGAGGGTCGCCTTTTCCCGAGTCCCCAGGGGCTGCGAACATGAAAACACCAAAGACCCCACAATGGGAATAAAGATTAACGCGATTATCTGTCCCACACTCTTTCTAATCATGCGTATTGTCCCCGTTTTTAGTGTTCCTCTTGCTTCAGTCTCTCTAGCTCTCGCCTTTGTTGCTCGATTTCACGCTGCTGTCTTTCAAGCTGAAGTTGCTGTTCGAGCTGCTGGTTCTCTTGGCCTTGCATTTTGTCGCCGACGACGGCTCCCGTAACACCACCTAGCGCTCCACCGATCGCCGCACCAGCGGCCGGGCTACCTACTGCAGCACCAATGATTGCTCCAGTCGCTGCGCCCAATCCCGCCCCGCCGAGTGTCCCCTTCTCCCGCGTTGATAAGGGTTGCGAGCACGACCCGACCAAACCAAATACAAGACAGAGTGCCACAATTCGCCACGCGCCTCTTTCTATAGTCATCCCACACCTCCAAGTCTGCGGCTTGCGAAATATTGTCCTCCCCTACCGTAAACCTATTCATCAGGGCGAGAACTGTAAGGTCCAGTTTAGTAGCCCTCTGGTATCCGGTCAATATCAACCCATATCTCGGGGTGAATTCTTGTTACCCCTATAGTCGAATTACTCGATATCACGGGCCTCAATTTGTCACGCACTTTTAGGACCGTTTATAGAACTCTCTCTTGTAACGCCAAACGTAAAGAGGTCGCCTTCTACCTGGACACTACCAATCTTATCCCCGTCGGGGCGGCTGCTTTCGAATACCGAGGCTAGGGTTTCCTGTTGTATGTACCCCTTATGAAAATCAATCGCGTCGACCAAACGGCCCTCGGCCTCATACGTTACATTAATACGATCCTCGACATTGTAGCCCGCCTCCTTGCGCAATTGTTGGACATGATGCACTACTTCCCGGGCCAACCCCTCCGCTATTAATGCTTCATTCAATTCGCAAGGAAACTCAATCGAAATGAATCGATCTGAGCGGACATCTTTTAGCCCTTCCCTCGCCTCCCGAATTACGTGAATCTCTCCCGGGCCAAACGTCTCTCCATCAATCTCTAAGGTTTGACCAGCTTCGACCGCTAGCATCTGGTCGACCGTTATTTCATCCAATCTTTTCCTGATTTGACCAAACCTTTTACCAAAACGTGGACCCAAAAGTGGCGCGTTGGGCTTAGCTCTCAGCGTAACTCTTTCGTCCTCTTCTATACTGTACGCTACCTCTTTGACGTTCAATTCTTCCTGTATATACCCTGCAAGGGGCCGAAGCTCCGACAGCACTGGTTCCTGCCTGTGGACGATCGTCAGAACCTGGAGGGGTATGCGAACTTTCACTTTCCTCTCATTTCTGAGGCTCCTACCCAGTAATATGATTCGTTGCATGCGGCCTACGGAATCTTCCAAAACGCCATCTACGCGGCGTTCGTCAACCAACGGAAAATGTTCGAGGTGAACACTCTCAAGAGCACTATCCGGTCGGAGGGTCATAAGGTTCAAATAGATCGAATCTGCCAAAAAAGGAGTAAACGGGGCCATAAGTTTCGAGAATGTTACCAGCACGTCGTAGAGCGTTTGGTAGGCGAACAACTTATCGATTTCTCGACCATCGGTCCAAAATCGGCGCCTATTAAGTCGAACATACCAATTGGTCAGCTCGTTCAGAAAGTCGAGTAGGGCAGGGACGACATTGTAGAGGCGATAGCCTTCCATCTCCTCCCCCACACGTCGAATCAGGGTCTGTTTTCTAGACAAGATCCAGCGGTCTAAAATATTGGGCGAGACACCGTCAGTTGCACTAGATGGTTTCCATTCGTCTACTAACGAATAAGTAACGAAGAACCGATACGCATTCCACCATGGAAGGAGCAGCCGGCGAACCGTGTCGCGTACCCCCTGCTCATTGAACCTCAGTTCCTCTGCACGGACGAGTGGCGAATTAATCAAGTACAAACGCAGCGCGTCAGCTCCATGCTCCGAAAGAATCTGGTCAGGCTCGGGATAATTCTTGAGCCGTTTGCTCATTTTCTTCCCGTCCTCAGCTAGCACCAACCCGTTCACTACCACGTTTTGAAATGCTGGTTTGTCGAACAGGGCGGAAGCCACGACCATTAGAGTGTAAAACCACCCTCGAGTCTGATCGAGTCCTTCTGCAATAAAATGGGCGGGGAAATTCTTTGTAAAATTTTCTCTATTCTCAAAGGGGTAATGAACCTGAGCATAAGGCATCGAACCGCTCTCGAACCAACAATCGAACACTTGGGGAACGCGACGCAAAGTGCCTTCACCCGAAGAATCCGGAAAGGAGAGTTCGTCAACAAACTCTCGATGGAGGTCTCCAGGGCGCTCGCCAGTTCGAGCAGCCAGCTCATCAACACTCCCCAAACAGACTACTTCTGACCCGTCTTCATTTTTCCAGATAGGCAGCGGCGTGCCCCAGTAACGATTACGACTAATAGCCCAGTCCCGTGCGTTCTCGAGCCAGTTACCGAAGCGCCCATCTCGGAGGTGCCCTGGGACCCAATTTGTAAGACTATTATTATTGACCAGGCGATCACGGAAGGATTCCACTCTGACGAACCAGGTCGAAACAGCCTTATAAATGAGCGGTGTCTCGCTCCGCCAACAAAACGGGTAACTATGGTCGATGGTGCTCTGGTTGACGAGGAGGTGCTTTGCCTTAAGCATTTTGATAATTTTAGGATCGGCGTCTTTAACGTGCAAACCCGAAAAATCGGTGACATCCGCCGTGAAACGGCCCTCCTCGTTAACGGGGTCCACCAAAGGCACTTGTGCCTGCTGACACGCATAGAAATCTTCCTCACCGTACGCCGGCGCCATGTGAACAATTCCAGTTCCTTCTTCCGTCGTCACATGCTCCGACTCTATAATGCGGAACGCACCGTCAACTTCTCTATCAGCAAAATAGGAAAAAAGTGGACGGTACCTCCTTCCCTTGAGTTCCTTGCCGAGAAAACGATCCTCCACCGAATACGCATCATCCTTAGGGAAGTAGGTTTTCAACCGCGATTCCGCGAGAATGTAACTCACTTTCTCGGCAACATCTCGAACTTTGACGTACTCAATTGTTGAACCGACTGCTAAAGCCAAATTTGATGGCAGCGTCCATGGCGTGGTGGTCCAAGCAATAAAGAAAACATTTTCCTCGTCTATTCCCGCGAAACGCACGGTGATGGCAGGGTCTTGTACATCTTTGTAGTTTAGGTTCGCTTCAAAATTCGAAAGAACCGTTCCCAACCGCGTGGAAAATGGCAAGACCTTATAACCTTCGTACACAAGGTCTCTTTTCCACATTTGCTGAAAAACCCACCACACCGTCTCCATGAAAGAGGCGTCCATGGTCCTATAATCATTGCGAAAATCCACCCAGCGGCCCATGCGCCGAACCGTTTTCTCCCATTCTTCCGTGTACCGCAGAACGATCTTCCGACACTCATCGTTGAAATTGGAGATTCCGTATCTTTCGATTTCTGTCTTTCCACTTACCCCGAGCGCGCGCTCTATCTCCATCTCGACCGGCAGGCCATGGCAGTCCCATCCAAATCGACGCTCCACATATCTTCCGCGCATGGTCCAATAACGGGGGATAATATCTTTAATTGTTCCGGCCAAAAGATGCCCATAGTGGGGAAGACCCGTGGCGAAGGGCGGGCCGTCATAAAACACAAACGGCGAGGCCCTATCTGACTTGGCCAGTGTCTTCTCAAATATACGCTTCTCTTCCCATGTTTTTAGTACCTCAACCTCCGCTTCCGCCAGCCTCACTTTTTCGCCAACCGGTTTCATTGCGCCCCAATCCTTGATCTAAGTAGTCGAATGATGAATGCGTTCTAAGCTAACGATTCAATTGTTATTTTGCTAGAGGGGATAGACCCATGTGATTGCCAAAAAGGTTTAACCGCGCTACATCGCACTTGTGGAACCATGCGATGAAAAGGGTGTTTCACAGCAGGCCTAAACAAGCTTATACTCACGTCAGGAGAAAAACTGAAAATGGGCAAGCGCATGATGGTCAACTTTAGCAGGGTCGGTTATCCACAGTTTGACGAGGTGGAGGAAGAAGGAATGGCGAAGCCCTGCGCGATGGGTCTCCCTTGGGTCAATAAGGACACCGCCAAGACGATGGGACTCCGACGTATTCAACGTACTGGACCCAAAGGAGAAGAACTTACCAGGGACGTAACAGGGCAGGAACCTAAGCCCACTATTAAGTAGCCGTATTTTTCGGCAGCTATTCTCTCTTCTCAATCGGCCCGCTTGGAAATTCCTGGGAGTGGTGCGACCGGCGCGGACTCCGGGCGTTGTTGACGACGCAGTCCGAAAAAGTAACAGCAGGACTGGCTGTCGAGGTTATTATCAAAGGTTCGCTGCTGCCCGTCAGCGAAATTCACACGAACTAAACACGTACCCCCCTCGAGTACTGACGTCATTTGCTCAACAACCGTTCCGGTTCCCCATTCTTCGTGGTCACGGTGGGCCACATGGTCGCCTACTCTCAGATATAATCGTTGTTTCACAGCCATACAGATTGCCAAGGCCGGGACATTACTCTCCTCTGAATTTTAACTCAAAAGACCAAGGCATGGAACCGACTCCATCGGGAGGGCGTTCAGGTCCGGACAGGGTAGAGGTCGCGTGCCCCACACAGCCAACCATCTCGGATCATCGGTGCAGCCTTATCATATGAATTTTCGAATAACACGCCCTTCGCCCAACTCAAAAACGGTATCTCGCCGTCTTGTTTTTCTTTCGAAGATGACGGTTCGGAATATCGGTCTCGCAGTTCGGTGAAACGGGTGCGGCCACCCGTGACTATTACGTTGCCCGTAGAAGCAGCACAACTCGCCGTATCTCGAAATGCTGCAGCAAATGTTCTCCGTGCGGATTGATAGCTACGGCTTGAGCAGTGGAGGTTTGATATCACAACTCCATCCTCCTCTAGCCGCGAACGACAGTCCATATAGAACTCATGAGATAATAGATGTAAGGGCGCTCCGGCTGCCTGGTAAGCATCAAGGAAAATAACATCGTATTTGCTACCTGCCTGGCATTCTCGCAGAAATGACCGTGCGTCCGAAAAAAACACACGCTGCCGATCCGAGTCCCGGTTGAAACCAAAAAAGCGGGCAGACACTTGGTAAACAACGGGATCTATCTCGACCGTATGTATTTCAACGTGAGGGTACACATGATGCAGAAACATCTGGACCCGGCCCCCTCCCAATCCGACAGCCAAGATCCTTTTGGGGATAGGACGCCCAAACAACGGTAAAAGCATCGCTTTGGTATACGGAGAAGAGAGACTCAGAGGCCTTTGAATATTTAGTCTGGACTGAACCGTCTCTTCACCACTTGCGCCGTCCCGGGAAGCGAGCGTCACTTCGTCCCGACGTCTTCGCACCATGATCCAGTTGTGCCGTGTCTCTCGCTTGTACAGCAGGCCCTGCGCCGATCGGCGAACGAATCCTAGGCGATAATCAATTAGCGACGCGTTATGTTCTTGCCATGGGGACATTCCCTGAGACTCTATTGACTCTGAGTCGCTATCGCTAGCTTGCTCAATCCCTCCGTCCGCGCAAGATCCATCACTTGGACCACCCGACTATGAGCAACATCGCCATCCGCCCGGAGGACCAATATTACCTCAGTGCCCTGTGTCTTTGTGTTTTCAAATCGGTGTTGGAGCTCCTCAATAGTGACGGCTGTTTCACCTATAAATATCTCACCATTGTGCTTCAGACTGACCGTTAGCCTTGTCCTCTCGATAGGTGGCGTCGCTGAGGCAGCTTTTGGTAGACTAACATCCACCTGGCCCTCGTTCGTTTTCTGGAATGTCGCCAAAAAACTAAATGTAATAAAGAAAAAAATAAACATGTTGATGACGATATCCGTCAGGGCTAACGGCTCCATACTCGTCAAGGCTTTGGTCCGGCTTCTAAAACGCATATCGCCTTCTCTCCTACTTGGCCGACGGTCCCCTCCCCAGAGGAAGACCCGCGGTGAGTACATCAAGAAACTCTTCCGTTCGGCTTTCTGTGAGGCGCACTAGGTTCTGTACACGCGTCGTGAGATGGTTGTACAAAAGGTAATAAGGTATGGCCACACTCAGGCCCGCCGCGGTCGTCAACATCGCTTTATATATACCGCCAGCTAAAACGCTAACTGTAATCTGGTCCCCTAACGTCTCCCAGCTCATAAAGGCCTCTACCAAACCGATGATAGTCCCGAGAAAGCCTATCATCGGAGCAACACCAACCACACTCGCTAGGGCAGTCATGTATGTTTCTAGGCTAACTACCGTTTCGGCGCCGTGTCGTTCTAGACGTCGAGTGATCTCAGTTCGCGTTTCGAATCGGTATAACAAAGCCGCCTCAAACAATCGGCCAAGGGCCGATTCATGTTCTCGACATAACCCGATGGCGGCATCCACTTGCTCATTCTTGCCCACCTGTTCCGTAGGCAAATCTTGTACGAAACGTTGGAGACGCTCGGTCAACCGTTGTAGCTCAGACCGGTACCGCGTTAAGCCCCAAAACTTGGCGAGTACGATAGTCAGTGCGACTACAGAGAGGGCTATAATAACATACATAAGGTAGCCGCCCTGGCCGATGAAGAACATGATCCCGTGGGATTCGAACGGTGTTGGCATAGCGCGGTATATGTAACCGACTTCCCGGCGCGGGGGAAGGGTCTCCCCTAAGAGATCCTTCAGGGCACCTCACACCAAAAGACTCCTGAAAGCGATCGTAAACGTAGGCTTACGCGTCCTCACGGTTTCACTCCTAAGACGGGTCAGAATACTCTTTTCTTGTCAAAATTGTTCACACAGAGTACAAAGGCGAGCAGAATCTACCTTCTAGTTGGACCTATGGGAAGACAATCTATGATGAACTTGCACACGCTCTCAATGTTCTTTTTTGTCGGCTTGACTGCGATAACAACCTCGCCCTACTTAGCGCTCGCCCAGAACCATATAGAGGTTTTCGTCAGACCGCTGAACCAGGCTATCCTCAGTGCCCCGCCGCGCCGCGGCTCCTCTGCGATGCGACGAACCGCAGAAGCCGTTTGGGAACGACCCCAAAACGAGGAGACATTCATTGTGCAAGTCGAGGTCCACAATCCGACAAACCGGTCCTATATCCTAAAAGTCAACAAAGTCACCCTGCGTAACGAATCCGGCGGTAGAACGGGGCCTTTAGAGCCACATGATGGGTCGCCGAAACCGATCCTTAAAGATCAGACTGTTGGACCACAACAGAGCGCGAAAGGCTTTCTAGCTTTTCCTCCAGGTACATACACGGGCGCGCGGGGATCATTGCTTGAGGAGGGAACGAGTGCAAACGAGGGTTTTAGTATAGACTTCTGAGTTCATCCCGTATTTTCCCATTGCTTCTTCTTCATATCCTGTATTAGAAAAATAGATCTTCTTTTCCAGGTGACGCTGCTTTAGGATCTAGAAGCAATTACGTATGATCGTAACGTATTTCCGGTATAACAAAGGCGGTCAATTTCGGAGGCTTGCCCGCATACCGCTCAACTTCCACAAGTGCAGTGTTTGCGCTTGGGCCTTGAGCCAACTGCGAGGTGCCCTTGTCGAGCGTCAACACATTCGGATTTCCATGCTTCTCCAAAGTGCCTGCCACGCCGGGCTCTAATGGGTCGTACCATGCTCCAGTGGCTATCTGAACAACGCTAACCCGAATGTCCTTGGAAATTTTGACTCCGGCTAGGCACTGCCCTCTGTCATTGAACACCCGGACAATATCACCCGCACTGACACCACGCGCCGCCGCGTCTTCTGGGTGCATTAAAATGGGCTCGCGGCCGTTCACTTTCGATGCACTGCTAATAACTCCCTGGTCAAGTTGGCTGTGCAACCGACTTGCCGGCTGATTGGTAATCAAGTGCAGCGGGTATTGCGTCGTCTTTTCACTACCCAACCATTCCGCCGGCTCTAGCCAACTTGGATGGCCAGGACAATCGTCATATTGGAAAGATGCAATCTTCTCCGATACGATTTCTATTTTTCCCGATACCGTATCCAATGGGTGTTCCGCTGGATCCGCACGAAACGCAGCTAGAAAATGTGGCCGGTCAACAGCCGGCGGCATCTCAAACGAACCGGTTTCCCAGAAGTCCTCAAATTCGGGCAGGTCGATACCAATATTATCAGCGCGTTCCCGTGCCGTGTTATAAAGATGTACTAGCCACTCGTGTTCACTCCTGCCCTCTGTGAAGCCCTCCCGATAACCTAACCGCCCCGCAAGTTCCGCAAATATATCGTGATCGTTACGGGCACCACCCACAGGTTGTACGGCCTGCTTGTTCGCCGCGATGAACCCATCGCGCGGAGTGCAAACGATATCATTGCGCTCAAGTGGTGTCGTCGCCGGAAAAACAATGTCCGCGTACTTAGCCATCGGGTTCCACCATGGCTCGTGTACGATAATCGTCTCAGGTTTCTCCCAAGCAGTAATGAGACGGTTCAGGTCTTGGTGATGGTGGAACACGTTTCCTCCGGCCCAGTAGACCAGACGGATGTGGGGGTAACGAAATTTTTTCCCGTTGTACTGAACATCCCCCCCTGGATGCAGGAGCAAGTCGGCGATACGCGACACCGGAATTGCATCCGTAACAGCATTGGTACAACGGTCTATACCGGCCCACGGCACCCGATTGGATGAGTTCCCAACGCTCGCGACGGACGAATAACCATAACCAAACCCACCTCCAGGCAAGCCTATTTGTCCCAGCATGGCTGCTAGTGTGATAGCCATCCTGTACGCCTGCTCACCGTGATCAGCCCGTTGCAAGGACCACGAGATGGTGATCAATGTCCGTCTGCTAGCCATGCGCCGAGCCAGAGCCACAATGCTTGATTGGTCGATGCCGGTAATTGACTCTGCCCAGGCCTTATCTTTCGCGCACCCATCGCTCTCGCCCATTAAATAACGGTGAAACTCCGTGTACCCGACACAGTATTTGGCCAAAAAGTTCGTATCAGACAGCCCTTCCGAGACTAACGTATAGGCCAAACCCAGCATGAGAGCGACATCCGTATTTGGACGAAGTGCCATCCATTCGGCGTCCAGCGAATCCAGCGCATCCGTTCTCAGCGGGCCAATATTAACGAAGTCTACCCCCGAACTACGGCACGTATCCATACCGGCAAGTGTTGTGTGGCGATTGACCCCACCGAATCCAACCTGAGAATTTTTAAGAGGCAGACCTCCGAAGGCCACCACTAGCTCAGAGTGGTCTGCTATGGACTCCCAGCTATGTTGCTCAACCAACAAACGAAAAAAATTTCCCGCGATATAGGGCATGACCACGTCGGCCGCGGCATGGCTGTATGTGTTGACTGAGCTAACAAAGCCACCAAACAAATTTAAGAACCGATGCAGTTGCGATGCAGGCGCATGAAATGCTCCTGCGCTGCCCCAGCCATAAGATCCCCCGTACACTGCTTGATTGCCGTGTGTAGACTTGATGCGGCTTAACTCTTTCGCAGCCAAATCAAGTGCCTTGTCCCAGCCCACCGCGACAAAGGCGTCTCGGCCGCGACCGCTCGCCCCTGGCCCGTTCTCAAGCCAGCCCTCACGAACCATTGGCTGCGTAATACGCAAGCCGTCCGTCAACGATTCAACATAAGCATTTCCAAGGGGTGAGGGGTCGGGATCCTGTGGACTCGAGCGTAATCCTATCAGACGCCCGTTCACAACCTCCGGAGCATAGACTCCCCAATGAAAAGCAGCTCGTAAATTTTGCGAACCTTGGATATTACGCATAGACTACTAGTCTACCTGCTCAATTTTGACCAACGCCCTCAAGACGGGCCGTACTCTACAGGCAGTCATCACGATCCCGTCTTTTGTCCGACCCTTGTCTTAGCAAGCGAATCGCATGGGTCGCAATGTTTTTACGTAATCCACCACACCCGGTAAATTACGCGCCACAAGTTTGGCTGGCAAACTGTTGTATCTTTGTTTTGAGCCGTTCATCGCCCAAGCGCTTCAGCACCCTCTGTGCTCCGTTCACTGTTTTACACGCTTGTTCCGAATTACCTAGGCTCTGATTTAATCGAGCGACTTCGAAAGTTCCTCGGAACCACAGTACATCACCCACTTGAGTTGCCTTCACCATAGTCTCCCAGAGAGATAGCGCACTCTGTTCATTGCCTTGCACCTCAGAGATTCGTGCTAAACCGACAGTAGAAACAATTGAATATGCGCCCTGCTTACTTTCAAGCTCTCTATAAATGGGCTCGGCCTTTTCGTACTGTTTCGTGTCCAAATACAATTGTGCCAGATCGTAACGAAAGCGATCTGGGGATTGATCTTCCTCGAATTCGCCGCCATTCCGAAGCCACTCCTCTTGCAGTCTGGCCAATATACGCTTCGCTACCATTTCTTTGTCTCTATCGTTTCGTTTACGAAGCCTTCGAATGTCTTTTTCTAATACCTCCGACAAGTCTGACAGCAATTCCGCCTCTTTTTCGGGCTCGTAACGGGCGTAGATATCATTGACACTCTCCTCAAGTTGCGTATAGTAACCGGTTTTCTGCAGTGCAATAATTCGTGTCCGTGCAACCGTTTCGAAAGCTTCGACATGTTCCGGAAACTTTTCCTCAAAACCCGTCAGCAGTGTAACGATCTTTTCGGCATTTGTGTCCATCTCATGCCCAAGATACACAACCTGCATAACGGTTGCTTTAGCAGGGTATTCATTATATGGAGCGCGCTTGCTAAGCCGAGGGCTGTTGCGAGTAAGTTTTTCGCTGCTCGTCCAATAAGAATCTAAACTCTCGCCGATGCGCTCTCGGATTTCCGCCTCATCCAACGGCACATTAGGTTTTCCGTCTTCGACAGCGTGCAATACTTCGAAATACGATTGCAACGTGGCAAAGTCCGAACGCACTTGATAGGCCGGCGCTCCACGCACTTTTTTGTATGCCTTCACCGCTTTCAAGTACTCGCCTTTTTCTTGAAAATACTCTCCGAGGCGGAAATGGGCTTCGTAAACAAAACGATGTCTGGGGTAATTCCGTGTGAAATCCGAAATTTTCGCGATATAAAGCGTATCATTTCCGGTGTTGGGAGATCCAGCGTAAAGCGACTCTGCCGATTTAAACTGAAAATATCGCGCATCAGATGCGTGCCTGTTTTTAGCGCCCCTCGCCTTTAGAAACGCATCCAATGTCTGAATTGCTTTAACATATCGCCGCTGCTCGTACTGGCCAACGCCAAGATAGTAGTGAGCATCCTCCTTGAACATCACCGCGTTAGGATCATCGGAGGCTAATACTTCTTCCAAAAGAGGTACCGCTGCTCCAAACTGCCGCTTTTGCATCTTTTCCTTAGCTTTTAACCAAGGCGCGAAGGGATTTTCGTGTTCCGCAATCACGAGTTCTTCTTCAGTTGTTAGATGCGTTTCTATCAAAGCATCGGCCCGATCTTTCCATTTTCCACCCGCTTTCCGAAGCTCGAGAATCAGTCCGATTATTTGGCCTCGGATTTCCCGGCGTTGCTTACCTCGCGCGCCCTGACTGTCTTTCACGAGGGATTTTGCCAATTGGAACTGAGATTGAGCTCGGGCATCAGGGGAATCGGCATCCTTCCGCCCGCTCTTCGCATATCTCCGCGTTTGTTTCAGTGCTGTTTCCGCTTTTTTACGCATCGCGACCGCAACACCGGGTTGTTTCAAAAGCAGTTCAAAATCACGAACCGCCCAATCGAACTTTTGCAGCTCGCGCTCACACAACGCACGCCCGAAAAGGCTTTCATTCTTCAGTCGGGAGGCCTGATCGCCGACCGCAAATTCACTGAATCCATTC
>CAYWPF010000114.1:0-7955 GCA_964460065.1 uncultured Enterobacteriaceae bacterium
CGTAGAACTCACCCGTATACGTACTAAGAAAGTTAGCGCTTAAGAGCTCTCCCAAGCAAAGAAATTCATGACCGTGACATACGAGATTTCCTTGCAATCAAATACGGCACAATCGGAAGAAATGGTTTTCAACGAACTTTACGGCCTAGGCAGTCGCTATGGAAACAGGTACCTCGAACAACTGAACAAAGTTTCGGAAACCGATATTAAAAGAGTGGCGAATACCTACCTGGATCCTGCCGCTCAAACACTCGTGGTCGTAGGCTGATGACCTAGGAATATGTGGTGACAGTCCAGTGGGTTGCTATCTCAGTTTCAGTACCGCGCGAGGCAGCGGATGCGGTAGCCAATTTTTTAACTGAATTGGGATCGCCAGGGACCGCGGAAGAGTCAATTCCCTTAAGCTCCGCCCGGTCGTCCTGTATTCGTGTCAAAGGCTTCTTCGTCCAAAACTCTGGGACTCCAGAGATAGCAAAGCGGATTGCGAGTTATCGAGATAAAATTCGGGACTACTTTCCGAATATAACGAGTGGCAGCGCCCCCGTAATCGAACCGCTGGCACCAATTCAATGGGAGACACAGTGGCGAACCCACTTCCCCGAACTGCTCGTCGGAAAACGGCTCAGAATCTTGCCTCCGTGGCGTAGCGCTCCTAGGTCCAGAACCCGGTATACAATAACGATAAACCCCAGTATTGCATTTGGGACAGGTCACCATGCAACGACACAGTCCTGCTTGGAACTATTAGAAGCCTTGTGTCTTGCCACTCCCCGAACGATTAGGACCGCTCTCGACATTGGGACCGGTTCAGGGATTCTTGCTATTGCACTAGCCAAACTCGGGGTTCCCAAAATTTGGGCTACTGACAAGGATCCGGACGCTCTAAATGAGGCCAACAAGAATGCCCTTCAGAACCAGGTAGAAACACAACTACGAATCGGAAGAGTGTCAGTGCCTCAACGGCGCGAACCGTTTGACTTAGTGCTAGCAAATATTTTTGCTTCTACCCTGATAACGCTATGTCCACGCATCTCCCATGCTGTCGGTAACGGCGGGCATATAATTTTATCAGGTATTCAAACCAACCAGGTCCAATCAATACGGCGCGCATTCCACTCCTCCCTCTGGAAAGAAGTGAACTGTCTCACACGCAATGAATGGGCAACGTTATTGATGCTGCGCCAAACACCCGCGGATAAGAAGTGATTAATATGCGTCGATTCTTCATTCCTGCTGATCGAGTCATCGCCGAAAGAGCCCTCTTGAAAAATGGCGAATTTCACCATCTCCGGCATGTTTTGCGGCTGGGGCCTAATGCCTTGATCGACCTTTATGACGACCGAGGTGCAAGTTACGAGGGAACGATCACGTCGATTGGGCCGGACTATGCGGAGATCTGCATTATTAAAACATTTGCTCCAGAAGAAACACGCCTGGCCCTGACCTTAGGCCAATGTCTCCTAAAAGGTTCCAAAATGGATCTCGTCGTGGAGAAAGCCACGGAACTCGGCGTGTCTACGATTGCACCCATCAAATCGGATCGTGCGGTAAGCGTCGTCCCTACAGAGAAACAGACGGGTCGGCTGGAACGGTGGAGGCGTATCACCATTGCTGCCGCCAAGCAATCTGGCAATTTACCACCAGAAATAATGCCGCTCCAAAGTCTTAGAGAATTTCTCAACTCGTGCCCCGGTGAATCCGAAAAGATTGTTTTTTCGGAGCAAGAGCGCGAAACCCACATTGCGAAACTGGCCGACCAAAAACTCCGCGTAGCCAGTGTACACATTTTAATCGGGCCAGAGGGAGGATTTCGTCAATCCGAACTAACAGAAGCGAATCAAGTAGGATTTCAATCCGTGAGTCTCGGCCCGGAAGTACTCCGCGCGGAAACAGCCAGCATTAGTGCCGTGACCGCTTGCCGCCTATTCTGGGGCCCTATGTCGTTTCCCCCCTTGCGTTAATCCTAACGAGAACCTAGCATTCCGCACCGAAGCGCGTGCCGAGCTCTTCCGCCGCTTATGCACACGCAGCCGCCCCCGACCGTGCGGTCGTTCAGAGAGGAACTTCATGACTCAATCTCGCATCGCCTTTATAATGGACCCGATACAAGACGTCGCCATAGATAAGGACACCACATTTGCATTTATGCTCGCCGCTCAGGCACGCGGCCACGAGGTTTGGTACCTCGAGTTACAAGACCTATTTGTAGAGCGCGCCCGCGCAATGGGCCACGGACGCCGCACCGAAGTTCGTCGCCAGGCCGGCCACCATTTTAAAATTATAGAAGAAGCCACTTTACCATTGGGCCACTTTGACGCTGTCTTCATGCGCAAAGATCCTCCGTTCAACGTCGCCTACCTCCATGCCACACAATTACTCGACTTGGCCCAACAGGAGGGTACCATCGTTCTCAATCGGCCATGCGGTCTGCGGGCCGCTAACGAAAAGTTGTACGCGCTAAACTTTCCGGCAGTCATCCCCACCACATTAATTTCTCGGGACGCCACACGTCTCAAAACCTTCCTGGCTGAACTCGGCGGCGAAATGATCATCAAGCCAATTGACGGAC
The DNA here is from genome assembly GCA_964460065.1 of uncultured Enterobacteriaceae bacterium. Lineage (GTDB taxonomy): Bacteria > Desulfobacterota > Binatia > Bin18 > Bin18 > Bin18. Next base: position 2,570 of record CAYWPF010000114.1, read on the forward strand.
ACGGGGGAGCCGGGATTTTCTATCTTCACGAGGAAGACCGCAACATCAACTCAATTATCGAGACAATGACCAAAGAGGGGAGCGAACCAATAATCGCACAACAGTACATCCCAGAGGTACGCCAGGGAGATAAACGGTTGATCGTGCTCAACGGTGAACCGCTCGGGTGTACATTACGCGTCCCGCAGAAAGGCGAAACAAGGGGGAACATTCATGTCGGCGGAACTTGTACCCGAGCGGATGTAACAGAGCGGGATGTAGAAATATGCAAAATCCTCAAGCCGCGTCTCCAGCAGGACGGGCTTTACTTTGTGGGTTTGGATATTATCGGTGATTTACTAACAGAGGTAAACGTCACTAGCCCTACGGGCGTTCAGGAAATAGATCGCCTCAACAACGTTTTTCTTGAAGAACAGGTTATTAAATTTGCCGAAGATCTCATAGTAGCAAGATAGCCCGTTCCCCAACCCTCAGGAGGAAAGCCGCTACCGTGACACCGTCTACTGCACGAGCTTGGTCGGCGCAAGGCAAGGAAACATTCTACGTCTTGTTGGCCGGAGTATTTCTGACCTCTCTGACCCTGGGTAACGTCGTCGGTATTACGAAATTCGTAGATCTGGGGTGGTTTGTCATTCCTGCCGGACTCTTGGCCTACCCTTTCACATTCCTCGCCACCGACTTAATCAGCGAATTGTACGGTCGACGCCGCGCCCAGGCCCTGGTCTGGGTCGGGCTTACAATGAACTTTTTTATGCTCTTTCTCATGTGGCTTGGCCATATCCTGCCCGACGCCTCGGGAGTTTCAGGCGCCTCGCCCACGTTCGACACTGTCTATGAATTCATGAAGCCGGGCGTCCTAGCATCAATGGTTGCATATCTCGTGGCACAGACCGTCGATGTGCAACTGTTCGATTTTTGGAGGAGACTTACCGATGGGAAACACTTGTGGTTACGGAACAATGGCTCCACCATGCTCAGCCAAATTGTCGACACGGTACTTATCTCGGCTATACTTTACTCCTCTGGCGGACTGGGCACAGCAATTGACTCGGTAGATAAACTCGTCCCTCTGATGCTTTCTTCTTACCTGTTCAAATTGTCCTTCGCGGCATTGGATACGCCACTCTTTTACCTCGGAGTGTACGCACTCAGAGCCAGGGTATCGGCAGAACACGACTAGCGTGTTGTACTAAGCCCGACTCACCGCCGGCCAGTCCCGTGCTCGGCCTGCCACAACTCAAATCGATGCATACGCAAACTATCGGTGGTGGCATGCAAAAGGTACGTAACTGGCTCGCGAAGCGTGCGAACTCGGTACTCTCGTTGCGCACGCTTCCACAGATCAAGATCTTCGCCATAATTTAGTCTGCAAAAGCCGCCGAGAGCTAAAAAGGCCGACCGTTTACCCATGATGGTTCCACCAATCACACATTCTTCGATAGAAATTAACCTGCTAGGAGAGTAAAAATCGACCACCTGCTGTTTCTTGTCCGGTCGGAAACCGCCCTGGACAAAATCGAGGTTGTGCTTCTTCAATAGACTCAACCTCGTTTCAAGGTGAATGGGCAGGTACTCGTCGTCACTGTCCAGGCACGCGACATAGAATCCTCTCGCCTCAGAGACTCCAAGATTCCGCGCCGCTCCAACCCCTTGATTATCCTGTCTAATATACCGGATCGTCGGGCATTCGTTTTGCCATTGTCTGACAATGGCCGCTGTATCATCCGTACTGCCGTCGTCGACGACAATCAGCTCCCAATTGGAAAATGTTTGCGCGATGACGGAGGATATACTCCGAGACAACAAACGAGCCCGGTCGAAAGTCGGGATCACTACGGTCACTAAGGGAGATCTGGTCGGTTCATTTTCTTCGTGGCTCATACTGACCTGCCCGGTTCGACGTCTCTAAACCTGTTCTTCCCCCCTTCCGCTATCATTTGGTTTATGTTTCCGTCAACGCTCCGATTCCGGTTTGTACTAAAGCCGCTGATGACCCGTCGCGGATGGGCACGGAAGCGCAGCGCATACCGCACCAGCAGTCGACAACCGTCTTCGGTCCAAGTCTGCTGTCCTCGATTTCATCTTGCCCCCACAACCACGACTTTGCTAACTGCAATTTACAACTCACGGCGAATGGAGGGCCTAAATATGAAGACACGCGAAATGCTATATGCAGTCCTAGTCGTTCTCGGAACTCTTTTACCCATGTACTATAATGTTCAATACATGCAGGGCGGAGGCAATCTTATTGCGGGTTTCTTCACTATACCCATGGAGAACGCCGTCACGGCGTCCCTCCTTTTCGACCTCTTACTCGCCTTTGCCGCGTACAATGTGTTGCTTCTTACAGAAGGTCGTTCTCTTGGTGGAAAGAAACTAGGGCTATGTCTCGCGGTTTCATGGCTCGTGTCATTTGCAGCCGGTCTCCCGCTCTTTCTCCTACTCCGAGAGCGACAGACACAATCCTAGCCGCGCGGGGGCTGACGTCACGACGCGGCTTCCTCCGACCAGTCATTTGGACTGCCACAACTATGGACTTGTGGGCAACTGGGCGTACGCACGCGCGCAGGATGGATCAACACGGCGCGCGGCCTCTGATTTATCCCGAAAAACGAGATCCAGAAGTCCTGGTCCCCGAGGACTGTTGAGATCCACCGGGGGCCCCTCCCCAATCATGCCACCGTTCATCCAAGCGAGCCACTCCTGTTCTTCCGCCGTTGGCGTGATCGGCTTTTCGGCCGATAACCCGCCCCCGAGTGCATTACTTAGAAATACAAAGGCCTCGCGAAACCGGTTACCGAGACTCGGGCCCACATGGCCGGCCCACCGAACGCAATGATATTCGTGAGGAATGTCGCGGTCCCACATGAGTCGGTGCATGAATTCAGCGCCATCCTGAAGATTGAGGTCGTCCTCGTCCCCTACTTCAAGGTAAATCTCCATTGGACTAGAACGGATCCTGTCGGCATGCGCCACGGCAATATTGGCCGGATTGTCGCGTTGCCAGCGTTTCTCGTCGACGGGGTCCCCATACAATTCACGGTCTTTTTCCGGAAAACGATAATACGTGTTCCGTGGTTTTGCATCAGCCCTGTGCAAGCCCGGTTCTATCGCCGGTTCTACGGCTGCAATAGCCGCAAAACGCCCGGGTCGGCGGCAACCGATCTTCAAAGTTCCAAAGCCCCCCATAGAAATACCGGTTAAGACGACGCCCCCGGCGTCTGCGCGCGTATTGAATTTGCTTTTCATTAGCGTCGGTAATTCGTTAGCAATATATTCCTCCCAGGCCCCAGCGTACCAACTGAGTGGCCCCGTCGACGGTGATACAATGACCATCGGCATCATGGTCTCTGTTTCCCAGAGAGTGTCAAACAACGGCTGCATCTCAACGGCCATAGAGCGGTCCCCGCCCCCTCCATGTAAAAATATACACAGCGGAAGCGGTGTACCGGCCTGGTCAAACTCCGGTGGCAAAATAACTCCGAGGGGAACCGCATCATCAACTACCTGGCTCGGGCTATCAAACAGTTCAACGCGCGATAACGGCATATACCTCTCCTTCTAACTTTTGGAATAGGATACTTAACCTGTGAATTCGGGCATCAGCTCGGCCAGCATTTCAACTTGGGCCTTCACGTCGCCTAGGGGCAACAACCCTTGGTCACAAAATACCAAAAAGTATTCCGGGTTCAATTTATCTTGCACCGCTGACAACTGACCGCGTACGTGATCTGGCGTGCCAACGAAGGCGAGACCAGCGTCCATAACGGGTTCAATTGTCGTTGGTATATTCGGATAAAAATGCGAATGATAGAGGCCGAGTAAGTACATTGTGCCCTGCCTCGCCACGTTCATAGCGGCCTCTTTTGTCTTGCCTAACGCGACGACTCGGGCCAGTCCCACACTTTCTCCGAGCGCGAGAGACCGGCCTGCTTTACGCGCCTCGTCCCGATAAAATTCAGCACCGTCAATAGCTAGGTCGGGGAACGGCAGAAAGATCATTGGAACGACACCCTCTCGAGCATTCCACGCAATCGTGTCCTGGGTCAGTGTCATAGCTTGTAAGAGTACGGGATGGGGTTTCTGATAGGGCTTCGGCACCGGAGAGATCTTGCGCAACCAGCCCTCTTCATCAATCTCACCTGGCGCCCCGAACCGGCGCGCTGCGTCGGCCGCTGGCCATTTTATGCCTCCTGGCGGGCTCGGTGCTGTATAATATTTACCGTTAAAAGCAAACGGTTCCTCTTTCCAGCACTGTTTCATCACGTGAAATAGTTCCTGGGAAACCTCGCGGTTGTGCAGTTCTGCATCTTCACCGATGACCGAGGGCTCGACCTGATACCGCTGCCCAAGTGTATTCACCCAATGGGGAAAGACACCTCGGGCGAACCCGGCGACCGTCCGCCCTTTTGTAATCTGGTCGGCCCAGGCGATATCCTCCGCCAGCCGAATCGGGTCCCAGGTCGGCAGCACATAGCCAAGCGGTCCAATTTTAATTCGTTTAGTATGCGATGCGAGATTCAGTAAGTGGGGGGTCGGGTTTGCCCCGGCAATAAACCCATCCGAGAAAAAATGATGTGCCGAGTACGTGAGGACATCAAACCCACAATCCTCTGCCAGCTTTGCCATTTCGATCATTTCGCCCAGCATAAGCTGGACCTTGTCTGTCCGGTGGAAAATAGGGCGCAGTTCTTCCCGTTCACTTGTTGAGGCTGGCACCACGGGACCAATGTGCAAAATAAATTTCATTGACTGTCCCCTTTTTATATTTGCGACATCACGCAATTCGTCATGCAGCAAGCCACAACGCCGACGGACCTACTCTTATCATGCTGCCGGGCTCCAGTACCTTAGGCGTTCGGATCTACTCTTCGTACCAAAACGCAGCCGGTAGCGACAAGAGCAAACCGACGGCATAGAGGAAGCAGCCCATACCATTTCAAGCTGCCGGCAAGCACACCCCTGGTGACCCTAAACTAAGGTCCATCTTTATACCGATGCTCAGCCTCAAACGGTCATGTACAAGGTTGGCGTACGACCAAATTCTTCCCGCACCACAGGCATCGTGATCCGCCCAACAGAAAGAGCGAACAGCGGTACTTGCCCCCCCCTCCACCTTGGTTTATAAGAATCCAACCGTAAGGTATCAGTCTTTTCCGAAAGCGCCCCAAAGGACGATTATGCTTAGAAGCTAAGTCCTTCATTTTCGTATTCACGGGCAGGTAGCTCAGTCGGTAGAGCAGAGGACTGAAAATCCTCGTGTCGGCAGTTCGATTCTGCCCCTGCCCACACCTGAAACCCCTTGAAATCATAGGGGTTTCAGGTCTCTTCCTTCTTTTGGACGCCCCAGAATCGGCCCTTTTTGTGGCCAAATAATTGCCAAATC
>CAYWPF010000115.1:0-50232 GCA_964460065.1 uncultured Enterobacteriaceae bacterium
GCGGGATTTTCGCGGTATTTCGGATCGTTCTTTTGACGGACGCGGAAACTACTCGTTAGGTATCCGGGAACATACGATATTTCCCGAGATTGACTTGGACAAAGTAGAGCAAATTAAAGGATTCACCGTTTCGATTGTTACTACGGCAAAAAACGATTCAGAAGGGCGCGCCTTGCTAAAGGCACTGGGAATGCCCTTTAGGAGCTAGAGATCATGGCTAGAACCTGTTTGAGAGTGAAGGCGCGAAGAAAACCAAAATTTCGTGTTCGAGAGTACAATCGTTGTCAACTATGCGGCCGTTCGCGTGGCTTTTATCGCCGCTTCAAGATGTGTCGGATTTGTTTGCGGACCTATGCCTTGAAGGGACAGATTCCGGGCATGACCAAGGCGAGTTGGTAGGGAAGGTTACTATGCAAACTGATCCTATCGCAGATCTGCTTACCTCGATACGTAATGCGTTGCGCGCCAGAAAAGGGGCGGTCTATGTGCCGCGTTCGAGGCTGAAAGAGGCAATTGTACAAAAGTTGATTGAAGAGGGCTTTATAGGTTCTTTTCGTGTCGAAGAGCGTTCGGGATTTCCGCATCTTAAAATAGAGCTCAAATATGATGAGTCGGGGGACCCCGCGCTTCATGGATTGCAACGCGTGAGCAAGCCCAGTCTGAGGATGCATGTTGGCGCAGAAGCAATACCGACCGTCAGGAATGGGCTCGGGATAAGCATATTGTCGACGTCCCGTGGCGTGATAGTTGACCGCGAGGCTCGCAAAATGCGGGTAGGCGGGGAAGTATTGTGTAGCGCCTGGTAGCTATAAGAAAGCGAGTGAGATCATGCCTGGATTTGGGCACAAGCCGCTTCCTGTACCTAAGCAAGTCAAAGTCTCGCTTGATGGCGAGCGAATAAAGGCACAGGGACCCAAGGGGGAGTTGTTTGTCAACGTGGATGCCACCCTGTCTATTAAAATAGATGAGAGTACAGTGTCCTTAGAACGAAGGGATGATTCTCAGCATTCTAAGGCCATGCAGGGCTTGACACGAAAATTGGTAGAGAATGCTGTGAAGGGAGTTTCGGAAGGATTCACTAAAGTCCTGGAAATTAACGGTGTAGGCTACAGAGCGGACTCGGTTAAAGGCCTCTTGCAACTGAGCTTAGGTTTTTCTCACCCCATCTTCTTTCAGCTTCCGGATGGGGTTACGGCTGCAGTGGAAAGGCAGACGCAGATTACTGTTCAGGGGATTGATAAACAGCTTGTAGGAGAGGTGGCCGCATCAATCCGTAGGCTGCGACCGCCCGAACCATACAAGGGGAAAGGTATAAAATATATTGATGAGCGTATACGAAAGAAAGCTGGCAAGACGGCAGTCGCTGCGGGAGCATAGATGCAAATGAGTTCAACGAATCCTCGCCGCAGAAGTAGACTGCTGAGAAGGAAGCGGGTTCGACGGAAGGTGCAAGGCACTAATTCGCGGCCACGACTCAGTATATATCGGAGTAACAAACACCTCTATGCGCAGGTCATATCGGACGAAAGTGGCCAATCGTTAGTGGCCGTTTCTACCTTGACGGGAGATGTAAAACAAACGGTGGCCGAAAAGACGGCAACGGTCTCGGCAGCCGAGCTAGTTGGCCAATTGATAGCGAAGAAATGTAAGGAAAAAGGTATCGAGACGGTCATCTTCGACCGGAATGGGTTCCTTTTTCATGGGCGAATTCGTGCAGTTGCGGAGGCTGCGCGAAAAGCTGGTCTTCGAGTGTAAGGAGTATACCTGTGACGGTTGAAGTTGATCGTATAAATCCTGATGGACTTGAAATAGAAGAAAAAGTAGTTCACATCAACCGTGTAAGCAAGGTGGTCAAAGGCGGCCGCCGATTCAGTTTTAGCGCGGTAGTGGTGGTTGGGGACGGCGCGGGTCATGTGGGCTACGGAATGGGGAAAGCCCACGAGGTTCCTGAGGCCATACGGAAGGGTGTAGAGCGTGCAAAAAAGGGTTTGATTAAGGTGCCCTTGGTGGATGAAACGCTGCCTTACACCGTAATAGGCCGACATGGTGCCGGTAAGGTTCTGCTCAAGCCGGCGGCGGCGGGAACAGGCCTGATAGCGGGAGGTGGTGTTCGGATCGTAATGGAGCTCGCCGGGGTACGGAACGCTCTAACGAAGTGCCTCGGTTCCACGAATCCCCACAATTCGGTTAAGGCTACTCTGGCGGCGCTTGAAAGCCTAGACGGTATAGGCCAAGTGGCTGAACGAAGAGGTAAGAGCGTAGATGAGCTGAAAGGGTAGATGATGCCGGATTCGAGTAAAAGCAGGGTGTTGGCTATCACGCTGAGACGAAGCGGAATTGGTGGACCCCAGAGGCAGCGGCAAACCCTACGGGGGCTTGGTCTTAGACGCATCGGCCATACCGTTTTGCGAAATGATTCGCCGTCTCTACGTGGGATGGTTGAGCGAGTATACCACTTGATTGAGGTAAAAGAAGATGGATCTTAAGAGTTTAAAGCCGGCGGCCGGCTCTATGAAAAAAAGGAAGCGCGTCGGACGCGGCCCAGGATCTGGATTAGGCAAAACATCTGGACGAGGTCACAAGGGAAGTGGCGCAAGGGCTGGGGGTAGCATCCCGCCTGGTTATGAGGGTGGCCAGATGCCACTTTCTCGACGTCTCCCAAAACGCGGTTTCCATAATCCTTTCAGACAAGCATATGTTGCCGTGAATTTGGGGAGCCTTGAGCGATTCACTGAGGGGTCCGTAGTTGACGTTGCTAGTTTTCGAAAAACGGGCTTAGTGAAGGGAAGGACAAGCAAAGTCAAGGTCTTGGCGCAGGGCCGGCTGACTAAGGCACTAACAGTTAGGGCACACGCTTTCAGCGCTCAGGCTCGTGAAAAGATAATAGCTCTCGGGGGTACGGCCGAGGTCGCATAGTTTATGCTAGAGGGCATACAAAACGCAGCCAAGGTCTCAGACCTCCGTCGCCGTCTTCTCTTTACATTTGCGCTTCTGGGTGTTTACCGGATAGGTGTGGCGATCCCGACTCCGGGGATCGACGGTGAATCACTAGCCGCATTTTTCGAGCAGGCCGCGAGTACCGTTTTTGGCTTGGTGAACCTTTTTTCGGGCGGGGCACTGGAAAGATTTTCTATATTTGCGCTTGGTATAATGCCATACATCAGCGCTTCGATTATTTTTCAGCTTTTGACTGTCGTTGTACCGACATTGGAGAGGCTGTCCAAAGAGGGCGAGCAGGGCAGAAGGAAGATTACCCAATATACTAGGTATAGCACAGTAGGGCTTGCTCTACTCCAGGGACTATTTATCAGTATTGGCTTGGAACAAATCCAGGCACCTGGCGGGAGTTCTGTGGTCTTCGATCCCGGTTGGGGGTTTCGTTTAATGACGATGGTTACGTTGGCTGCAGGCACGGCGTTCATCATGTGGCTGGGCGAGCAAATTACCGAGCGTGGGGTGGGCAACGGGATTTCGCTCGTGATATTTGCTGGCATAGTTGCGAGTATACCGTCTGCAGTCACGGCTACCACTGAGTTCGTGAGAGAGGGTGAGCTGAGCATTTTGCTGCTGCTTCTTTTGATGGTTGGCATGGTTGCCATTGTTGCAGCAGTCATTTTTGTGGAACGTGGGCAGAGAAGGATCCCTGTACAATATGCCAAACGTGTAATAGGGCGGAAGGTTTATGGCGGCCAGAGTTCCCATCTGCCGCTAAAAGTAAACACGGCCGGCGTGATTCCCCCTATATTTGCTTCCTCGGTACTGATCTTTCCTGCAACTATAGCAGGGTTCGCAACGCATCCTTGGGCCCAAGGCGTGGCGGACATACTGGCGCCGGGAAGTTGGGTCTATAACCTGAGCTACGTAGGGATGATTATATTCTTTTGCTTCTTTTATACCGCGGTAGTATTCAATCCTACTGATGTGGCTGACAATATGAAAAAAAATGGTGGGTTCGTGCCTGGAATACGGCCGGGACAACGCACTGCGGACTACGTAGACCGGGTGCTAAGCCGAATTACGCTGACGGGAGCGCTTTATGTCGCCATTATTTGTGTGTTGCCTAATCTCCTAGTGGGTTCGTTCAATGTGCCCTTCTTTTTTGGAGGGACCGCTCTTCTTATCGTAGTAGCGGTAGCGCTGGATACGGTGGCTCAAATTGAGACTCAACTCATAATGAGGAATTACGAAGGCTTTATGAAAGGCGGTCGAATTAGGGGTAGGCGCGGATGATTGTGGTATTGGTTGGTACAGGTTCCCTTGGATAACAGCATTCTATATTGGTATGATTTTTTTGAAATCAACAGAAGAGATAGAGACGATGCGTGCCGCCAACCGTATAGTTGCAGAAATTCTGCATGACTTACAGGGGCGGGTGCGGCCAGGCGTGTCTACCGGTGAACTTGACGATGCGGCGGGAGGGCTAATCCGTAAGAAAAGAGCGAAAACGGCTTTCAAGGGTTACACCATTCGAAATGGTGGAGTACCTTTTCCAGCGCACATCTGTATTTCGCTGAATGAGGAAATTGTGCACGGAATTCCTTCAAGAGAACGTTTTATAAAAGATGGGGATATTGTTAGTTTAGATTTTGGTGTAATATACGACGGTTTTTACGGGGATTCCGCCATAACACTTGCGGTGGGTGAAATAGACAACTCCGTTCGCAGTCTCTTGAACACAACATCGGATGCGTTGGAAGCTGGGATTAAGCAGGCATGTGTGGGCAATCGGATAGGGGATGTGTCGTCTGCTGTTCAGGTTAAAGCCGAATCTCTGGGGTTTTCCGTAGTTAGAGAATTTGTAGGACACGGCGTCGGACGCCGATTGCACGAGGACCCTCCGGTGCCTAATTATGGCCTTAGGAATAGGGGGCTTCGTTTGCGAGAGGGAATGGTCATTGCCATAGAACCGATGGTTAACATGGGAGCCCCAGAAGTCTCTATGTTAAGCGATGGCTGGACGGCGGTTACGACGGACGGGAGTCTGTCGGCTCACTTCGAGCATTCCGTCGCCGTCACGGTTGACGGCCCCGTAGTATTAAGCAGGTTATAAACCCTATAGCGAATTAAAGCGTGTTTTCTAAAAAGGGAGAGTGGCTCAAATGAAGGTTCGTGCCTCCGTTAAACCGATGTGTAGAAAATGTAAAATTGTAAAGCGGCGGGGCGTCGTGCGCGTAATTTGTGAAAATCCTAGACACAAACAAAGGCAAGGCTAAGATTAGTATTGTTTGTTCATTTGACTAACTGAGTGAGGGTACGTTTATGGCGCGTATTGCGGGCGTGGAAATACCACGAAACAAGAAAATAGGTATAGGGCTTACGTATATATATGGCATCGGTAGGGTCACGGCATTGGAAATTCTCACCCATGCGGGCGTGGACCCTCAATTAAATTCAGACGGGCTGGAGGACGATGACGTCGCCAAGATCCGTCGGATTATAGACGAGAAATATCAGGTCGAAGGAGACTTGAGAAGAGACGTAGCGGGCAACATTAAGCACTATATAGATGTGGGCGCCTACCGGGGGTTACGTCACCGTAGGAATTTACCCGCTCGGGGTCAAAGAACAAAGAACAATTCCCGGACGAGAAAAGGGCCGCGACGTACCGTGGCAGGAAAGAAAGTGGCGCCTGTTCCAAGATAGGGCGCGTTATCAGAAGAAGGACTTCATATGCCGAAAACAGGGGATCGACCGACTTCGCGCAAGAAGAAAATACGGAGGAATGTGCCCGAAGGCGTCGTCTGTATCTATTCTACTTTCAACAATACGATTGTCACAATTTCAGACCCGCAAGGGAATGCGGTGGCTTGGGCGAGCGCCGGAAGTGTGGGGTTTAAAGGCTCTCGAAAAGGTACGCCATTTGCGGCTCAGATGGCTGCCGAAAGCGCGGCAAGAAAAGCCGCCGATTCAGGGATGCGTTCGGTTCAGGTCCATATCAAAGGACCGGGTGCGGGAAGAGAGTCGGCTTTGCGGGCACTACAATCAGCGGGTTTCGCAGTGAGCCTAATTAGAGACGTTACTCCCATTCCCCACAACGGTTGCCGGCCGCCAAAACGTCGGAGAGTTTGAGGCGACTCGGCTTTTATTTAAAGTGTGAGATAAGTACCAGGAGGTTTTCCGTGGCGCGATACAGAGGACCGGCATGCCGGTTATGCCGTAGAGAAGGGTTGAAGCTTTTCCTGAAGGGTGAGCGTTGTTACACCGACAAGTGCGCTATAGAGCGAAGGGGCTACCCGCCGGGGCAGCACGGTCAAGGCAGAGGCAGAAAACCGACTGAATATAGCGCACAGTTAAGGGAAAAGCAGAAGTTGAAACGTGTCTACGGAGCGCTCGAAGGTCCGTTTCGTCGTTTATTTGCGCGTGCGGAACGAGGGCGCGGTATTACGGGTGAGAACTTGATGGTTCTTCTGGAGAGTCGCTTCGACAATATAATTTACAGGATGGGGTTTGCTACCTCCCGGGCTGAGGCACGGCAATTGATTCGACACGGTCATTTTACTGTCAATGGACGTCGCGTGACGATACCCTCATACACTGCCAGGGCCGGCGACGAGGTTCAGGTGCGGGAGAAAAGCCGAAAAATTACACGAATACAGGAATCGGTTGAACTTGCCCAGCGACGTGGCGTACCCGAGTGGCTCGAGGTTCGTACGGATTCTTTCTCCGCAATGGTTAGAGCCTTGCCGGAGAGGTCTGAGATCACGTTGCCGATAAATGAGCAACTAATTGTGGAGTTGTACTCGAAAGTTTAGCTCGGATCGTATGTCCAGGCGTTATAATTGTGAACACTGGGCGAAAGAGGTAATAGCATGCAGGAGAGTGAGCTCATAAAACCAAAGCAGTTCGAAGTTGACGAAAAGACGCTAACTTCAACTTACGGGCGTTTCGCTGGCGAGCCCTTTGAACGCGGATTCGGAACGACCTTAGGCAGTGCGCTTCGGCGTATACTGCTATCGTCTTTACCCGGGGCCGCGATTACGAAGGTGAAAATCGATGGCGTGGTGCACGAATTTTCGACCATTAGGGGCGTAACCGAAGACGTTACAGATCTTCTACTGAACCTCAAGCAGGTACGGTTCCGGCTCCGCGAGAATGCGGTGGAGACCGGCACTTTGAGTATTGATGGCTCAAAGAAAGTTGCGGCAAAGCACCTCTCTGTTGGGCCTCAAGTGGAGATTTTGAATCCCGATGCCCATATTGCACAGCTGGGGAAAGATGGCAAGCTTGAGTTGGAAGTGGAAATACGGAACGGTCGCGGCTACGTAACGGCGGAGCGAAATCAGGAAGAGGAAGATCCAGTAGGAACGATTCCAATAGATGCTGTATTTTCGCCGGTTAGAAAAGTTAATGTAACGGTTACGAATGCTCGCGTTGGCCAACGGACTGATTATGAAAGACTCGCCATTGAGGTGTGGACTGATGGAAGCGTGGGCCCGAAAGAGGCCGTGACGACGGCGGCCCAAATTGTTCAAGACCAGCTGGTCATTTTTGCTGGGGCTCATGATCAAAGTGAGTCACTGGATGAGGGGGTCGTTGAGGAGGAACAGGTCGTCATAAATGAGAACCTGTTCCGACCCGTGGAGGAGTTGGCGCTGTCTGTACGGTCCGCAAACTGTCTTCAAAGCGCAGACCTCCAATATGTAGGCGAACTAGTGGTCAAGACTGAAACGGAATTAATGAAGACGAAGAATTTTGGGAGAAAATCTCTGAATGAAATCAAAGATTTGCTACACGAAATGGAATTAGAGTTAGGTATGCACCTTGAAGCGTTTCCGGGTCGCCAAGAGTTGGATAGTAGGCGAGTGGGAGTCGAAGGTGAGCCGAAGTAATAGATCGAGTAACGAGTCTAAGGGAAACTAGAAGATGCGTCATTTAAAGTCGGGGCGAAAACTGAATCGGACAGCAGCACACCGAAAAGCGTTGAGGCGTAATCTTTTGAGGGCGTTGCTGCTACGGGAGCAAGTTCGAACTACAGATCCTAAAGCAAAGGAGTTGCGCCGCTGGGCGGACAGGTTAGTGACCATCGGAAAGAAAAATTCGGTACATGCTAGAAGACAAGCATTCTCCTACCTAGGAAGCCGCACTTTAGTGGAAAAACTTTTCGACGATGTGGCGCCGCGATTCGTAACTCGGGCTGGGGGATACACTCGGGTACTGAAGATAGGTCGTAGAAGGGGTGACGCCGCGTTGATGTCTCTAGTCGAATTTACGGAACGAACCGATAAAGAAAGAGAATCTGGTGGGGATGGAAGTTCTGACGCTTAGGAAAGATAGACGGGACTTTGTGGAATGATCGGTATTGATAACGGTAGGATGCTCACTTAGAGCGAAACCTAAAGTGGCGCGATTACGACGAGGGCCATGATGGCAGCCGCCCAGCGCGTGTTCCGGTTCAGCCTTTTTGAAAGCTGCGCACTTCTTTTCGTCGCTGCCGCAGCCCTGTTTTTTGTTTTTGTCCTAGGCATCCGTGTTGGTAGCGAGATTCAAGGCTACGAGTCGGCTCGAGAAACCCGGGCGATTAGGTTGCCGGTAGGGACGGAAGCGGAAGAAAAATCCAAAGACGTCCGCAAGGACAGCCCCATTAATAAACGACGCTCAAAGAGTGACTTGACGCATCTTCAGGGAAGGCCGTTGGCCTCCACAACCGATACCGAAAGAGTTGAGCGGGACGGGTATTCGGTTTCAACTTCTTGGGAGGCCAACAAAAGACTTTCGAAGAATCAGAGAAAGAGTGCTAGTCGTTATGGTGACCTGTTTTTAGGAGGAAGACCTAATAACACGGCTGTCCTTGAGCGGCAGTACTCCAGGACCGTGCCCAATGAACCAAAAGATGCCCCAAAGCAACCCGCGACCCTGTTCCGTTCTGGCGAGTGGAAAATACAGGTCCACGTTACGGAGAGCTTAAGGCATGCCGAAGAAATCGCTGGAGTGCTAAGAAGCCGAGGATATTCGGTCTCTATTAACAATCGTGAATTGGAGGGCCGTACCCTATATCGCCTGCGTGTGGGGGGGTACACCCACACGCAGGCGCAAGCGGTAGCCTTAAGCTTTCGTCGTGACGAAGAATTTGGCCAAGCCTACCTCGTCACCGAGTAGTGTACCGCTAACCTACGAATGAATGTACGAGAAGCTATTGCCCTGTTGGTGACGGGCGCAGATTTGACGGAGGAAGATGCCTATAGTGTTTTCAAGCAGCTGGTAGAGGGCGAGACCACTCCTGCACAAATTGGTTCGTTGCTCACTGCGATGCATATTAAGGGCGAAGCTGTCTCCGAGATTGCGGGAGCCGCCCGAGCCATGAGAGAAATGGCAACTCTGGTTAACATAAGCGGCAACGTAATTGATACCTGCGGAACTGGGGGTGATGGTTGCAACACTTTCAACATATCTACGTGCGCGGCATTCGTCGTCTGCGCTGCGGGACTTCGTGTAGCAAAACATGGTAATAGGGCTATGTCTGGAACTGTGGGAGGAGCCGACTTGCTCGAAAAGCTGGGGGCCAAAATAGAAATGACGGCGGCCCAAGTTGGATTGTGCATGCGGGAGGTCGGGTTCGGTTTCATGTTTGCTCCCGCGTTCCATAGATCTATGCGCCACGCGGTTGGTCCGCGCAAAGAGGTTGGAATTAGAACTATATTCAATTTGTTGGGGCCCCTGACAAACCCGGCAGGTGCTCGACACCAGTTGGTTGGAGTTTTCGATGCCCGATGGGTAGTGCCTTTGGCGCAAGCCCTGGGTCGTCTCCACTGTCGCCGCGCCCTAGTGGTACATGGTGAGGATGATGGACTGGATGAGGTTTCATTGAGTGGTAAGACTCGTATTGCGGAATGGACAGGAGAACGGGTGAAAACGTACACGCTGGAACCAGGTGATTTTGGAATTCCTCGTAGTCCGTTGGGTACCCTCCAGGTGAATAGCGCTCAAGAATCTGCGGAGATCGTTCGTTCCGTTCTGAAAGGTGAAATAGGTCCGGCACGTGATGTAGTAGTACTGAATGCGGGGATAGCACTCTACACGGGTTTCGCCGTGCGTTCTATTGAAGAGGGAGTCTTATTGGCAATTAAAACCATAGACGGCGGAGGGGCGGATCAGAAACTCAAAGATTATATTAGCGTCTCGAACAAGGCCATGCCATGATTTTAGATGACATCGTAAAAAACAAACGGGAGGAGTTGAAGGAATATAAGAAAATACGGTCCTTGGAAGAGTTGCGAGAGATGCCCTTTTTCCTTGAGCGACCAGTCAGCCTCTCCAAAACACTTGAGAGTTGGCACGGGAGAGCGATTATAGCAGAAGTTAAAAAAGCATCGCCTTCCAAGGGGATAATACGGCAAAATTTTGATCCTGTGTCTATTGCGCGCTCTTACGAAACCCATGGGGCCGCAGCTATATCGGTTTTAACCGACGAGAAGTTTTTCTTAGGGAGTCTCGAATATCTCGAGACGATCCGGAGGCAAGTTAACGTGCCGTTACTCCGAAAAGATTTCTTGTTTGACGAATATCAACTATATGAAGCCCGGGCATTCGGGGCAAGTGCTGTTTTGTTGATAGTCTCGATTCTCGGAGAATCGCAACTTCGGGATCTAAGTGCGGTGGCTCACGAAATCGGGATGGACTGTTTGGTAGAGGTGCATGACGAGGCGGAGTGTGACCGGGCTGTGAAAAGCGGTGCCCGCCTGATTGGTATCAACAATCGCGACTTGCGGACTTTCTCCACGAGCACTAGAATTAGTGAGCGACTCGTACATTATCTGCCTGATGACGCCGTGGTTGTGTCGGAGAGTGGATTACATAGCGTTGAGCAACTCAGAGCACTCGAGGCGGAAGGTGTTGGGGCTTTTCTTATAGGGGAGACGTTTATGACGGCGCACGACCCGGGCGCATCCTTGAGTCGATTCCTCGTATAAGAGAGTGGGCATAGTCGTATGTCAGCGAAGGTGAAAATTTGTGGGATTACGTCGGCAGAAGACGCGGAACTGGCTGTGCGTTGTGGGGCGGATATGATTGGTTTGAACTTTTACCCGCGGAGTTCTCGTTACGTCGCTTTAGAAGTTGCCCGTGAGATACGTTCTGTCGTTCCGGAGAATGTGTGGTGTGTTGGCGTCTTCGTCAACGCAGAGCGCGCCGCAATAGAAATGTTTGTCGAATCGGTCTCGTTGGATATGATCCAATTTCATGGCGATGAGACCTCGGAACAATTGGATGGCTGGAATATTCCTACTATCAAGGCGGTTCGAGTTGGCGCTACCAGAGCGGTCGCTGCGCAGATCGCCGAGATTGAGTCGGATTTTCTGCTCTTCGACACCTTTAGCGCTCGAAGTTATGGCGGAACAGGTGTTCCCTTTGAATGGCGTGAAGTGGCCGGGCTATCGGGGCGGGTGAGAGCTAGGACCATTCTTGCTGGTGGCCTTGACGCGGCAAACGTGAGACATGCTGTGCATGCAGTTGGACCGTGGGCCGTGGATGTTGCAAGTGGTACCGAGATGCGACCAGGAAAGAAAGATTTTCGAAAAATAAGGGCTTTCATTACTAATGCCAAAAGTGCCAGATAAACTAGGACATTATGGACCTTACGGAGGCAGGTACGTCGCGGAAACTCTCATGCCGTCCCTTGTCGAACTTGAAACTGCTTATAAAAGGTGCATTCGAGATACAGATTTTAAGCGGGAGTTAAGAACTCTCCAGCGACAATATGTGGGACGTCCAACGCCTCTTACTTTTGCTGAGAGACTTACCGAAAGGTTAGGCGGCGCAAGGGTATACCTAAAAAGGGAAGATCTATGTCATACAGGCGCTCATAAGATTAATAATACGATCGGCCAGGCTTTGGTGGCTAAAAGATTAGGGAAGAAACGCCTCATAGCAGAGACCGGGGCGGGCCAACATGGTGTGGCTACGGCTACCGTAGCTGCCCTTCTTGGTTTCTCTTGCGAAGTTTTCATGGGGCGCGAGGACATAGAGCGGCAGATGCCGAATGTGTTTCGGATGCGGCTCTTGGGCGCTAAGGTTCGTGAGGTTACCTCGGGCAGCCAAACGCTCAAGGACGCGATGAACGAGGCGCTTAGAGACTGGATTGCCGAGGCGGCGGATACTTTCTATGTCATAGGTACCGTTGCTGGGCCGCATCCATATCCTATGTTGGTTAGAGAGTTTCAGTCAATCATAGGTAGGGAGGCGCGAGGACAGATTTTGCGAGTTGAAGGAAAGGCCCCTAATTATTTGATCGCCTGCGTAGGAGGAGGAAGCAACGCTCTTGGTTTGTTTGCCCCATTTCTTGCCGATCGCCAAACGAAGATGATCGCCGTGGAGGCTGGTGGGCACGGTGTTGGAAGAAACGCGGCTTCGCTGGAAAATGGCGTGTCGGGAGTTTTGCACGGCAGTAAGACGTACGTCTTACAAAACGCCGAAGGCCAAATCGCCAATACGCATTCGCTCGCGCCTGGGCTCGACTACCCCGGTGTCGGACCAGAACTAAGTTATTGGAAAGATCTCGGTCGAATAACGACGGTCTCCATACGAGACGAAGAGGCGCTAGAAGGTATGAAGCTACTGGCGGAGACAGAAGGTATAATACCTGCGCTTGAGAGCGCCCACGCTGTAGCCTACCTGCGAAAATTGGCTCCGCGACTGGACGGCAAACAGGTTGTTGTAATTAATATTTCTGGGCGTGGTGACAAAGACTTGCAGACCGTAGAAAAGTATTTGGGTAACGACAGGATATGACTCGAATCGGCGACACATTCGCGAAATTAAAAGAAAAGGGACAAGCCGCGCTAGTGCCTTTTCTCACCGCAGGCGACCCGGACATTGACACTACTTATGCTCTGGTTTGCGAAATGGTTCGGCGCGGTGCCGATTTGATAGAACTTGGGGTTCCTTTCTCGGATCCGATGGCCGATGGACCCGTTTTGCAGCGTGCGGCCGAACGGGCCCTGGAAAATGGAACATCTTTGCCCCAAATTTTTGACCTGGTCGCCCGCTTGCGACGAACTGTAGACACACCTATCGTTCTTTTTGGTTACTACAACCCGGTTTGGAGGTACGGAATTAGGCGCTTTGTGGAGGACGCGAAGAGTGCCGAGATAGATGGTGTGCTTTGTGTGGACCTCCCACTCGAAGAAGCAGGGGAGTTCAAAACAGAAACAGACAGGTTGGATTTAGACTTGATATTTTTACTTGCCCCGACCACGCCCATGGAGCGCATACGGACCGTGCTGTCTGAAGCCCGGGGATTTGTCTATTATGTCGCCGTGAGCGGAGTGACGGGCGCGAGGCAATTTATGCCGGACGATTTGAGCCGAATGGTTTCGCGGATCCGGTCCATTTCCAGTGTGCCGGTCGGCGTGGGTTTCGGGATCTCCAAGCCGGAGCACGCCAAACAGGTGGCGAGCATAGCGGACGCGGCTATTGTGGGTAGCGCTGTTTCGATAATAATCGAGGAGCTACGTGGCCAGGCGAATTTGGTCGAAGAGGTAGGGGAATTCATAGGTCAATTAAAGTTAGGGCTCGCTACGCCGACCGGTGGCGTGGTTGACGCGTTTGATCGTAACCGGGGTAAGAGGGAAGTCTTCTAGTCTGGGAAGGAAGATTCTGTAATGGAGCAGCAAACAACTAAGAATGTCCAAGACGAATCCGATATAATTTGGCTGAAGTGTCCGTCTTGTCAGGAGATTCTCTTTCGAAAGGAAGCTGAGCGGCGTCTCTATGTGTGTCCTAAATGCGAATCGCATCTCCGCCTAACCGCAGAGCAGCGGCTTCTAATTATTGTCGATAGAGGAACTTTCGTTGAATACGACGGACATCTACAGTCTGCTGACCCCTTAACTTTTGTCGACCGGAAACCCTATAGGCAACGTTTAGATTCAGCTATTGAGCATTCGGGACGAGCGGAAGGTGTGGTGTGTGGTACCGCAAGCCTGGATTCCCGCTCCGTTGCCATTGGATGCTTTGATTTTTCTTTTCTCGGCGGCAGCATGGGAACGGTAGCTGGCGAGAAATTGACGCGTATCATAGAACACGCGCGCGCAAATAGCTTGCCCGTAATATTTTTTTCGGCTTCTGGCGGCGCCAGGATGCAGGAAGGCGTACTCTCTTTAATGCAAATGGCAAAGGTAAGCATGGCTTTGGGAGAGTTGCGTGCTAGAGGGCTGCCTTACGTGTCGGTCCTTACTGACCCTACGACTGGCGGGGTAGCGGCCTCACTAGGAATGTTGGGTGACGTTAATATCGCTGAACCTGGGGCAATGGTAGGATTTGCAGGCAGGAGAGTGATCCAACAGACAATCGGTGAAGAATTACCCGCCGGCTTTCAAAAGGCCGAATTTCTAGTTGACCACGGTATGATTGATCTCGTTGTCGAACGTAAGGATTTGAAGGGCGTGCTCAGCAAAGTATTAGACCTTCTATGTAGTGGTTCTATTGACTGACGGAAAGGAGCTTCTACCGAGTCGGAGTAAATTTAGATTGGCGTTCCTAACGGCCGGTTGTAAATCTATGTCAGATTATGCCGACTCTATTGCTTGGTTGTACGCGTTGGAAGTTGAGACGATGGATCTTAAGCTTGTGCGCGTGGCGCAAGCGCTTGACTTGTTAGGCAATCCTCAGGACGATTTTCCCAGCGTTCATCTTGCAGGCACCAACGGTAAAGGATCTACCGCGGCATTTATTCATTCCGTCTTGAACGCCGGCGGGTACCGCGCTGGCTTGTTTACTTCTCCACATTTGGTTGAATTTTGCGAAAGGATTCGTCTCGGCAATCGGTTCGTAACTCGTCGAGAAGTGGTGGAAGCGATCTCGAAAATTCGGCCAACATTGGTAAGTGCGGGTGTTGAGTTGACACCATTTGAGATGATTACAGTTTTGGCCTTTTATGTATTCTCTCGCCAGGAGGTAGATGTGGCGATCGTGGAAGTTGGACTAGGTGGGAGACTGGACGCCACGAACATACTATCGCCATTGGTTAGTATCGTTACGAGTGTGGGATTAGATCACCAACAGTATCTCGGGTCGACACATGCTGATATCGCGAGGGAGAAAGGTGGCATAATCAAACGGGGAGTGCCCGTAGTTGTTGGGCAAATGGATAGCCAAAGCAGCAAAGTGATTCAGGACATTGCGGCTCGGAAGAACTGTCGAACCGTAAGTTACGGACTTGATTTTTATTCGCGAGGAGACGCCGTTAGCGATTTTAGCTATGTAGGCGTTGAGAGTTGTTATGAAGGCCTTTGTGTTGGGCTCAAGGGGTGTTTCCAAATTAGAAACGCGTCAGTAGCACTGGCGGCGATGGAGTGTATTAAGGACCGTTTTCCAGTACCGCCCTCTGCAGTCCGCCGTGGGCTCGAATCGGTGAACTTCCCTGGACGATTTCAATGCGTTTCGTCCGATCCCTTAGTTATTCTCGATGGGGCACATAACATACAAGCTCTGCGTACGTTAATTAAGGAAATTGAGCATCGTTTCCACAATAAAAGAATTTTTTTTCTATTTGGTGTGATGAAGGATAAAACTTGGGGTCCCATGCTCTCGGCGATTGAGGAAGTAGCCCATAGCGTTGTCTTCACGGCGGTCGATCAGCCGCGTGCGGAGAACCCTGTCCGATTACAGGCCGCTTTTTCGCGCGACGTTGAAAGCGAAGTGCGTTATGGTGCTGTCTTGGCGTGCAAACAAATGTTGACGACCGTGAGGTCGACGGATGTCCTGGTGGTTTGCGGATCGTTGTTTCTTGTAGGTGAAGTACTGCCGCTTTTTCAGAGCACAGATCAGAGTCCCCTGGACTGTTGTGATAATTTTCAGACGGGACAGGACAATTGAGAATGTGGCTACTTGTATCCGTTCTTATTTTCTTTGGACACATACTTGTTTCCGGTGTTACCGTTTTGCGAGCACAAACACCATTAGAGGTTAAAGCGAAATCTCTAACTTATGAGGAAAATGGGGAAACTGTAGTAGCTTCTGGTGACGTAGTAGTTACCAGGGGCGAAACTACCCTCATCGCGGATACTGTCAAAGTTAGCCGTGTAAGGAATGAGCTGGAGGCCGTTGGAAATGTGCACTTGGCCGGCCCGGAGGGCACGATCGCTGCTCGATCGTTAAAACTCGAATTAGAAGACGAAACGGGAGAGATTGTCGATGGCACCGTACGTATCCCTCGTAACCAATATATGATTCAGGGCAGAACTCTACGCAAGTCTTATGGCCAAACATACGAGGTGGTGGATGGCTCAATCACTACCTGCGAATGCGATGACGTGAGTAATGCGGATTGGAGCCTTGATGCCGATAGGTTTGACGTAACGCTTGGTGGAACCGGTAAAATACAAGGAGGGCTCTTTCGCGTCCGCGATGTCCCGCTTCTTTATATACCGTACGGGTTGATCCCTGTACGTAAGGAACGGCAGAGTGGAATGCTGGCACCGAAGTATAGCTTCTCGAGTAAGAGAGGCTTTCAATGGGAGCAGCCTTTTTATTTTGCCTTGAGTAAGAGTCAGGACGCTACTATAACTGCGGACATCGAGACGTCCTCTCGGCTTGGATTATTGGGCGAATATCGTTATGCGCTTAGCGAAAACACGGAGGGTGACTTTTCGGCGTCTTATTTTAATGAACGTATTAGAGGGCCCGCTTCCACTACTTCGCCGACGGATCGGTGGAGTGTGGCGGGTACTCATAGGCAAAACCTGCCGATGGAAGTGGACTTTTACAGTGATCTATTCTTCGTGAGTGATGACTTCTTTCTTAGGGAGCTGAATACTTCGGTGCACCCAGGGCTCGAGGACGGGGAGATGCGTACCCGACGATTTACCGATTCTCGGGTGGGGGCCACCAAAACATGGACAAATGTCCAAGTACGGTCCGAAGCGCGGTACTACCAGGACTTACGTAATGATCAGAATGATGTCTTCCAGATATTGCCTCAAATAAATGTTGAAGGAAGGCGCAGATTTTTGCGAGACCGAATCCAAACTGGAGTCAGAGTGGAGGGAACTCATTTCTTCAGAAATCGAGGGTATCACGGACAGCGCTTTGATTTTGCTCCCTGGGCGTCCATGCCTTTTTCCCTCGGTCGTTATCTATTTGGGGCCATAAAAGTGACAGGAAGGGAAACAGTCTATCGCACTACCTCACGTGCGAAAGCCTATGCCTTGCGTGATTTGTCGCCTAGGCTGGGTTTCTCCCGTCGAACGATTGGGGGAACTCGCGTTAGTACGAGACCGATCAGCGGCACGTCTTCGAGAGAGATAATACAAGTGGAAGCCGAGGCTGGTACTCGGGTGTCTCGGGTTTTTGACGTCGGTTGGGGATCGTTAACCAAACTACAACATGTGGTGGAGCCCAATATTTCATTTTCCTATGTTCCCCAGGTCAGCCAGGAGCGTCTACCAATGTATGATGCACTGGACCGAGTCAATCGTCGCAGTCTGTTCGTCTATGGCTTTGCCAGTCGGATTCTAGGAAAATTCGAACCATTAGATGGCGCGTCGGGTAAGGCCGCGCGCGTCCGTGAGCTATTTCGCTTTTCCGTTAACCATGCGTATGATCCGAGTCGGCGGCTTCGAGAGGGTGATGAACAATTTGGGTTGAGTGAGACGGGCAGACACTTCTCGGATCTTGATATGAGAGCACGTATTCGTCCCTTCTCCTTCTTAAGTATTGCTGCGGAGACTACTTACGACGTGGATCAGGGCGATATGATCGCCGCTAGAATAGGGGGGTATCTGCGTGATCCTCGACCTCTTCCTACTGCAAGTCCGGTACTCCGGCATTTGCAGCGCCGAACAAGCGTGGGATTGTCCTATAGAACAATCGCGGATCGATTGCTGAAAGAACTAAATTCGCGCGTCGTGTTACGCCTGAACGACTATTTTACCGTGGCGTATTTTACGCGTTACGATCTTAATGACAAATCTTTTATCGGGTCGCGGTATTTCTTTCGTGCCTTGTCGCCTCAAAAGTGTTGGGCGTTTGATTTCGGAGTGGTGGAAAAGGTGAATCCAGACGAGACAGAATTTCGCTTCTCTATTTCGCTGGTGGGTATTACTTCGATGGGTAAGAGCTCGTTTTAGCGCATTAGAAAAATCGGTTGTTCTCAGGTTGAGCAGAAGGGCGACTATGAATAAGCGTTTGTCTCTTAAACACTTGAGCGGTCTGTCGAGGCGTATGGGAACCGAGGGCAAGCGGATCGTTTTTACGAATGGTTGTTTCGATTTGTTCCATGCTGGTCATGTCTACATATTGACTGAGGCGAAGAAATTAGGGGATGTCCTTGTAGTAGGCATTAATGCAGATTCGTCCGTGAGACGGCTGAAGGGAAGGACCCGGCCTATATGTATTTTGGAGGAAAGAATCGCGGAGATCGAGGCACTGGAGGTCGTCGACTACGTAATCCCGTTTGTTGAGGACACGCCGATCGGCCTTATTGACGAGTTGAGACCTGATATCCTAGCAAAGGGGGGAGATTGGGGGACGAACGCAATTGACGGGCGGCTACTAGTTGAGAAGAGGGGTGGAAAGGCAGTGTCGTTGGGGTTCCTTCCGGGGGTTTCGACGACTGCCGTGATTGATAGGATAATCGCTTCCCAAAGAGAAGAAGTGTGAACGGTGGCCCATAGTTCATTGCGCCGAAAAGACAACTGTGGTAGGTACGTACACGTGGTCGTAGGAGGTCTATGTGTCTCAACGATGTGAAATATGCGGAAAAGGCCCCGCAGTTGGAAACAACGTCAGTCATGCCCATAACAAGACGAAGCGTCGTTGGATGCCTAACCTCCAGCGCGTTAAAACTAGGGTGCAGGGGTCTATTAAGAGACTGAAGGTTTGCACTCGGTGTATAAGGTCCGGAAAGATCGTGAAAGTCGCCTAGGTGGAGAGCTAACTTTTCTTTACACGATTAACTCTGACGACCCCGTTAATTCCTTCTAGATTTCTCATCACACGTTGAAGATCGGCCGAGCTTGGAATCAGAACCTCAAATACATTGAGTGCACGCTGGTCCGAAAGGGTCCGAACGTTAGCCGCCGCAATGTTAAGTCCCACGGAGCTGATTGCTTTGCTCATATTCGTAAGAAGGCCCGGACGATCCTCGGAAAGGACCTCTATTTTAACTGGTCGCGAGTACTGTGTTGTGGGGTCCCAAGTAACGGCAACGTGCCTTTCTGGGTCGCTCTCAAGGAGTCGTTGGCAAGCGGCGTTGTGTACCGTCACACCACGACCTCTAGTAATCACTCCTACAATTTTTTCACCAGGGAGGGGGTTGCAACAACGGCCAAACCGTATTAATACATTTACGCTTCCCCCGACCGTCACGCCGGCTGGTTCCTTTTTGCGACCAACCATGTCGGGATGATTAGTCTGGCGATCTTTTACCACAGAGTCATCCGGCGAAGCCAGTTGATTTATGATCTGGGCGGGGGTGACCCGTCCGTAACCAACCGCGGCGAAAAGCGTCTCTTCATTATGGTATCCTAGCGCGCGCAAGGCGGTTTGAAAGGTATCCTCTTTTTGCCGGATGGAGGCGAGAGATTGATGGTTTCGTGCCAAGTCTTTTTCTAATAGTTCCTTTCCCAAAGCTATACTTCGATCACGTTGCTCTTCCTTTAGCCAATGCCGTACCCTGGATTTTGCTTTTGGTGTTCTGACGAATTTGAGCCAGTCTTTGCTGGGTGATTGCGTTTTGACGGTGACAATTTCAATGACGTCGCCGTTTTGGATCAGGTGGCGCAGGGGAACTGAGTGGCCGTTTACTTTTCCGCCGGTACAGTGGTCGCCCAACTCTGAGTGCACACGATAGGCAAAGTCAATTATTGAGGAACCCTTAGGGAACCTATTCAGGTCGCCTTGGGGTGTGAATGCATAGACCTCATCAGCGAAGAGGTCTTCTTTAACGGTGTTTAGAAACTCCTGTGGGTCCTTGACCTGTTTTTGTAGTTCGACAAGTTGTCTTAACCACGCAAAATGCCTTGCATCCTCTCGCCCACGGCCATCTTTGTACGACCAATGTGCAGCTATCCCTTCTTCCGCCACCCTGTGCATTTCCGTCGTTCTAATTTGTATCTCGATTCTCTCGCCGTAAGGGCCTATAACGGTCGTGTGTAGGGACTGGTACATATTGGCTTTTGGAAGAGCTATGTAGTCCTTGAAACGTCCGGGCACGGGACGCCAATGGCTGTGTATAATGCCCAGTGCTTGATAGCATTCCCTGACCGAGGATAGGACAATGCGAAAACCTACTAGGTCGTAAATTTGACTGAAAACGAGGTTCTGGGACTGCATCTTTCTATAAATAGAGTAGAAGTGTTTGGGACGTCCCGAAACGGCAGATTCAATTTTGGCGTTATGTAACTTCTGTTGAAGGAGACGTATAACTTCAGCGATGTACTGTTTCCGTTCACTCTTTTTCCGGGAAACATTACTCTTTAGGCCGGAATATACTTCTGGGTGCAGGTACCGGAGTGAATTGTCTTCCAGCTCACTCTTCATCCAGTAAATTCCGAGTCTATGAGACAACGGAGCATAAATTTCGAGCGTCTCAGAGGAAATCTCCCTCTGCTTTGCTTCGCTCAGGTAAGATAATGTTCTCATGTTGTGCGCGCGGTCTGCGAGTTTCACTAGAATAACGCGAATGTCTCGCGCCATAGCAAAGATCATCTTCCGGAAATTCTCTGCCTGACGCTCTTCACGTGAAGAGAAATCCATTCGGCTGATTTTTGTCACGCCGTCGACTAATGTTGCAACCTCGGGTCCAAATCTTTCTTGTATTTGGTTCAAGGTTGTCAGGGTGTCCTCGACTGTATCGTGGAGCAGGCTGGTAACCACACTTGGCACGTCGAGTCTCATATCCGTTATTATTTCCGCGACGCCGGCGGGGTGCGTAAAATAGGGTTCTCCGGACCTGCGCCTCTGGCCCTGGTGCACGCGCTCCGAAAAAGAATATGCGTCGGTAATGAGTTTAACGTCAGCCTCTGGGTAGTAGGCCTGTACCTTGTTAAGGATCGTATCGAGGTTAGGTTGTTTGTTCATCTTGTGTTTTCTTCGGCCGGTTGAACGAAGGTCTTGTTTAACCTCGAGACACGGTGTCTTTCCGCCGTTACGATAGCGACCAGTTCGTCTAGGGAAAGGTCAACGTCATCATTAATAATACAGTAGTCGTAAAGGTGAATCTCGTTCGTTTCTTCTTTTGCGCGCGCCATTCGCACAGAAATACGATCTTCTCCCTCCGTTCCACGCTCACGTAAACGTTTCCTTAATTCCTCCCAGGATGGGGGCAGGATGAAAATGAGCACGGCGTTGGGGTAGTGCCGCTTTAATTGCGCTGCTCCTTGGACGTCTATGTCCAAAAGTAGGTCGCTACCGTCGGCTAGTGTTTTCTCTATAGTAGTGGCCGTCGTTCCATACCAAGCTCCGTGTACTTTTGCGCACTCGGCGAAGCTGCCGGTGTCTTTAAGTGAAATAAAGTGATCTTGGGTGACGAAGTGATAGTCTATTCCAGGAACTTCTCCCGCGCGGCGACGGCGGGTCGTATGTGAAATAGAAAGCCTCACGCCAGGTAGCCTCTTGATCAGTTTCTGTGAAAGTGTAGTTTTGCCGGCTCCGGACGGCGCGGACAGGACCAACAACAGACGGGCGTGAGATAAGGTGGAAACGGGGCCAGCACAGTCAGTCATAACTACTCTATATTTTGAACCTGTTCTCGCAATTTCTCTACTTCTTCTTTTGCTTCTACAACGGACTGACGGATTTTACCGTCATCCGCCTTCGCTCCAATAGTGTTGACTTCGCGATGCATTTCCTGAAGTAGAAAATCCATACGCTTACCTACTGGTTTTCGCTCACTTAAGAACTTTGAGAATGTGTCGAGATGACTGCTTAGTCGGACCAATTCCTCGGTTATATCGCTTTTTTGTACGAGTATTGCAACGTCTCTTATAACCCGGTCGACGTCCGTCCCCATATCCGGAAGGAGTAGGGTTACCTTTTTAGCAAGATTTTTACGCGAATTCGCCTGGGTAATCAGTGTGCGTGACGATATACCTTTACGTAGTTTTTTCAGATTGGAGATGCGTTGTCTCAGATCACGCTGGAGAAAACGGCCTTCCCTAGAACGTTCCTGCTGCAAGGCTTTGATCGCACGGCGGAGTGCTTGTTTCGTGGATCTGATTTCGATAGGAGAGAGTGCTTCCCGCCGGGAACTCACATCGAAAAGGTCGGCTCGCGAGGTAAAAAAACTGTTGTTAAGTGCTTCATTGAGTCCGAGAGAAGAGAAGAGTTCCTTTGCTGCATCTCGATATGCGTGGGCAAGGGCCACGTTTGGAATAACGGAGTAGCTAGTGTTCGATGAGGACGGTAAGGAAAAAAACACGTCGAGACGGCCCCGATGTACGTCAGACTGGACGAGGCAGCGTAGTTCGGCCTCGAGGGGACGCAGCCCATGAGGCAATTGCATCTTGATCTCTAAATAACGATGATTGACTGCGAATATCTCGACTGTTAACGACTGTTTGCCTACCGAGGATTCCCCCGTACCGAACCCTGTCATGCTTTTCATAATTTGTCTCGCATTAAAGCTTTTTTCACTTCGAGCCTTGTGACGGTCGCTGTGCCGACCTTGCTTACGGCGATCGCAGCAGCGCGGTTAGCGAAGATCGTGGCTACGGCGGGCGTAGCCCCGGCGCCGAGGCATAGAGCGCACATCGCAATTACGGTATCTCCTGCTCCCGTCACGTCAAAAATCTCCTGGCCTGCCGTCGGAAAGTGCGAAACAGGCACGTTCGTTCTGAATAAACTCATTCCTCCTTCCCCCTGTGATATTAATACCGCTTCCGCATTCCACATTTGAAGGAGGAGGGCCCCCGCATTGTCCAGTTCCATTTGGGTTTTGATCGCCCTGTTCAGAGCCTCGCTGGCTTCACGTTGGTTCGGTTTGATCAGACTAGCTCCCTTGTAGTGTGCAAAATTCTCGCGCTTCGGGTCTATTACATAGATAAAATCCTTACGGACCTTGTTTGCGGCAAGGAATGCCAGAATATTTGAGTCGATTACACCCTTGCCGTAATCGGATACTACACAGACATCGAATCTGTGTATCTGGTGTTTGACGTACCTCTGTATGCGTTCGCGTGTTCCTTGCGAAATGGGATTGGTAGGCTCAACATCGAGTCTGACTACCTGTTGATTATGGGCGATAATTCGAGTCTTCGTTATCGTTTCATAGTTGCGGTCGGTGACCAGCCCGCCGGTTTGTATGCCTGCATTCTTAAAGCTCCTTTTTAGATACGCCGCGGCTTCGTCGTCTCCAATAAGGCCTGCGCAGGTAACTTGTCCCCCCAGAGATCGGATATTATTTGCCACATTACCTGCACCTCCCGGCTTCAGACTCTCTCTCGACACACGGACCACGGGTACTGGTGCCTCAGGAGAAATACGGTCGACGTGCCCCCACACATAGCGGTCAAGCATAAAGTCACCTATCACAAGAATTTTTATTCCCGAAAACTTGTCCAGTATTGCATCATCAGGGTGATGTAGTGTCGCGGGCGTCGCGTGCGGGCTTGAAACGGAGTGTGTCATGATTAGTAGTTGCCGGCGAATTTTTCGGTTAATTCGTAATACAGAGATTCGTTAGCCCGGACCGTTGTTTCTATGCCAAATTTGTGCCGAACCAGTTTTTGGCCTATAGCCCCCACGCTTCTTGCCCACCCGGGGTTGTTTAACAATCTGAGTAGAGCAGTTTCAAGGCAAGCGGGGTCTTGAGGAGGTACAAGTAATCCGCTTTGATCGTGTGTGACTAGCTCCGGAATCCCGCCCACACGACTGCAAGCGACGGGTAGTCCAGCGGCTAGTGCTTCAATGACGCTAACTCCCAGACCTTCGAAGGTTGGAACGTGCACGAAAATATCGGCAGCGGCTAGATACGAGGGTATATCTGCACAGAAACCGGCAAAATGGAAGAAGGGCGCCAAGCCGAGACCGTCGACTTGGGTTTTTAGCTCGTTTTCGAGAGGTCCTCGTCCACAGACGATATAATGGGGTAGGGAGGCAGTGTCAGTGGTACTTTTTTGAAAGTGCAGGGAGGAAGTCACTCTTGCAGCGGCATCTATCAACGTCTTGTGGGACTTACGCTTGACTAATCCGCCGACTGACAAGACGACCGTAGTTTCGGGTTTTATACCGTGTTTTATTCTCACGTGCTTGCGCGCTTCAAGATTGGGCGCAAACAAACTTGTATTTATGCCGCTCGGTATTAATCTGATCGACTGCCTTGGTACTCCGGCGGTAATTAGCGTGGCTCGGACCGCGGGAGAAATTGCTATCACCATGTCCACGCTCTTTATATACATGGCGGTTGTGATCGGATTCCGGGCTACTGCGTAATCCATCCTCTTCGTGACCAAACGTGCGAGTGGGAGCCTATACAACCAGGGGCACAAGGCGTGTGCTCTGGAGGTATGAAAGTGGATCAAATCGTAGCGTCCGGCCTTCGTCAGGCTCCGAAGGCGAAGACCCGCGAATCCGTCGAGATTGTTTCTGACTGACAAAGGTTCGAATGGAAGAGATTCTCGCTGCATCCGGGTCGCCAGCATCCCAGTAGGTGGCGTAGCCACTCGCGAAAAGTGTCCCTTACGGTGAAGATAGCGCGTAAGTTCGAAAACCTGCGCTTCGCCTCCACCCCAATCAAGTTCCGGGTCGACGTGCAGAATTCGAAGTGGGCGTGTCATTGGGTGCGCTCTCAATTAAACTTTGCGTAGCGAAGGAAGTTTGCTCTGCCAATTTTGCATACTTTAGAAAGACGTAAAATGCGGAGGTTACCGAGATGAAAAGACCAGGTATGCCGTCCAGGATGCATCCCCTGACAAAATAGAAACTGACAAATCTCCAAAGGGGTCTGAAGAGTATGGCCGAGGTTTTAATAGTTCGATTGCTTGTCGATAGCTCGCGTGAAGACACGTCGGTAAGCCCGTTAATAGTCCGGAGGTGGTCGCTAATGTCATCGTATGTGTAATGATAGAGGTTGCCACGGAGACGGTCTGCTGTGCCTCTGAGCAATACCTTCTCGTGCGGATTAATACCGCCCCAATTCACCTTGTCCTTGCGGAATAGTCTTAAACGATGCCCTGGGTACCAGCCACGCCACCACCATCTACCTAAATAGCGGACGAGACGCGGTATGTAGTAGCCGTCGACTGCCGGGTCATCCTGTTGTAAGACAAATTCGATTTCCTTTCGCAAAAGCGGGGTCACTTCCTCATCCGCGTCTACATTTAGGACCCAATTATTCTTGGCTTGAGAAAGAGCGAATCGCTTCTGTTCAATATATCCAGGCCAGGTCCGCTGAATAATTTGGGTTGGATAATCCTGACAAATACTGATTGTCTTATCGCTGGAGAAGGAATCTACTACAACAATTTCGTCGCACCATTTTACGCTTTCGAGGCAGCGTTTTATGTTTTCCTCTTCGTCTTTGCATATGATGCAACAAGAGACCGCTTGGCGGCTCACTGCCGCAGGAATTCTCCGTGCGCTTGGTGGACTGAGATCGCTGCCCGCGGAGATTAGGGAACGCCGTTTTCTTCGTCTACGAGCATACTCGCGGTCCTTCGCATCTCGTTTCTTTCTAATCCGCTCGAGCCAGATAGTCCGGTCATGAGGCGACGATCCAGCCGAACTCAGGTATTCGCCTAGAAATCGCAACCTTGCGCTTTGGCTAGCCCTTCGTCCGAGAGTCCTATCGAGTTGCACCAGATTCTTTATCCGTCCGCGGGTGGTTGCTTGCGCACGTTGCTTTACGCCGTCAAGATCGACCAGATAGAATAGCCAATCGGTGGAACTGTTCGCCGTTACGCGTTGTACTAAGATGTTGGCATCTCGCAGATCGCCGAAATGGACGCCTCCCGCATGCAAGGAGGCTACGAAACCGGCTATCTTTTTTATGAAAGCATGGCGTGTGTTTGTTGCTGCTGACTTGTGGATGTTTCGCTTCCAGTATTGGTCGAGAGGCCAATGAGGCAGAGCCTCGCTAACGTAAATGCTTTCGACCCCGAGAAGTCCCCGCCGAATCTCAATGATAGCCAGCGTCTTCGGTATGCGAAAATTTAACTTTCTTAGCAGTTCTGCCGCGTGACCTGAGCGAACGGCGGGAGAACCGTGGATAAGGCATGCGAGGGTCTGGCGCCACCTTAAACATAGCCAGCGCTTTACCACTACGTCTTCTGATCCGTTTGTCATAAGTACGACATTTCTGTCGACATCTTCTTTAATAACACGTTTAGTTTGCCAGCGGTGGCTTTTGAGCAGAACCATGTCTTGTGTGTCCCGTTTACCAAGTCGGGAAAACAAGACCTTGACGCGCTTACGTTCCGTCAAGCTGAAAGACTTCAGAAAAGTCACAATGCTCACATGTACCCCAAGTCTACGAGTCTCTTCTCGATCGCGACCTTTTCTTGGGCAGACATCGCATATTCGGACCCTCTCGCCAAAGGTCCGTTCTCTATGGACTGAATCCGATTCTGCAATTCTGCGGCCACATCCGTTCGCTCATGAATGAGGTTGTTTCGCTCTGTTGGATCGAGGGCAACGTTATACAATTCTCTCGGTTCATTTGGGTTGCCGGGAGCAAAAACGTACTTCCATTCGGCGGTCCGCCATCCGACTCGTCTGTTGGAAGGGTCTGATCGCACTCGGAGAAAGGCTTCTATGTATGCCTCTAGTTCGAGAATTGTATCGCTCACGAGTGCCGGTTTGAGGCTGGTGCCATGGATTGACTCGGGGACGGGCGCCCCTATGAGATCAAGAATTGTAGGGAGTAAGTCGATTTGACGTACGAGTTGTGGGACTCGTTTCCCAGCTAAGAATTTCAATGGATGCTCGGGGCACCGAGCTGTAGATAGTATGATGGGTACCCGTATGAGGGTTTCGGAGACGTCCATTTCATGTCCTTCTCTTTTTGTGTTCTTTCGAAGAGAGAGGTCGCGGACTAAACGGTACCATCGATAGCGCAAATCCGTTTCGACAACGTGTTCTCCGTGGTCCCCATGTACAACGATAAGGGTATCTTCGGGAACGACTTCCAGTAATCGTCGCAATTCTGCATCCAGGCAAGACAGGGCACGCTCATATCGGTTTCTTCCATACATGCGACGGTTGAATGACGGTAACACGTGTCTATTGTGGTGCAGTTCCCATAAATGGAGGAAGCAGAACCATGGACGTGTGGCCTTTTTAGAAATTCTGCTTCGAAAGTCTGTCCCCCAAGAAGTCGAAAGATACTCGGTGCCCTCCCGGAAACGATAATCGTCGAAGCCTTTGTCCAGTCCGGTTTCTGGGAACAAGGGCCCAGTTACTTCGGCGAATGTAAAATATCCCTCTTGCCGGAAGCATTCTATCAACGATTGTACAGTTGGATTTACTTTAAGGCCGAAGATTGACCGAACTCCGTGCGTAAACGAATAAGTAGAAGTTAGTAGACTCGCGACACATGGTGTCGTGGAAGAAGCTGAGGCGACCGTCTGTGTAAAAGCGGCGCCGGCATCTCGCAAAAGATCTAGCGTAGGAGTTATGGCCTGACGGTTGCTGGCGAACATCGCGTCGGAACGCAGGCAATCTACGAGTAAAAAGAGTACGTTAGGTCGGTTCATTGTTTTGGTGGGCCTGGTTTTTATCGTGTCGTACTTTTTTCGAGGATGCCCTCCGCCTTATTCACGACTTGTTCCACAGTAATACGCCTCATGCAGGCTCTTTCTATAGGACATTTGGGTGAATAGCAGGGGCTGCAGGCAGCGCTCCCTTCAATGGCAAGTTGTTCAGACCCCCAAGGGGCGGATCGTACCGGACTTGTCGCACCCCACAGTGAGATGACGGGCGTACCAACCGCGGCAGCTATATGCATCGGCCCTGAGTCAGGACCGATGGCGAGCGCAGAGCGAGAAAGGATACCTATCAGCTCCCGTAGGTCTGTTTTACCAGTTAAATTAATAGTTTCAACGTTAGCGAGCTGGGAATTTACTTTTTCTGCAAAACACATTTCGTTCCGCGTGCCTAGCAATACGGCACTGGTCCCATACTTTTCAGATAGTGCTTTTGCGACGTTAGCGGTAGAAGATGGAAACCAGTTTCGGCTTTGCCAACTCGAACCTAGGTAAAAAGTGATAAAAGGTGCAGAAATGCTGCGAAGAGTTCTGTCTATTTTGAGTTGCTCAAGACGCTCGAGTTGGAGTCCAAAACGGACGCCGTCGTCGGGAAGCCCAAGTGCCTCAGCGAAAAATAGATATTGGTTCAATTTGAGCGAGAATTCGCGGACCGGTTTTATTGTGCGCGTGCTACAGAGCCAATTTGCCTCCTTGGTGTTAGTTCGATGGAATCCTAATCGGTCTGGCGCTCGCGAACAAAAACTAACGAGACCGCTTTTGGCGTGACGCTGAAGGTCCAAGACCAAATCGAACTTGCCCTTATGTACCTTCTTGAGAAATGACAGAAAAGCGGTGATTCCGTTCTGTCGTTCAAATAGGAAGAGCTCATCCAGAGCCGGATGGCCGTTAAGCAGCGCGGCTGCAGCCGGTTCAATGGCCCATGCTATATACGCCTTAGGGTGATATCGCCGGACACGAGTCAGTAAGGGGAGTGCCCGGGTAACGTCGCCGATTGCGCCAAATAGCAAGAAAAGTATCTTCTTGCGCTGCGTTGAGAATTCGCCGGGTGCCACGGGGTGGCTACTTTCTGACTGTTTCCATATGGATATAGCTTTCAGTCTTTGAGAATGAACAAGCTCACTGAGTCCTCTCTACATTGTTAAACAAACTGTCACGCCTTTCAACTGCCCGCACTCGCTGTTTAATCTCCGGTAATTATTGTTCCTGACTTAACCGTCGTTGAAAACTGAGAGGCAATCTTTCGCCTGTCGGATCCAATTTGTTAATTGATCGCTGGAAACGTCTTAAACATCGTTTTCTTAGAGTTGTAGGCACCGGATTAGTGTAAATGCGGGCCCGGTCGAAATCCAACAACATCACTTTTGGGATTGAGTCTTTCTCCAACACAAGAATGTTAGAAACGTTCAGGTCGGGATGATAAACTCCTTTATCGTGCATGAAGCGAACCGTGTCCAACACCCGTTCGCAGGTATGAAGACGATTCTGTAGAAATTTACTTTGATCCAACCATTGGGCGAGATTAACATAGCCTAGAGCCTCTTTGGTGATGAGAACGCCTCTGTAGAAGCCACCAGAGAGTTTTTCTACACACGCTCCCAACACCTCTACAGTGGGGACACCGCGTTCGCGTGCCTGAGTAAGACTGTACATTTCGTTGAATGGTCTTGGTCTGTGGCCCCAGTAAATATCTGTAAGAAAATGGCGAACAAGCCCGCCTCGCCGATAATGGCGAATGACGGCCCTACTCTGTGCATCTATTGAGATGCTAATGGCGCTTCCTCTCCCCCCTTTCATCGCAGTTCCGTTGCCAGCTTGAGCAAGTTGTACGCAAGAGAGAAGAGCATTTTCTTGCCCTTTCAACAGCCACCATATTTTGTGCTTATCCTGACGTTCTGTATAACCATATGGGCAATTCATCGTATATCCACGCACCGTTTTTATGTGTGAAGAATTTTGCGAGGTTCAATTTGTTCTAAACTACCCGTTTTCGGTTTTATTTGCTCTCTTCGCGTGACGGCCGCTCGAATTTGCGACCTTTGCCAATCCGTTTCGAAGTTCCCACAGCTTTGAATGAGCTAGGAATATCCGATAGGATCGGAGGACTGACGATGTTAACCCTGCGATCCCTTGTTTCCATTTTGCCTTCCAGACGTAAGCATCGATGAAAGCGTGAAGTGGAGAAACCACAAACCACCAGATTTCGCCCTTTCTCTTCTGTCCAGCCCACTTAGCAGCCGTTTTTGATGTCGAAATATTGAGTAACGAAACGCGCTGTCGTAATCTCACACAGAACTCCTGACGACTGAAGGGCTTCACATGTCAAATCTAGGTAGCGCGCCTAATCAAGGTGTCGACCCCTGACAAAACATCCGAACACATAACCGACTTCATACAAGCTTCAGTTTTAATCGGGCAGCGGTTTCCTCCGTGGCGGCTACATGGTCGGCACGGCAAGTCTGTTTTTTCTACCACCACGGCGGTGTTCGTGTATGGACCGTAACCGAGGGCTGGAGTTGTCGCGCAGAAAATTGCCACGACGGGAACGTCTCGCGCGACGGCAATATGCATGGGTGCGCTGTCATTGCTGATAACGACGGTAGCTTTATCGACGATGGAAACAAATGTTTCTAGATCCACTTTGCCGGCTAAGTTCAGCACACCAAGCTCGCCAGCTCGGGTCTCGATCTCAGTTGCCAAGGCCCTGTCTGTTTCGCTGCCACAGAGTAATACACGCCCGTATCTGCGGGAGAGTACTCTCACCAATTCTGAATATCCTTCTTTGGTCCAGCGTTTTGTTTTCCAAACTGAACCTGGGCAGACGACGAAAAAAGCTTCGGACGGACCGATCCCGGCATTGTGGAGCAGTGTGCGTGCTTTAGTCATCCCGCTGCCTGAACAGGCCACATGCGGTTTTCGAACGCATTCCTCAGGTTCGATGTGGAATGCTCGCATCAGACATAATATGCGCTCAATCTCGTGAAGTTGTGGGTCACGGCCAATGGCCTGATGGTATAGTAATTGGCCGGGGGTACCAGAGAACCCTATCCGATTGGGGACTCCTGCCACGTAAAGTAAAAGCGCTGTGCGCAGAGACTTGTGGGCCGCTATTGCCATTGTGAAGCGCCCTTCTCTCACGCGGCGGGCCGTCTGGAGAAGACCTTTTAGACCACCGTCTTCTTGACGTTTTGCATCCGTCATTACGTGGTCGACAGCCGGGTGGTTTTTGACTAGCTGTTTGGCCTGCGGTGTAGTCAGCACTGTCAGGGACTCAGGCGTTAATTCCTGCCTCAATGCACTAAGCAAAGGAGTGGTGAGAACTACGTCGCCGAGAAATCCTGTCTGAGCGACGAGAACCCTCTCCATCAGGATGCCATCATCTTTCGGAAGCGTAATACTAAATTGTCTTCGGTTAGAATACGCGGGTCACACAACCAGCGCAGCAACTTCAAGTTTTCCTTAGTTTGCTCTTCGTTGTGTTCCCTCGCGTATAGAGTGTACCAACTGTATACAGAAACCGGAAGCCATAACAGAGCGAAGAGAAATCGCGAGTACGCTTTGACTTTGCTGTGCCCCACTGACTCTAAATTTAGGGCGTTCTGTTTGGCGAAATAATATAGAACGGGAAAATCAATAGGAAAATTGTGGTATTTGTGAGCTTCGGTCAATGTCGTCTCAAACGGAATGAAGCGGCGCTTCGTCTTGTGGTAACCAGTCAGTAGAAAATGTACTCGGGAGTTTAGTCGCATGACGTTTGGGGTTGTTAGGATCAGTCTTCCTCCGGGTTTCAAGATTCTCGAAAGCTCCCTGATTATGTCATCGTGGCAGGAGATGTGTTCTATTACTTCGACTAAAAGCACGATGTCGAAGCTTTCGTCCTCATAGGGAAGTCCTTTCCTTAAGTCGATGTTGTAATCTACAGCGGTATCCTCGCGGTGACGAGCGTCTGATTCGAAATTAGTGCCCCGGCAGATGAAACCCTTGCTTTTAACAGATTCCAGTATGTCACCCTCTTTACAACTAACATCGAGGAGCGTTTTGCCTTCACCGCGAATGTCGGAAAGAAGTTCATTTACAGCTCGTATTAGAAATGGGGCAGCCATAGTGGTAATATCCTAAACTCCAGTTAATTTATTTTCGACGTAATCTAGTAACCGATCCGCGTCGTCGACTTGTAACTCAATCCGCAGTGCGACGAGTTTATTTGCCTCAAAGGGAAATTGCTCCAGCTTGACCAGGTCCTTTTCAGTCGTCACAACAAAGTCGTATGCGTGACTTGCGGTATTAATGGCTTGCCAATCTTTCTGACTATAAGCGTGGTGATCGGGGAATTCCATCACCTCCATTATATCTGCTTCTGCCTGTTCAACAAAAGAATAGAATAGAGAAGCGTCAGCAATGCCACTTACTACCATCACTTTACGGTGTGTGAGTTCGTTGACAGATTTGAGTTGCCACTCGCCTCTCTTGGAATGTACAAGACAGTCGGGTTGCGGCCGAGTAGAGAACATCGGTTTGGGGCAACTCTGGCCTTGAGCCACTGAGGGGTTAGGCGAAGAGTGCTCCGGCTCGCGGCCGATCGTGACCGTCTTAGTCAAAACGATAGCATCGGCTCGAACCTGAGCACTCCAGGGTTCACGATAAGGGCCGGCAGGAAGAGACCGCGGGTTAAGAGCACTTTTCTTCGTGTCTATCAACAACAAGTCCACTGAGCGTGCGAGGCGTCTGTATTGGAACCCGTCGTCCAGTATAAGTAGGTCCAGTCCAAAGGTGTCCTGTGCTATATGCGCCGCCCGGACTCTATCTTTTCCCGCGATCACGGGGCCAGAGAAATTTCTTGCTAACATCACCGCCTCGTCGCCGGCCTCGTAGGCGGTCACGAGGGGCTGTCCTTCCGTACCTACTACTATGGTTCCCTTTTGATGGCCTTTATACCCTTTTGATAGTATACCAACTCTGTGCCGCCGTTTTTGCATTTCTCTTGCGAGCCACAGTACGAAGGGTGTTTTCCCGGTACCGCCGACCGTGAGGTTGCCTACGCTGATCACTGCTATCCCGGAATCGAATATCGGGAGTATGTTCGCGGAGTAAAGGAAATTTCGTAGCCCAATTATAATGGTGTACACAAGAGAGAAAGGAGTTAGCGCTAACCGGAGAAATTTTGTTGTACGGGTACGGCCGCTCCAGATTTTGTCCGCCGCGCGGGGAAGTCTAGGCATTTCATACCTGATGGCGATGCAATGACATCGTATTATACTCGCGTGCAATTGTCCCGATGGTTCGTTTCGCCGCGCCTCTTTCTCTTTCGATCGTAATTCTAGCTCTCTGGCCCATATCTAAGCGCAATGCTGGATCAAGTAGAAGGGGTA
The DNA here is from genome assembly GCA_964460065.1 of uncultured Enterobacteriaceae bacterium. GTDB lineage: Bacteria > Desulfobacterota > Binatia > Bin18 > Bin18 > Bin18. The sequence continues at coordinate 33,005 of CAYWPF010000115.1, forward strand.
GGGCGGCGGAAGCCAGACTTTTCGCATCGTTTATTTGAATGCCACCTTCTGCGTGCTTGAGATTCGATACAATTGACTTGAAGTTTCGAGTATGGGGCCCAAAGAAGACGGGTACACCAGCGGCTCCGGGTTCTATAACACTATGGCCTCCGATATGAGGTTTCATGCTACCGCCCACAAATACGAGTGCGGCGTCTTGGTAGAGTCCGGCAAGTTCGCCGATCGTATCGAGAAAAAATATGTCGGCGGCTAGGCTCGTGGGGCCATCTAAATCGCTTCTTCTTATGTAGGAGTATTTGCTGTTTTGTATTAAGTCTAGCACTTCGCCAAAGCGATGAGGGTGGCGAGGGGCCAATAAAAGCACCAGGTTTTCGACCTCCTTTCGTAGAAGAGAGAAAGCCTCTATTAGCATCTTTTCCTCGGGGGCGTGGGTGCTGGCTCCGATAATAATGATGTGATTCGAGAGGCACTCATGAGTCAAAAGGTTGGCAGTTTTGGGGTCCGTCTCTCCTACGTTATCGAATTTGAAATTGCCAGTCACATGAACAGTTTCTGCTGCTGCGCCCGCTGATATAATTCGATCTGCATCTTCCCGAGTTTGCATGCAACACAAGGAAATGCGCCTAAGAACCCTTGGAAAGATAAAGGGCGCAAGACTCGACCGCCGATGCGCCCGTTGGGAGAATCTTCCGCTTACCAAGACGGTTGGAATAGAACGCTTTGCGAGCCCCAGAAGGATATTAGGCCAAAGCTCGGTTTCGGTAAACAAAAATAGGCATGGGCGGATGCGGCGTATTACGGATAGACTGACGAAAGGGTGGTCCAAGGGAAAATAAAAAACGCCATCTACGTTGGGACAACGTGTTTTCGCAGCTTCAAGTCCGGTGCTAGTCTGTACCGACAGTAGCAGAGGTCTGTCAGGAAAAGCTCTCTTGAGTTCTGTTAGAAAAGGCCGAGTTGCGAGGATTTCTCCGACGGATGGAGCATGTAGCCAGACTGGCCGTCTGGAATTTGCGATTCGGATTATGTGTGTGGGCAAGCGACCCAACCGTTGTGTAAGTCCGACCCGAAAATCCGGGCGCAGTAGCAGGGCGGTAAAAATGAAGGGACAAAAGCAGACCAACAAAACGGTCAGCAAGATATTATAAACGAGGATAATCATCCTTGCCTAAAGTGAGAATCCGCCTCGTTGGTGGCGGTCGACAAGGCTATTTCTAATTCGCGTCGCTGCTCGGCCATTTGACTTGAATCAGCGTCGATGGGAACGTAAATAGGCGGGCCGACCACAAACACGACGCGACTAAAAGGGAGAGGTATCATCAGTTTGTCCCAACTGTTTATCGTGAAGTGCCAACGCGCACTGTAGGCCGTCGGAAAAACGGGTGCACCGGTCGCGCGTGCGAGTTGAAGGGCACCAGTTTTTGCCCTTCGGCTTGGGCCGCGTGGTCCATCCGGAACGACGATAAGATCATAGCCCTGACGGTGACTATTCACGAGCCCTTTCAGCCCGTGGGTCCATCCACGCGACGAAGAACCTCGGACCGACAAAATCCCGAAACGTTCCATCACGCGCGTCACGATTTCGCCGTCCCTGTGCATGCTGTTCATAACGCAAGCCTTACGGCCTCGGTATGCGAAACGCATCAATAATATACGGCTATGCCAGAACGTCATAATGACAGGATCATTACACCGCCATTTTTCGCGTAGTTCTTCGGTCTTTCCGATGTAGCTTTTTCGGATCGTGATTTTCATAAGATACAGCAAACCGGAAGCAATCCCAGCCCAAAAGCGAATTTTTAACTCCTCGACGAATTTGTGCTGTGTCGGGCCAATGGTGGCACGGGAGGCCCGTTTCGGGTTTCTCCGTCTGCGGGACGATTCTAGATCTACCATCTGTTTCACGCCGCCGACTGAGATGTATTGATGAACTGCATTTCGTACAGACGTTTATAGTGTGCATTATTGGCCAAGAGTTCTCGGTGCGGCCCCTTTTCCACTATGCGGCCTTTATCGAGCACGACAATCTGGTCTGCTCGCCGAATTGTGGAAAGACGGTGGGCAATCACTAAGACGGTTCTCCCGGACATAAGCTGCTCGACAGCGTTTTGTACTAGCCTTTCGGACTCATTATCGAGAGAGGAAGTCGCCTCATCGAGAATCAGCACTGGAGCGTCTTTTAACAGAGCCCGCGCTATTGCAAGCCGTTGGCGTTGGCCTCCAGAAAGCATCACTCCTAATTCCCCTATCTGTGTTTGGTACCCCTCAGGTAGTTCGATGATGAAATCATGCGCGTGAGCAGCTTTTGCGGCTTCTATTATCTCCGTCTTGGATTTTGCCACCATGCCGTAAGCGATGTTATTGTGCACGCTGTCGTTAAATAGAAAGGTGTCCTGTGTGACAATAGCGATGTGGGACCGCAAAGATGACAAAGTCAGGCTTCGTATATCTTGCTCATCAAATCGGATACTGCCTTCACTGACTTCGTAGAACCGGGGAATAAGGTCCGCTAGAGTACTCTTTCCGCCACCGCTAGGGCCCACAAGGGCTACGACGTGTCCTGCCTCTATAGTAAGATCCAGATTCTTTAAGACCAATTCTTCTTGATAGCGGAAAGAGACATTGTCGAAACGTATCTTTGCGGTGAAATCGATTAGGCGCTTCGCGTTTTGTGCTTCTTTCACTTCTGCGCGCTCATCTAGAATTTCAAAAAGCCGCTCTGCTCCCGCTAGGCCGTTCTGTACGGACGTGTTTGTCCTGGTGAGATGTTTGAACGGCTGGTAAATCAACAGCATAGCTGTGAGGAACGCGACGAATCCGCCCTGAGTGCGTTCTCCCTCGATTACACTGGACCCGCCATACCAGACTACGCCCGCAATCCCACATGCCGCTAGGAGTTCTACCATTGCGGGCACAAAGGCTTTGAGACGTCCCGCCCGGATGGCATGCTTGTACAGCCGGTGATTCTCAGATGCAAAACGCGCTTTTTCGTACGGTTCCATGCCGAATGCCTTTACTACTCTGCTTCCTTGTATCGTCTCCTGGAGTAGCGCCGACAGATAGCCGAGGGCGCCTTGCCCTTTGCGGCTGAGGCGTCGTACTCTCTGATAAATCCGCATGAGGGGCCAAATGGTCGCGGGAAAAGCTACAAAGGCGATGCTCGCCAGAACCCAGTCCTTCCAAAAAGCGACCGTGATCAGGACTACCAGAGTAGTAAAATCACGCATCATTGACGCTGTAGCCTGTGTGATCGCCTGCCTAACGAGTAGCGTATCATTGGTTACGCGAGATATAAGTGTGCCGGTCGGATGCCGGTGAAAAAAAGAGAGCGACAATGACTGCAAATGGGCATTAAGTTCGTTGCGGAGATTTTCGATAATGCGCTGGCCCACGTACTCCATCAGGTAAACATGACCGAAATTACAGGCACTGCGCAGGGTGAAAGTGGCGACTATGAGGAAGGGCAGTGTTTTTAGCGCAGCCCGGTTCCGATCCGCGAAAATATCGTCAAAGACATGCTCCACGAGAAAGGGTAAGACCCCGTTTGTCGCGCTGAACAACACCATGCATGCCACGGCCGGGAGGAAGGCGCGGTAGAGGTAAGGCCGTAGGTACAACAAAAGTCGCCGGTAGATATTCATAGTCTCAGGCGTTCGGATACGATACTCTTACTCGACGTGGTCTACTAGGTCACAAGCAAGTTTCGCAGCCCGTGTGGCGGCCCCGGGACTACCTAACTGTTTCGACACGTCGTGCAATCCCTTTTGTGCGAGGCTATATGCCTCCGGGTTTGTTAGCAACTGGATGGCCTCCTGTGCTATTCGTTGTGGCGTTGCAGCTCCCTGAATTAATTCGGGAACGATCTGTTTCCTGGCTATTATGTTTGGCATGCCGATGAATGGGACATGGACGAACAACCTCGCGAGTCCATACGTAAAGTAGGACATCTTGTAAATTATCACCATCGGGGTCCCCGTTAGTGCCATCTCCAACGTTGCGGTACCGGACGCTACGAGCCCCAGATTCGCAACATTCATGATGTTGTACGTGTCACCTTGTACTATCGGAAATTTTATAGAGTTTTTTGGAAGCGCGGATTCTATCTTCTCTTTCTGGAGGGTTGGTGCGACACCCAATATGAATTGATATTTCTCGTTGAGGATAGTTGCCGCCTTGACGAGGGGAGGGAGCAAACGTCGAACCTCCTGCTCGCGGCTTCCCGGGAAAAGGCCAATAATTGGTTTTGCAGGGTGCAACTTGTAACGGGCCCGGGTTTCTTCTTTTGAGAGAGAAGGTCGAACACGGTCAACTAGCGGGTGCCCAACAAACTCGACAGCAAAACCGCTCTTCGCGTAGAACTCCTGCTCGAAGGGAAATACCGTTGCAAGGAGATCGACTCTTTCAGCTATGGTATGAACCCTTTTTTTCCGCCACGCCCACACTTGGGGGCTAATATAATAAAACGTTGGTACTCGGTTTGTCTTGGCGACCTTCGCCAAACGCATGTTGAACTCGGGGAAGTCAACCAATATGAGTAGTTGTGGCGGATTTGTTCTTAAAATTTTCGCTATTTCCCGGTATGCGGTGCGGATTGCTCCGAATTTGTCTGCGGCTTCAAGCAGGCCCATGGCGGCTATTCTGGAGGAGTCAATTAAAGTTTCCATGCCTACCTGGCGAAGGGCCGGCCCGCCAATCCCGAAAACGCTAGTTTCAGGACGTCGTTTCCGGATAGCGCGGACTAGGTCCGCTCCGTGGAGGTCGCCAGACGCCTCGCCGGCGACTAAGAGTATTCGCACTAGGGAAGCTCCAACGCCGCGACAATATTCTCCGCTTCCTCCAAAGCCTGGAGGCCATCGACCCCGCTGACTATGGGCCTGGCGCGGTTCTTAACTGAAACCACGAACGCTCTAATCTCTTCTTCGAGTGCATCGTGGCTGCCCGCCGAACGCTCTTCGAAGGATAAATTGGGAATTTGTTCGCCTCCACCGGGCGTTTGTCGGCGGCAAATACGAATATTTTGTTCGCCATAATCTATCACGATGTAAGCCTCTGGTTGGAAAATTCGCATTTTCCTCTCACGCTTTAGGGCAACGCGGCTTGCCGTGACATTAGCGATACAACCTGACTCAAATCGTAAGCGTACGTTGGCTATGTCCGGTGCCTCTGTCAACACCGGTACTCCGAAAGCTTCCCTTGACATAACGGGTGAATGTACGAGGCTCAAGATCACATCTAAGTCATGAATCATTAGATCTCGGACGACGTCCACGTCCGTTCCCCTTTCGACGAAGGGTGCGACCCGATGGCACTCAATGAAGCGAGGTGCTGTGAGAATTTCATTTAGTGATCGTAGGGCTGGGTTAAACCTTTCCAAATGACCAACTTGCAGAATCCGGCCTGCTGAATCAGCCAATTCGACCAGTTTTCGTCCGTCTGATCCATGCGCCGTGATTGGCTTTTCGACAAGGACATCTATACCTCGAAGTAGAAAATCGCGCGCTACTAAATGGTGTAGTTGAGTTGGAACGGCAATACTCACACAGTCAATCTTACCGAAAAGATCGCGATAATCCGTGTAGGCAGCTGTAGAGAATTGTTGTGCGAGAGTGTTGACGCGTTGCTCATCTGTATCGGCAAGCCCGACGAGAGCTACCCCTGGGATCTTAGCATATTTCTCTGCATGGAATTTTCCGAGATGCCCTACTCCGACCACACCGGCCCTTAACAGGGGGTTTCTAGACTGTGATTTATTCGGTAAATCGGTCATCAGGGCTCTCTAATGCATTGAATTCGGTCTAATGCGACGATGGTCGTCACTCGTCAGGTACAAGGGCAGTCGTCAGCTCTAGACCGGTGCCCGCTTGTGTTGATACTGACGGTGAAACGGAGCAGCAGAAGAACCTGCTTGTCGAATAGGGGGCTGATAGCGTAGAGCTTGGGAGTGAAAATATCTGTTTGACGGCGTTTGACGTCCATTTTTCAAGTTAGTATTTTGATGGTTTCTTGCGCCTTTCGCGTTTCGGAGGTTTGCTCCTCGTCAAGATTCAGACCCCGGCATCCCTTCTTCGCTTGAGGTATTCCCCTCAGAATCTGCGCTAGCGGCTCCATCGCTTTTTGGATTTCTCATTAGATTGAAATACAGTTGGGGAAAAGCGTTAGGCTTGTCTGTCGGAATCGGCTTCCAGTCTCCCTTTCTAACGTACGTGGCGCCATGCAGGTATTCCCATCTGTCTACCTTCCACTCGTACGTTGCTCTACAAGGTATGAGTTGGGGTATCATGTTTTTGATCGGTGCTACTTGAGCTTCCTTTTTCGTTGCAAAGAAGTCGCTCTGTGTCACCTTGCAGGTGAATGTGACAATTCCCAGTACGCGCTCGGGGTTGCGGGTGTCTACTATATACGTCATATGCCGTATGCCGAACGTTAGGCGGGCCCATTGCAGGAACACTTCATCGCGAAAAACCGGCTCCGCGGCATCGATCTCACTCTGAGCGTCGGTGACCAGCTTTTCTAGCCGTGCCTTCAACGCGCCGTCAGCGAAAGAAAAGCTTGTCGTGCTGAAGATAAAACCAAGACCCAAGACTAAAATCATCGCATGTTTCATTTGCGATTCCTGTTACAGTGCTTACTAGAATGCGCCTATCACTAATCTTGTGGGTTGGCAAATCTTAGGACTGTCAGATCCACCCTCATTTCTTTCCGGCCGTGTTGTAATTTGGAATTGATTTTCAGCTGACGCCAGTTCGAGCAGTCCTGGAAAAACCGATTAGTTACCATCTTGATTCGCTTTTTGTTCGCTGGCATAACAGAAGCAGGGAAAGCCTGTATGACACTCACAAGACGGCAGAAAGAAATATGGGATTTTTTGACTGATTTTAGCCGCGAGAAAGGGTATGCCCCAACACTCGAAGAGATTGCTGTTCATTTTGGCCTTTCCTCTCTTGCAACTGTTCATAAGCATCTTAGTAATCTTGAGACGAAAGGCTTCATCGCCAGGAAGTGGAATCTGAGTCGGGCTATTGAGATTTTACGGCAGGCCAACCCCATTGAGGCCATTGAGCTGCCGCTCTTAGGGAAGGTCGCTGCGGGCCTTCCTATCGAGGCGGTCGAAACGAACGAGAAATTGTCTATTCCTGTTGATCTCGTCCGTCGACCCGACCAGGCATTTACACTTCGGGTGCGCGGCCAGTCTATGGTAGAAGAGGGCATATTGGACGGAGATTTCGTGATTGTAGAACCTCGCAACTCTGCCGGGAACGGAGATACTGTGGTGGCGCTTGTGGATGGTGATGCGACTGTGAAGAAATTTTATTCCGAAGGGGTCGACCTGGTAAGACTTCAGCCTGCCAACAGTTCGATGGCGCCTATAGTAGTGCAGGCTGAGAAAGTCCAAATCAGAGGCATTGTCGTCGCTGTGCTACGAAAGTACGGGAATCAGGTTGCATAGTGTCGTTCTCGCTGTATGTTCACATCCCCTATTGCCTGACTAAATGTCCCTACTGTGACTTCAATGCCTACGCAGCGAAGAGTTGGCCTGAGGAGCGTTACGTTGAAGCTCTCTGCAAGGAATTCTCAGAAAACGCGAACCGGGCTCCGTGGAAAGGGCAGCGGGTAGACAGCATTTATTTTGGTGGTGGAACGCCATCTCTATTCCGGCCAGCATCGCTCCACAGGTTGCTCTCAGTGGTCTATGCCTCCTGTTCCCCCACCTCGGAACACGATGTCTCTCTTGAAGCTGATCCGGCATCGGTTTTTACGGGTCTTCTACAAGACTACAGAGGGATAGGTGTGAGCCGTCTGAGTTTCGGTATTCAGTCTTTTCAGGCCTCCATCCTTACAACACTAGGCCGCCTACACGACGCAGAAATGGCGTCTCGCGGGATCAAATTCGCCCGGGCAGCGGGATTCAAGAATATTAATGTTGATCTGATCTACGGCGTACCTGGACAGACACTTCGCTTGGTGCAGGAGGATTTACGAACCACCCTCGAATACGGACCCGAACACGTATCAATTTACGGCCTAACGTATGAAAAAAATACCCCTTTCTACACGTGGCGGAACCGTGGCGTGCTAAGCCCAGTATCCGAAGACGTGGAGACGGAGATGTACGAGTGCATCCATGATTCGTTCTGCGCGAGAGGCTACCAACATTACGAAATTTCTAACTTTTGTCTTCCCGGCTTTCCGTCGAGGCATAATGTTGGGTACTGGCAAGGGAAGAATTATCTCGGGATAGGCGCAGGGTCCCATTCGTACGCCTCGACGCCAGGTTGGGGCTGGAGGAGAAGTAATATGACGAACCCTACCCAGTATATGGACGCGGTGTCCGCGGGCCGCAGCCCCGTGCAGATGACAGAAGCGCTCACACAAGAACAGGCACGAACGGAATATATGTTTCTCACACTCCGACAATCGGCCGGGATCACTCTAAAAGATTTCCATGGGAGATTCGGCGCTGAGTTGCTAGAGACCTATCCGCACACCTCAAACTACGTCAGAAGAGGACTAATAGAGGTTGACGGTGGTACAATCAGGCTCACAAGGCAAGGGGTTTTGTTGGCAGACAATATTTTTGCTTCGTTTGTCTAGATTTCAGAATACACGAGGAACATTGAAGAAATCGAATAATACATTCATATAGGGCGCGCACTGACGACGCGCATCGAAATAATCTCTTGCCTTGCTTAACGACATTCGGCTAGACGCGTGGATGTAGGCAATCGCCAGGGTGGGAGCCCTGTTGCAACCCGCACTACAGTGGAGAAACACTCGGTGTTCCGAATCCAAAGATTTTTCTAGTTGCGAAAGAGCTGCTGGTAGCGCGAGGCTAAATGCATCATCGTTGAAATCGGGAATTGGTACGCGGTAGAATTCTATTTGATGATGTTTGTAGGTTCGCTGCAAGAGAAATGGGTCTAAACCTTTTAGAGCAAGATCGTCCGAGTCTTGGAGGCTCAAAACAGCTGTTATTCTATGGCTTTGCTTAAGCCACGCGATGTCGTTAAGGCGTGGGTACTCGCCGACAAATAGGCGGGGGAGAATCCTGCTTATTCCTGGGCGGCGGTTGCGGATTTGTGCGGCCATCATGGCAAAGGGGTGGTAATCTGGAGGCAATGTTGGAAGGGTATGGAAATGACCATTGATGGTCGATAGTTGTACAAACGAAATGTCCAAGAGGCTTGCTATTTGGGACTACTTTCCGATAGGACTAGGAAGGCAAGAAGGTGCGCTGTTAGCAAACAGGGCAAAAGGGAGGACCAATTAATGAGCGCAGAAAACGAGAAATTAGTGACGGATTTTTGCAATGCCTGGTCGAATCTGAACGTGGATGAACTTATCGCCTATATGGCTGAAGATTGTTTTTATCACAATATTCCTATGGAACCGTGCGTAGGCCATGATGCTTTTCGTGCCTTTGCGGAACCGTTTTTGAAGGACGCGGCGAGTGCGAAGTTCGAAATAAAACATACGACCTCGGCCGGCAACGTTGTGATGAATGAACGCGTCGACACCTTCGTAATGGGACCTAAAACCATATCTTTGCCTGTCGCTGGAATTTTTGAAGTGAACAACGGTAAAATTTCGGCATGGCGTGACTATTTCGACTTGGACTCCTTCAATAAGCAGATGTCGTAGGGACAGTTGCTTCTCCCACCTACGGGACACGTCAATACGCAGAAAGGCTGATTATGGAAAAACTGATACCCGGACTCGAAGGGGTTCCGATAATGGAGTCTGAGATTGGCTTCATTAACGGGCAAGAGGGTGTCCTGGAATACCGAGGCATCTCAATTGAGGAGTTAGCCGAAAAGAGCACTTTTGAAGAGGTTTCTTACCTTTTACTGTTCGGAAAATTGCCTACCGGCCAAGAGTTGAAAAGGTTCGATCATAACCTCCGGACGCACCGGCGCGTCAAATATCGCATCTTGGACATGCTTAAATGTATGCCCGAAAACGGTCATCCCATGGACATGCTGCAGGCCGCCGTAGCGGCGATGGGGATGTTTTATCCCGCGCGAGATATTAGAGATGAAGAGCAGCGGTACTGGTCGAGCATCCGGCTGATAGCTAAAATGCCGACTATAGTAGCTGCATTTGAACGTATGCGGCATGGGGACGAGCCGGTCCGACCTCGTGACGATCTCGGCCACGCAGCCAATTTCCTTTGGATGTTAACTGAAGAAGAACCGGACCCGCTGGACGCCCGAATAATGGATGTGTGCTTGATCTTGCACGCTGAACACACGATGAACGCCTCGACTTTTAGCGGGCTTGTAGTTGGGTCGACTGAAGCTGACCCCTACACTATGGTCTCTTCCGCTATCGGAGCGTTAACGGGACCGTTGCACGGCGGTGCGAACGAGCAAGCGTTGAAGATGTTTCGGGAGATAGAGACGGTTGAAAATGCGAAACCATTCATAGAGGCCCGATTGGCCGCCAAACAGAAAATAATGGGTATGGGTCACCGGGTTTACAAAGTCAAGGATCCCCGTGCAAATGCGCTTCAGGGACTTGCGATGAAACTTTTTGAGGCCAAAGGCGAGCATCCGTTATATAGTGTAGCTCAAGAGGTCGAAAAGGTTATCGGCGAGCGGGTCGGGGCCAAAGGAATTGCGTCCAACGTCGATTTCTATTCGGGCGTCGTCTATGACAAGCTAGGGATCCCAATCGATCAGTTTACGCCGATTTTCGCGATTGCGCGTGTCTCTGGATGGCTGGCGCATTGGCATGAGCAACTAAGAAACAATCGGATCTTTAGGCCTACCCAGGTTTATACAGGGGACCACGAGTCTCCGTACGTTGATCCTGCGAATCGCGCCTAACCATTCGAATGCTCGGTCCGGCGATCGGACTGAGCGGTCTCCGGCGCAGGAGGGCGACTACTCTGTCACCCAGGCATGCCTACCTTAGATCGCCGGCGTTTACGCAATTGAGCGGCACGTTGCCGGCCCGGAGGCGGTTTATATTCTCTGCTACTCGAATCGCGATGCCTGCGAGACTTACGTCGGTCGCCCCGCCTATGTGCGGGGTGGAGAGGACATTGTACCGAAAGATCTCGTCGTCAGGGTTGAATGGCTCCTCCCAGAAAACATCCAGGCCCGCGCCGGCGATACGTTCTTCTTTCAGGGCACACAGTAGCGCATCGTAGTCTATTACAGGTCCTCTTGCCACGTTTATCAAGAAGCTTCCTGGCTTCATGCACTCAAACTCGGTCCTGCCCATTAGCCCCCGTGTTTCCTCATTAAGGGGAGGTGCCGTGATGACGAAATCAGCGTCTCTCAGCGCATCATGGAGACCTTCTTGGGTCAGGTGTTTCTCTAGTAGCTTTTTATCTTGGTGATCGCGGGTCCGCGGACCACGTTTAGAAACCGCGAAAAGGGTCATTCCAAACCCGGACAGACGTTGGGCCAGAGCCCGTCCGATGCCGCCGTAACCTACAATGGCAGCCGTTTTTCCCTTAAGGGCCTGTCCTATGGGAGAGCCCAATATACCCCGTCGTATACTCTCCTGCGTTTCATGATACTTTCGACTCAGGCCGAGCATGAATAGAAGAGCGATTTCGGCTACAGATTCGGCATTGCCTGTTCCAGACGTGGGAACGTTCGCCACGTAGATACCCGCTTCCGTGGCGGCTCGGATGTCAACGGAATCAAGGCCGGCGCCATATTGTTGAACGAGTCTCAGCCTCGAAGATTGCATAGCCTCCGCAGTCACGGATGATACAGTAGGGATGAGTACGTCCGCACGCAACGCGATTTCCGGTACATCTTGCGCGTTACAGTCGGCCACATGATCTCCCGGGAGTTTCTCTTGGAGTATCCTGCATACATAGGCGAGACCTTTTCTGCAAAAATAGATGTCCATAGATCACACTCCCACCGCGTTGCGTCTTTCAATCGGCTAGTTGATAATGTGCCACGTTAATAATAGGCGGCAGTGGCCGAGAAGAAAAGGAGGGCTTATGGACTATAGTCGTTACGAGTGCCTCAGTGCAGAACGGGATGGTAAAGTGCTAACACTGTCCTTTAACCGTCCACAGGCAATGAATGCAATTAATGCGCAGCTTCACACGGAGTTGTCTTGCATATTCGCTGACATCGCCAGGGACGCGGAAACGGAAGCAATAGTACTTACGGGAAAGGGTCGCGCATTTTGCGCCGGCGGAGACATTAAGTGGTTTCAAGACATGACTTCTTCGCAGTTGGACGACCTATTCACTGAGGCCCGTAAAATTATTATTGATTTGTTAGAGGTTGAGCAGCCCATTATCGCTGCGATCAATGGCCCTGCCACGGGGCTGGGTGCGACCTTGGCGCTCTTTTCCGATGTGATATTTGCTGCAGAAGATGCCAGAATAGGAGACCCGCACGTGCGTGTTGGGGTTGTTGCTGGAGACGGCGGCGCGGTCATCTGGCCATGGCTGATAGGTACGGCGAAAGCGAAGGAATTTCTTATGACAGGGGATTTAGTAAGAGCCCCTGAGGCGGAACGCATTGGCTTGGTAAACCACGTTGTACCGACCGACGATTTGATGGCGCAGGCGACCGCATTTGCGAAACGACTGGCGGATGGGCCTCGCATGGCCATTCGCGGCACGAAAGCTTCTGTTAACAAGATACTGCGCGATACCGTGAATCTCGTTCTCGATACATCTTTGTCGATAGAAAAAGGCTGTTTTCTCACGGAAGACCATAAGGAAGCAATTCAGGCGTTCGTCGAAAAGCGTGAGCCTAAATTTACGGGCAGGTGACCTGTCCGCCACTACTCTAATCTTCAGATGCATAACAGATCAATGTCCAGGCGAGGTGTACCCTCTCTCGATACCCCCGGTTGTCCTATGACGGTGCGAATGGCTGTGATTCTGATTGTTTTGTACGGGGGACTTTTCGTCCTTTGGGATATGATGGATCCTTTTGACCGACCTTACGCGACAGGTCCTGCGACAGTGCTATTAGGTGTCCGTGTGTTTGGGTTCTGGGCACAAATCGTACATCTGGTGCAGCTTATAGTTTGCGTTACCATGGCGTATTCGTTATTGAAGATGGACCGATTGGGGTGGCGACTTGTTCTTTTTTGCATTGCTTACGTAACAATTTCCTTATTCGTTTGGGCTGGCTTGTACAGGGAACATGTACAATTAATAGGGCTGGTAGGTCTCTATTGTGTGGTATTCGGCGTTTTGTTCGGGCTCACTTACCCGCATCGGAACAAATACTTGAATCGCCGGACGTGGTTTTCGGAAACGGGGACCCGGCGAAGTAGCTAACTGGGGGGGACAATGGCCGGTTCGAATGGTGATATTGGTGATTTTCTAAATCTTTCTGGGAAAACAGCATTAGTTGCCGGGGTTCTGGATGAAAATTCTATAGGCTGGCCCATCGCGAAGTTGCTTAACGACGCCGGGGCGAGAGTGGCTTTGTCGATTCAGCGGAAAGCGGTCCGCCGTATGATGGGATCTATCCCCGACGAACTACGGGATCCACTAATTATTGAGTGTGACGTAGGAAAAGATGATCAGGTAGAAAGTCTGTTTTCCCAGTTGGGTGACGAGTTTGGACATCTGGATTACCTAATACATTCAATAGCTTATGCTCCTCCTACATCTTTTGGGCAACGGTTTGTCAATATTTCTCGTAGCGATTTCAATTTGGCGATGGAGGTAAGTGCCTACTCTTTGATAGCCCTGGCGAACGGGGCGTTTCCCCTCATGAAAGATAAAGGGGGATGTATCCTTGCAATGACCTACTACGCTGGAGAGAAAGTTATTCCGGGTTACCAATTAATGAGTATTACCAAAGCGGCCTTAGACAATATCATTAGAAATTTGGCGTTCGATTTGGCCCCGCATGGCATACGAGTGAACGGGCTTTCGCCCGGGCCTACCGCTACGAAAGCGGGCACTAGTATCCCTGGTTTCGAAATCATGCAAAATCATATGCGGGAATTCGCTCCTATGCGGAAAGAGATTCTTAATACGGATGCAGGGAAGGCAGCCCTCTTTTTGTGTAGTCCCCTCGCGGAAAAAATTACAGGAGAAATACTACACATTGACGGGGGGTATAACATTATGGGTATGACGTTGAAGTCTCCAACTTAAAGATGGTCGGTTGCAGAAAAGTATGGCGCTCTAATTATTGGGGGGAGGTAGGCGCACGGTCAAGTGGAACCCCGCTTGCTCACGCTCCTTTTCCGATGAGTTCTTTAATATGTGATAGGCCGTCCTGTTGAAGTAAACGCGCGAGCCCGCGTGTTACCTTCCGCGCGAGAAAGGGCCCTTCAAAAATCATACCTGTGTATATTTGGATTAAAGAGGCACCGGCCCTGATTCGTTGGTACGCGTCTTGGGCGGAGAATATACCGCCTACGCCAATTAGTGGCAGGTTGCCTTCAACTGCGTGGTACAATGTGCGGAGGGTCTCTTCCGCGCGCGAAGCGAGCGGACGACCGCTCAAACCACCTTTCCTAGGTATACGGAGGGAGAGATTGCCAAGTTCGGTCGTGGTGTTTGTGGCTATCACTCCTGAAACACCGACAGAGATAGCCAACTGGCCAATTTCTGTAAGTTCAGATTTTGAGAGTTCCGGAGAAATCTTGATCAGAATCGGCGCAGGGTTACGTCCCGTCGAGGCCGATCTGCGAACGTAATTGAGAAGGGTCTCGAGAAGGACACCTAATCGCTCAGGCGATTGAAGTTTTCGGAGTTCTGGAGTGTTCGGTGAACTGACATTGACAACAAGGTAGTCGGCGAAGGGTAATAGTGCTTCACAGCATGCCAGGTAATCGTCGACCGCGTAGTTGATATCCGTCGCTTTGGATTTTCCGATATTGAATCCTATTGGGATTAAACGTTTGTCTAATCTGTGCAATTGAGACTGTAATTGTGCCGTGACGGCGTCGATGCCTATATTGTTGAAACCGAGGTGATTAACGAGTGCGCGTTGCTTTGGTATCCGAAATATTCGCGGTCGAGGGTTTCCTGCCTGTTGTTTCGGCGTAATTGTTCCCATCTCGGCAAAGCCAAAGCCAAACCTGTGCCAGACGTTTGGTATGTTAGCATTCTTGTCGTAGCCGGCCGCCAAACCAACTGGATTTGGAAAGGTGAGACCCCACAGACGTTGTGTGAGCGCAGGGTTTTGGTATCGGGGCGTTCTGTCAATCGGTAGCGATTGCAGTGTTTTTAGAACCTGAATTGAAAGAAAGTGTGCACGCTCAGGATCAAAAAGGAATAGGAGTGGGCGGACAAAGCGATACAACATTACAAGTCACTCCGTCTTGAACATGTGAGGCCTGTGACGCCGGAGAATATCAATCGTATTGGATGCAGCGGCTTGATGGGCCCGTTTTTTACTAGCTCCCTCTCCGCGTCCATAAATTTTACCAGCGATCGAGACCTGGCTCACGAAAGATTTCTCATGGTCAGGCCCCGCCACGCCGATTATCTCGTACCGAGGGACTTCCTTGAACGCCTTTTGGGTAATTTCCTGGAGTCGAGTTTTGTTGTCAAACTGCGATATTCTGCCTGTCGTTTGCAGCTCACACTCGAAATGTTTTGCAACCAACCGTTTCGCAGGCTTGTACCCGCCATCGAGAAACACCGCCCCTAGGACTGCTTCGTACGCTGCCGCTAAGATAGATTGCTTCTGGCGGCCGCCGCTCTGTTCTTCGCCACCACCCATTCGGACCCAGCCTCCAAGCGAGAGCACTTCCGCTTTCTCGGCGAGGGTCTCCGAGTTGACGAGCGAGGCGCGCAACTTCGACAGATCGCCTTCCCTGTAGGTGGGGAACGCATGAAACAGAAGTTCACTGATGGTAAGATCGAGAACTGAATCGCCAAGGAATTCAAGTTTTTCGTTGTGGTCCTCGTCGTCCTGCAGCGGGACCGAACGGTGTGTGAGCGCGAGGAGAAGGAGTTTTGGGTCCAGAAAGTCATAACCCAAAATCGCCTCTAGTACGGTAGTGTCTCTTGAGGCGTGCATGCCGTTCACAGTGAATTGTTGTGTTGTTCTCTTGCGAGCCTCTCGACAGTCCCGGTACATCTCCCGTCGCGCGAGCTTAGGATTCTGACCGAAACTTCGCGATTCATAAGACTGTCTTCACCATCGGCGAACACGCGTACGTAATTGCGACTATAACCTTTGAGTGCACCGGTCTCCTTTTCCCTTGAATTTTCAAATAGGACTGGGAGCGTCCGGCCGACAAATCGTTGGGCGAAGCATTCTTTCTTTTCTTCACCTAGGCATCGTACTACGCGTGCGCGTTGGCGTATCACCTCGGCAGGGACTCGATCGGATAATTTAGCCGCGCTGGTCCCGCTCCGAACGGAATAGGGAAACACATGGAAGTATGTGAATGGACTAGATTTGAGGAAATTTAATCCAGATTCGAATTCTCGGTCACCCTCTCCGGGGAATCCTACTATGAGGTCAGTACCTAGTGCCGCATCGGGGAGGACCTGGCGTGCATCTTCGAGAACATTGCGGGCGAGAGATGTATCGTATCGCCGTCGCATACGCCTGAGGACGAAGTCATTCCCCCACTGCAACGGGATGTGCAGATGCGGACAGATCGTTTCCGACTCCGCGACAAGCGTCAACAATTCGCGACTAATTTCATGAGGATCCAGGGAGCTCAGGCGTATGCGTGGTACCGGTTGTCTTTCTTCGACTGTGCTTAGCAATCGATGCAGGTTTGTCGGTGATTCAAGGTCCGCGCCGTACCCGCCTAAGTGAATGCCAGTGAGTACAATTTCGTGAAAGCCTTGATCTGCTAGTCGATGAAGTTCATCCATGATCCGGCGGGGTTCGACACTCCGACTCTTACCCCGAGACTGCGGCACGATACAAAACGTACAGAACAAATCGCATCCTTCTTGAATCTTGAGAAATGCCCGGGTTTGTTTATCGAATTCTAGAGCACCGAAAGTATCAATTTTGGGCTGCGTTGAACGTTTTGGAGGGCGCAAGTTGTCGACCAAAACCCGGGCTACTTGTTGTTCAGGATTCGAGACAACAGAAACCAGATCTTCCACACGATTGAGACCTATTACATAGTCGACTTCGGGGAGTCGCGAAACGGATGCAGGACTTACCTGTGCGTAACAGCCCGTCATTATGACGTTCGCGTCGGGATTGAGACGCTTGGCTCTACGGGCTAGTTGCCGACTTTCTCTGTCAGCCTGGTTTGTGACGGTGCAACTATTTATGATGTAAACATCCGCACGCTCT
>CAYWPF010000116.1:0-35689 GCA_964460065.1 uncultured Enterobacteriaceae bacterium
ATCAGAGCGACCTGGTTCTCGATAATGACTGTGCTCGCACCTTTCAGATCTGGGATAGTGGGGTCCGCAGCCTCGAGCCTTCCATTAAAGTAAACCTTGGACAAGTCCTTCCGTTGGAATTTCTCTATTAAGCCAATTTCCTTTAAATGTTCTGCTCCCCGTGACTCGACCGACATTTTATTCATCTAAGTAGGGAACTTGCGCATTTCTTCCGTGAAACTCGCGCCGCCCTTTCCATAGATGGCGTATTTCATGAAATTTTGGCCTTGCTGCTCAGAGTAACGAAGAGCCCCGTGGTAAGCACCGTCCCGGAACAACCATCCGAAAGGGTTTTTCTGGAATGTAACGTCTTCCACGAGCGTCTCAATATCCTCCATTTGGCCCCACTCTAAACTCTGCGGTCTGCCGAAAAGTTCCTCCACATCCCGGTCCGAGATAATTTCCCGCTGTTTAAGTTCCATCAGGAAACTTATCGAACAGCAGAGGTCCTGATTGTCTATCCCGTAGTCGTTCGTAATCTTTCCCCAGTGAGCAACCTCCGCCCAATCTCGGACATCCAACGCCCCTGCACTGCTGGCCGTCGTCAAGTACTCTGGGTGACGGAAAGACTCCCCTACATAATTCTTCGCTTTCTCGGATTCGTTCCCCTCTATCTTGTAACGACCATCGCACGCGATATAGCAATCCGAAGAACACACTTCCGAGTACTTGTGATATTTTTTGACCCAATTATCCGACCGCACTTCATCGCCGCGGAACTGGGTACCTTGGTTGTTCCGCCAAAAATTTCCACCAATACGTTGATACATTTCCACAGCGCCCATCGTCCCACGCCGCTTAAACCCGTACGCAGCCTCATTCGCGTCGAGTTTCTGCCGAAACCCATCCGACCACTCGAGCAGACCGCTTGGATTGTCGACTTTCACGCCTTGGGATCCTTGCGTGACAATCGCCTTCAGATTTTTCGACCCCATCACACCGCCGCCCCCACAACGAGCATGTATACGCCACCCGTCAGCGACAACGCCGGCTATTCCGACTTGGTTCTCGCCCGCCTGTCCGATAGACAAGGTATATGCTTCTGACGGATAATCCCCAAGTTCCTTCCTCACGGTGTTGTGCGTCTCCGCGGTGTTCATTCCCCATAAATGAGTCGCATCGCAAATAGTCACCTCACCGTTGCAAATATGTATGTAAACCGGGCGCGGCGCCTTACCCGTGACTACAATGTAATCGTAGCCGCTAAACCGCACTACGTACGGAAACTTCCCGCCACCTGTCGAATCTCCGAAAGAACCGTAGCAAGGGCTTTTGAATGTGAGACGACCTTTCACTCCGATGCCAGACCCGACACCCGCCAGTGGTCCAACCCCGAAAATCAGGACGTTCTCCGGGCTACGAGGGTCACACGTGATATCGTGGGATAGAAAATGTTCCCAAAGCAGCCAGTCGTTGATGCCAGATCCACCGACCCACCGCTCGAACATGGCATGGGGCAACACCTCACGCTTAATTTCACCGGTAGACAAGTCTACCCGTAGCAAGCCACTCTCCATAACGTGCACTCCTTTTTTATCGGTACTTTGGATGAACACTAACAAACAAATTCAGGTCAAGCCGCTGAACTGACCTTGCCTTTTGAAAGCATCGCCTGCATGATGCCCACTTCGTCTCGTTTTTCCGGTTCCTGGCGTAGGATCTTTCCAAATTCCGCCTTGTCCTCATAGAAAAGCACTGGTAGCCTCGAGTATTGTTTTCCTTTGTTCAACATTTCGGGCCTAGTGGAACAGGCCTTCACACACACTGGATCGCCACCGCAAAGATCACATTTTAACAATTCCCCAGTTGGTGCCACAAAAACCGTATCGAATGGGCACCCAGGGACACATTCCATACATTGAATGCATTTATCCTGATCGATTACCGCAGCCTTCGTTTCTGGATCATAATAGAACGCGTCCGTGGGACAAACTTCTGCGCACGGAGGCGGATTAGAACAATGATGACAAATCGCGGGCATGAACCCGAAACCGTCACTTGATACCCTCGATACTTCCGGAGCATGATCAATTTTTATCCGCGTCCAGAGCGGATTCAGTTCACCGTCGGCCGAGTGGATCAGCGAACATGCTACCTCGCACATCTTGCAGTCTGTACAAAGGTTTTGGAGCGCAAACAGCTTAGTCGGCACATTGGGCACGTCCTCGTCCGGCTGGTACCACACCTCTCCATTCACCAGCTCTTTATGCCTAGGTTCGTCCATAAACGGCTCCTTTTCCGCTTCTTGCATGCTATGCCCGATAACGTTAGCCTGTCAAGGCAAACAACTTTCGACAACAAGCCTGCATCCAGCGCAACGGGCTCCGTGGCCGAAAAGGCAACGGGAGGACAAGGTATGAGAAAACGCGAAACAATGTTCGACTCTAGTCACGGGCCGCTTCCGGCCCGGAGAATTCTCGACTGTATTTTCGCCCTCGCACCCACTGGCAAGTATATTCACAAACACATCGAAGAATTTGACGTGGTGGAAGGAACCGAGAACCCGCGGGATGAGGTCTGCTACCGAGCTAACGATTCTTCTCCGACTGACGGCAGAGAGCGCTGCCAAATTATCCCACCTATGGTCCGAGAATTCGACCCCCCAGCCTTTCCCTCGCCTAGTGGAGAAAAGAACCATGAACACTGAGAACCTTTCACCAGAACAGGCGGCACATTTTCTCGACCAAAATCCCGACGCAACCTACATAGACGTACGCACGGTCGCAGAATTCGCCAAAGGTCACCCAAAAACGAAGATTATCAACGTGCCTATAGTTTTTTTCCATCCAACAACAAACGAGGTTTTTCCCAACGAGAGTTTCGATTTGGTAATGGAAGAAACCTGCGCTAAGGATGCACCCTTGGTTGTGGGCTGCGAAAAAGGCCCCCGGGCGGAAAAAGCCGTCGAGCGCCTGCAAATCCGGGGATATACCAACGCTAGATCTATGTCAGCGGGTAACGCCGGTTGGGCGGCTGCGCACCTTCCTACCACCACTGACAACCGAGACGGGATCAGTTACGTCTCCCTCCTTACCCCAGCAAAGCGCAAAAAGAAAAAGAAAAAGGCGAAACATTAATAGGACACTTCGGGGCCGGTACGATAAGAAAGGACCGACTGGGCGATATACTGCTATGAATAGGCGCAGCCTAAATGAGTAAGAGCTTCTCCCTGCTCATGGTTGCGGCGACTTACCTCGTTCTTCTAGTCGGCGCCGGCCCCCATCGCGAGGAAACCACGTACGCTCGTCTTATACAGGCGCAGGAGCGTCAAGTTCATCGATTGCTCGTGAAATTCGAGCAGTTCCAAGAAGACTTTCATCCCGACGCACTCTCTCAACTTCGCGAAGACCTAGAACATACAGAGGGTAAAACATTAGAAGCCGCTTTATTCGATCTTACCCAGATCCCCCCTTCCAAAGAATACGCACTGTTCCACGAATCGTGGACTGAAGCGCTGCGTGACCTTCGTGAGGCATACCACATCGTTACGCGAAATGGATCTCTTCGATTTATCAAGACGTTCGTAGAGAGCCGCGATGCGTTCGCACGAGCTAGATATCGCCTGTACGATCTTCGAACATTTACCCCGCTCCTTAGGTCTTATTGGAGACTACCGGGCACGTCGCCAAAGACAGACGCATCCGACTCCCGCTCGATCGGCTCTCGAGGCACCACAGGAATTATTCATTCACCAAAGAACAACAAACCGGCCCGCTACTCGCTCTACGTTCCCGAAAACTACAGTCCGACTCTACATTGGCCGCTTGTACTCGCTCTTCATGGTGCGGGCGGTCGCGGAGACGAGTTCTTGTTGACCTGGCTCAGGCCGGCAAAAACGGAAGGTTTCCTGGTCCTGGCCCCACAATCCCTGGGCAAGAGTTGGGACATTGCCGATCCAGAACCCGATATTCTTGCAATCACCGAAATTTTAGCGACAATACGAAAAAGTTACCGAGTAGACCCAGACCGGATCCTTGTCTCGGGATTATCTGATGGTGGCACTTTCGCCTACATACTAACTGGTAGTCGTCCCAACTTGTTCGCTGCAGTTGCTCCGATCGCGGCTACCCTCCCCCCTTGGATCGAAATGACAAAGGCCGAACAATTACCATTTTTGATCGTGCATGGCGGCAGAGACTTTATTTTTCCTGTGTTTACCGCACGCCGGGCCGTCGTGCGACTTAAAAACTCCGGAATCGAAGAAGTCCACTATAGAGAATTGCCCGATTGGGGCCACGCCTACACATATTCCATTAACGAGACCATTATTATGCCGTGGTTCAAGGAGTTCTTTATGGATTAAGAGTTCAAACCGTTTGGGTCACCGTAATTAAGGCGCTTGCACAGCTCCCAAAATCTTGATCACCTCACATGTCGCGGCCGGCCACAAGACGGGTAGAACGATTGATCTTGCAATCACGCAGGAGGCGTGAAACGACTGTCTCGCCGGAGTGCCTCGCAAGGGGGGAACTCTTGTGACCAATGAAGTGATTGAGACGGCCTCGACTTTCCCTCACAAAGGAATGACCGGGGGCAATCATCAAACGCGGTTCGTTCCGGTGCTCGAATCCCCCCTTTGGTACCGCATCAAAACCTACAATCTAGAAGCCGGATTACTAAGGAAGGACACTACAGCATGGTCAAAGGTTTTGCTCTTATCCCCAAGAGGCCGGACTTAAGTACAGAACAATTCCACACCCACTGGCGAGAAGTACACGCCCCGCTTGCACGTAAAATTAAGGCTCTGCGGCGCTACGTTCAAGCACATCGATTCGCCGATGTCCCTGGCGTACCGACGAGCCCTTTCGAAGGGCTGGCAGAGATTTGGTTTGACAGTCTCGACGTCGGATTCGCCTTGGGTGCAAACCCTGATTATCTCAATGGGGCCTATCCAGACGAAGTGAATTTTATCGCCAACACTGGGCCCTCTTTCCTAATGACGACGGAAAATGTGGTAGTGCCAGGTCCAGCCATTTCGACGACAACCCCGGGCGTAAAATCCCTTTTTCTCCTAAAGCGAAAGCCTGGACTGAGTGTCGAAGCGTTTCAATTTCACTGGAAGCGCGTGCACGCACCTCTCGTGCCGAAGACGCCAGGGTTAAGGCGCTACGTTCAATGCCACGTGGCTGCCAAGTCCTACGAAAAAGTCGCACCCGCTTTCGATGGGGTCGCCGAGCTGTCGTGGCCCGATATGAACGCCTTTCATGAAGGCTGGAACTCTTCACAAATGCAGATTGAACAAATACAAAATGACGTTCCCAATTTCATTGATCTGCAAAACTCGGTAGCTCTTCTAGCGGACGAACATAGGGTAATTTGGCCTTAGCAGAAAAACCATTACACCTAATTCCCGTGGACAGGGCCGGACTCGCGGTCTTTCCTACGCCGCCTTCTGCCGCATAGTCACAAATTCCTCCGCTGACGTCGGGTGAATACCAATTGTGGAGTCGAATTGTGCCTTGGTTGCCCCACATTTTATGGCGACCGCCAGACCCTGTATAATCTCGCCCGCATCCGGGCCCGTCATATGGCAGCCCAACACGCGGTCAGTCTTCGAATCTACGATCAGTTTCATAAACGTTTTCTCATCTCGCCCGCTCAGCGTATGCTTTAGTGCGCGGAAGGAAGACTTATAAATATCGACGTCCGCAAATTCCGCTCTAGCCTGGTCCTCGGTCAGACCGACAGTTCCGATGTTCGGGTGACTGAATACTGCGGTCGCCACATTCATGTGACTCGGGCGCGTGGGCGTCGCATTAAACAGCGTCTCTGCAACGGCATGCCCTTCGGCTATCGCCATAGGCGTAAGATTCAGACGATCTGTCACATCGCCGACTGCGTAAATATGTCCCACGTTCGTTTGTGAATATTCATCTACCGACACAGCCCCCAGATCGTTCATGCTCACGCCGGCGTTCTCCAGTCCTATGCCTTCAGACTTGGGCAACCGCCCAGTCGCATACATAATGACGTCCGCTTCTTCGATCCGACCATCGTCCAGAGTAACTTTAACTCCGTTCTGCGTTTTATCAATTTCGACAACGTTGCAATTAAAGCGCAAGTCTACCCCCCGCTTTCGCATTTCCTCGGCTAGCACCCGCCGAACGTCACGGTCAAAACCCCGCAAAAAAAGTTCATCCCGGTACAACTCAACTACCTTTGATCCAAGCCCGTGGAATATCGTTGCAAATTCGACGGCGATATAACCTCCCCCCACGATGATAGCGCGGCGGGGAAGCTCCGGAAGATAAAACGCCTCATTAGATGTTATAGCATGTTGGATGCCAGGTATGTCGGGCATACTGGGCCAGCTCCCGGTAGCCACTAGGACGTACTCGGCCGTGTGCAGGGTACCCCCTACTTCAATGGTATGCGCATCCACCAACCGAGCTGTACCCTCAATGATTTTAACTCCTGCCCCCTCCAGAAGTTTCCGATACACTCCGTTCAGTCTTTTTATTTCAGCATCTTTGTTCCGAATAAGCTGTTGCCAATCAACGGTCGATGGACCCACTGTCCAACCAAAACCCTCTGCATCCTCGAAGTGATTGCGATACTCGGACGCGTATACCAGCAATTTTTTTGGTATGCACCCGACGTTGACACATGTCCCTCCCAAATACCGCTCCTCAACCACTGCGGTTTTCGCGCCAAAAGATGCCGCAATGCGGCTGGCTCTGACTCCACCAGACCCTGCTCCCATAACAAAAAAATCGAAATCGTATTTCGCCATTCTGATATCACCTCACGAAACGCACACTTTATCTGATACGATAAATTTAACCGCTACAACCAACCAAAACACGATAATCTCCTCCGAGTTGGAAAAATGCCCGGTGTCTACCCATCGCGACTTTATCTTACCTCTAATGGATTTTTTCTCCAGGGCAAGAGGGAGCCGAGTGATCCACTAAGTACGAGCAAATAGAAACAACACAAATCAGGAGCTCGCTCCATGCTCCCGGAAGTCCTCGCCCAGCGCACTATACGAAGAAGGTACCCCCCATGCCAGCGTACCCTCTCGGTTCCGCCGTGCCTTTACCCGACCAGAGCGGATACACGCTCCGGAGTAAGCGGAATCCTATTCACTCGTGCACCGAAAGGAGACAATGCATCGGCTACAGCATTCGCGATGGCCGCGGGCGGCGCTATTGCCCCGCCCTCGCCCATCCCTTTCACCCCATTAAGGGTATAGGGCGAGGGAGTCTCTATGTGTCCGATCTCTACCGCTGGCACGTCCGTGGCAGTCGGTATTAAATAATCCATAAGGGTCCCCGTCAGAAACTGACCGTTATCATCATAGACCGCCTCTTCGTAGAGTGCCGACCCTATTCCCTGCGCAACACCACCTTGTATCTGACCGTCAACAATTAGCGGGTTGATTATAGTCCCACAGTCCTCGACCACGATGTACCGTAACACGGTCACATGGCCCGTCTCAGGGTCTGCTCGAACGCAGGCCAAATGCGTGGCGTTGGAGTGGGTAATTGGTGGCGGTTCATACGTAACCGTCACCTCGAGCGCAGGCGTCTCTTCGGGAGGCAGTCGGCTGGGTTCTGTGATGATTTGATGAGCGACCTCTGCCAAGCTAATAATACTTTTCTCCTGTGTACGACTCTTTATATAGCCATCCTCGAGAACCAAATTCGCAGAAGGGACTTCCGTCATTCGCGAAACGATTCGCAAAATTTTCTGACGTAGCCTCGACGCCGCCGTGATCACGGCTCCACCGCCCGTTACTGCACTTCTGCTCGCCCACGTCCCCCATCCTCTTGGTGTCGATTCCGTGTCTCCCTGCACGACCGTGATGTCCTTGACGTCTATGCCCAACTCATCGGAGATTATCTGAGCATAAACGGTGTGATGGCCTTGACCGTGAGAGTGCGTCCCAACGAACACCGTTACCTTGCCCGACTCGTCCAACCGCATCTTAGCGGATTCGTAACCGCCGATTTTTACGCCGTAAGAGTCAAATACAGCCGAATTGTGGGCGGTACCCTCAACATAAGACGCTATTCCCAAACCGAGGAATACTTTTCTCTTTCTGGCCTCGAACTGCTTCGCTCGAAATCCCCCGTAATCTAACATTTCCAATGCTTTTTTAAGTGACTCTTGGTGACTCCCGCTCTCTATTTCTGCTCCCAAAGGAGTCGTGTAGGGGTGCTCATCACCAGCGATCATATTGCGCAGACGAATCTCGACGGGGTCAAGTTCCAATTTTGCGGCAGCCATATCAAGCAACCGTTCCATCGCGAACACCGCCACCGGAATCCCTACCCCGCGATACACTCCGATAGATGCCTTATTCGTCGCGACGGTACAGGTCTCAAAACCAAAAGCCGGGACTTTGTACGGGCCAGACATAGACGCAGCGGCGTGCTTTGGCTCAAACGCCGAACTCCACGGATACGAAGAGTATCCCCCGGCATCGCTTAAGAATCGTGCTTTCACTCCAAGCAGTAATCCGTCTCGTCGCAACGCAATCTCAGCATTCACAATTTGATGCTTTGCTTGCAAAGATGCGCTCAGATTCTCGGCTCGATCCTCGACCCATTTTACGGGTTTCCGGAGTACCCGACTTAAGTAGGTTACCATAACTTCCTCGGGAAATGGGTGCGCCTTCAAGCCGAAACCTCCGCCTACGTCGGGAGAAATGACTCTCACACGATGTTCAGGCATCCCCAAGAGATCGGCCACACTTGCGCGCAACGTGTGGGGTACCTGTGTTGATGACCAGAGTGTCACCAAATCGGCACCTTCGTCGTAAGAGGCTACACAACCCCGAGTCTCGATTGGTGCAGCCATATGACGTCCCGTAACGAACCGATCCCGCACTACGCAATCCGCCTCCTCAAACGCTCGGTCGAGGTCGCCTACTTCACCCTCCAGGCGCTCCATCACATTGTCTTCCCATTCTTCGTGGACAAGCGGCGCACCGGGAACAAGCGCCTGCTCCATGTCAGCCACGGGTTCCAGTGGCTCGTAATCGACTTCAATCAAAGCGGCAGCGTCTTCCGCGACGTACCGGTCGTCGGCAACGACCGCCGCGACCAAGTCGCCTACGTATCGAACCTTGTCGTGTGTGAGCGCGTTCCAATCGCACGATCGATGGAAAGGTACCTTTTCATCGTCGAATTCTATCCTGAAAGGCTTTATCGTCCCCACCACATCCTTGCCGGTTACCACACACTCAACACCATCGAGTTCGCGTGCGTGGCGACAATTTAAATTTCTAATTTTTGCGTGGGCGTAAGGGCTGCGCAAGAATGCGACGGCCAGCGAATTCTTTACAGCAACATCGTCGACGTACTGGGTATTTCCTAGGAGGACATGCGGGTCTTCCACCCGACGCACGCCCGCACCTAGCATCTTAGCCCTTCCCTCACGCGGCATTTCTACTCCCACAAATCAAGAACAGCTAGACGGCCCTTCTGCGAAGAGTCGTCTAGTTCTATTTTCCTTTGCCATCCCGTTCGTTAAAAATCCCTACACCTTTCGATCGGGTGCATTCGCGACCGCAAGTACTGCCTTTATTATGTTCGCGTAACCCGTACAACGACAAAGATTACCCGAAAGCCCCTTTCTCACTTCGGCCTCAGAAAGACGTTGCTTGTTTCTCAGTAGGTCCACGGATGTAATAAGGAATCCCGAAGTGCAAAAGCCGCATTGTAGCGCATGATTATCCCAGAACGATTGTTGTAACGGATGCATTTCGCCGTCCTCGGCGAGTCCTTCAAGGGTACCAATGTCGGCCCCGTCAGCCTGGACTGCGAAAAGAAGGCAAGAGCGCACACTTTCGCCATCGAGTGTTATCGTGCAAGCGCCACAAACACCATGTTCGCACCCAATGTGAGTCGCAGTTAATTCGAGATCATGGCGTATAAAATCCGCCAGTAGCCGACGCACCTCCACCTCACGCTCATACGCTTTTCCATTAACGCGGACACGAACCAGTTGCTTTTGCGAAAACGTACCCTCCGACATTTTTGATTACCCTTTCTTCGCCAAGGCTTCCTGGATCGCACGTCTCGTTAGGACTGCTACCATCCTCCGCCTATAATCTGCGGTACCATGCACGTCGCTGGAAGGGTCTACCATGGCCGCCGCAGCATTGGCAGCCTCACAAACTGCTTTTTCGTCGCAATCACTCCCGATCAATATTTGCTCCGCATCTACTAAATTCAATGGCGTTGAATGCGCTCCGCCTACTCCCAGCATAGCGCTCTGGCATTTACCCCGGCCATCCAAAGTTAGTACGCAGGCCACCGCGACTATAGCGAAGTCACCCGGGCGCCGACACAATTCCTGAAAACCCCAAAGGCGAGGCTTATTGACAATGGGAAAACAAATTTCGCACAGAATTTCGTCTGGCTCTATTACGGTCATCAAAGGCCCTATAAAAAACTCACGAGCGCCTACCGTTCGATTTTTATCCTCAGACCTTAAGACTAAATCCGCGTTCAAGGTAGTAGCAATCAAAGGCCATTCCGCCGCCGGGTCGGCATGGGCCAAACTACCCCCGACCGTGCCCCTGTTTTTGATAGCGAGGTGCCCGACCTCGGCGGCTGCCCGCACAAGAAGAGGCTCGCACTCGGCCACATCCAGAGACTGCTCGACTCTGCGGTGGCGTGTCATAGCTCCAATTTTCAAGACCTCTGCATTTTTCGTTATATAATCCAGCTCTTTCAAACCATTTAAGTCCACGAGCGATTCGACGGACGCCATCCTGAGATTTAGCATTGGTACCAAACTCTGGCCTCCGGCCAAAAGCTTTGTGTCTTCTCCCCCCCTCCTCAACATTGAGAGTGCAGCCTGTACAGAGGTGGGTCGTCCATAGGTGAAAGGAGCCGGCTTCATACGGACGTGTTATCAATTTTCTCCACCAGGGGCAAACCAAAAAAGCCCGCGGTTCCCGCGGCCTGATTGCTGGTCGACTGGCGGGCAACCGAGTCTCTGAGAAAACGGAAGCGCCGATCTGCCTCCTAGATTTTCTTGAACCCATACGACGTCCTGGCAGAGGTCAGTCGGATCCGCCTCGCCCGCAACAAAGCCTCGAAGGCCGATTGGATTTGCACGTTGTCGATCCGAGGAGGAGAAAGCTCTGAGTATTTGGGCAGAGGTCTCTTGGGAGCAGCCGGATACTTTGTCGGGCTAACAGAACCTCGTACAAAATGAATCTGCTTTACAACGTCAGCCTCCAGCCGCAAGTTAAGGTCACGACGCACGCGTTCTTTAGCAAAAAGTAGGTCCTGGATCAGTGCAGGGTGACTGACCCTCACAAAAAGTTTTCCACCGTCATATTTCCACGGTTCGGAAGAGCGCGCAAACGATCCTCCCACTACGTCGGGCCAGATTTCCCATATTTTATACGGTGTCAATGTGGAGTCACGCCGGCTTTCAGGGAACACCGTTCCCAATACCCGGCCTACAGCATTCCACGGAGAGGTCTTTCCACCATCCTTCATTATTCCTACAATGTACACTAAACAAAACAAAACAGAAGCGGTTTCGGCAGCTACCATGTCTTGCGTCCGTCAAAACTTGACAATACAATATATAGTGTGTAATGAATTTTTCGTTCCTATCGTTACGAATTGATAGGTGGTGGTGAGGGGAGGAGGACACGATGGCAACAAGGGTACGTAGGAAGACTGGCACCAGCGAGCGGAATAGGGAAAAGTCGGGGGGACAGACAGTGAGGGAACAACCGAAACGGCGAGCGACGGAAAAAAAGAAGGGGATCCGCATACCCAGACATCTCACAAAAGCGATGGCAAATCCCTTCGACGAAATTGAGTGGGAAAAACGTAACGCAATCATCTCGGGTGAAAATGGCGAGGTAGTATTTGAGCAACGCGACGTGAGCGTCCCAAAGTTCTGGTCTCAGCTTGCCACTAACGTCGTGGTATCGAAATATTTTCGAGGGCCTTTAGGCACACCCGCGCGGGAATCCAGTGTTCAACAAATGATTAATCGGGTGGTCAGAACCATAGTAGAATGGGGGAAAAAAGACCACTATTTTGCCACGGATGGAGATGCCGAGGCATTTTCGGACGAGTTGACTCATCTGTTACTTAACCAAAAATTGTCGTTTAACAGTCCGGTTTGGTTCAATGTGGGTGTGGAATCACACCCACAATGTTCGGCCTGTTTTATACTCTCCGTAGACGACACAATGGACTCCATATTGGATTGGTACCGTAAAGAAGGGGTAATTTTTAAGGGCGGATCCGGATCAGGCGTGAACCTGTCTAAGATACGATCCTCCAAAGAGCAGCTTGCTGGCGGCGGCACAGCCTCCGGCCCTGTATCTTTCATGCGGGCGGCTGACGCGTCGGCCGGAGTGATCAAATCGGGTGGGAAAACCCGGCGGGCAGCCAAAATGGTAGTCTTAGATGCTGACCACCCCGACATTAAAGAGTTTGTGCAATGTAAGGTCGAGGAGGAAAAAAAGGCTTGGACGCTGATAGAGGCTGGATACGACGGCTCTCTGGACGGAGATGCCTACAGTTCAATCTTCTTCCAAAACGCTAACAATTCGGTCAGAGCAACAGAAAACTTTATGCGTGCGGTAGAAAGCGATAGCGAATGGAGCACGCGCTACGTTACAAACGGAGGGGAGTGTGAATCGTTTCCGGCGCGGGACCTTATGCGAGCAATAGCCGAAGCTACTCATAGTTGCGGCGATCCTGGGATGCAGTTCGACACAACCATCAACGACTGGCACACTTGCCCAAACACCGGTCGAATAAACGCGTCCAACCCCTGCTCCGAGTACATGCACCTTGACAATAGCGCGTGTAACCTCGCTTCCCTCAACCTTCTCACCTTTCTCAAGGAAGACGGCAGTTTCGACACTCAAACTTTTAAACACGCTGTCGATATAAGCATCACCGCGCAGGACATTCTCGTTGACAATTCGAGTTATCCAACCCAAGAGATTACCGAAAATGCCCGAGCGTATCGTGAACTGGGACTCGGATACGCAAACTTGGGCGCTATGCTTATGTCACTAGGGCTCCCCTATGACTCGGAAGCTGGGAGAGAGTATGCCGGAGCGGTAACGGCGCTTATGACAGGGGAAGCCTACCTTCAATCAGCTCGCATATCAGCCTGCAAAGGCGCGTTCTCCGGCTATGACGTCAATCAGGCACCTATGTTGGCCGTAATCGAAAAACATCGCGGCCACGCTTATAAACTTAATCCATCGTTGGTTCCACTGGATTTGCTTTCGGAAGCGAGGAGATCGTGGGATGAAGCACTCACTCTGGGAAAGACTACAGGCTATCGCAATTCCCAAGCCTCAGTATTGGCGCCAACGGGGACGATCGCGTTTATGATGGACTGTGACACAACGGGCATCGAACCGGATATCGCATTGGTCAAATATAAACGTCTTGTCGGTGGGGGTATGTTGAAGATAGTGAACAATACCGTTCCTCGTGCCCTCTCACGGCTCGGATACGACAGTAAAGAAGTCCAAACGATCGTCGAGCACATAGACGAGCATGAGACGATAGAAGGTGCGCCAGACCTTCGAGACGAACATTTACCAGTTTTTGACTGCGCGTTTAAACCGATGAACGGAACTCGGACGATTCACCACCTTGGACATTTACGTATGATGGGCGCCGCGCAGCCCTTTATCTCCGGGGCTATCTCAAAGACTATCAATATGCCAACCGAGGCCACCGTAGATGATATTGCGGAAGCTTACCTTGAAGCATGGAAACTCAAGCTCAAGGCTGTCGCCATTTATCGCGACGGCTGTAAAAAGGCACAACCCTTAGCCACCAAAAAAACCACCGTGAGAACGGAGGAGGAAACGTCGGAGACACAAAACAACCTGACGCCGAGCCCTACTCGGCGTCATTTGCCTGAAGACCGCGATGCAATATGTCACAAATTCGAAATAGCTGGGCATGAAGGATATATACACATCGGATTTTATGAAGATGGAACACCCGGTGAAATGTTCATCCGTATGGCTAAGGAAGGTAGTACTATTTCGGGTCTAATGGACACAATAGCCACGCTAACATCCGTCTCAATGCAGTACGGCGTTCCCTTAGAGGCTCTCGTCAATAAATTTAGTCACGTACGTTTCGAGCCATCAGGTTTCACAAAGAACACCGACATTCCTTTCGCCAAATCGCTCACAGACTATATTTTCCGTTTCTTGGGTAGCAGGTTCTTAGGAACTGAGGAAAAACAAAACGCCAGTCATCCTAGCGAGCGGTCCTCGTTCGCGCTACCAACGCGAGAGAAGCAATCAGCGGTAACCGAGGAGGACACAACGAATGCCTACACAATGCCGACCTGGCAAGCTCAAGCAGACTCTCCCAGTTGTGCCGACTGTGGTTCGATAATGATCAGAAATGGTTCCTGTTACAAATGTCTCGATTGTGGATCTACTAGCGGTTGCTCTTAGATCGCCATCGTAACCCGTTGTGGGGAAGGGAGGCAAGAAAGTTGTATGCTGGGAAGGAAGTTGAGGGACCTCCCCGAGGATGGGCCGGCCTCACGCCGGGCGGGGCGTTGTAAAACGCCCCGCGGATGACCCAAGGACAAACTACAACCCAGAAAGGAGAACATAGCGTGGACACGAAGAACCGACAATCGGGCATCAGATCAAAAGTTCTCACCGTTTCAGAATTCGCGGAGGTATTTGCGATTTCGCCGAGGCTCGTACGAACGCTTATACATAAAGGTAAAATTCCAGCGCTGAAGTTCGGCCGCTTTTACCGGATACCAAGGAAAGCAGTTAGCGGCTACCTTTCGCGCACAATGCGAGAGTTCACCGACAGCTCCCCTGTCCTGTCCAAAAAAATCCTACTAGACGGTAAGACCGGATCGCTATTTCCATCTCCAACAATGCCGACCCTGCACTGACATGAACATCCTTCTCCAAGAATGCACCGCGGGGTGTGCTGCGCAACCTCTGCCACACCGAATGAAGCAGCGTTTCGTGCAGGCCGGGAGCCCAGTGGAAATTACAGTGTGGAACATACCCGCACTCATGTGTCCTATCTGCCATCGTTCATTTCTAGAGGAAGAAATTGCCCAGCGGCTGTCGCTTCTATGCCTCCCGTTTCACGGAACACCTGGGGCGGCACCGGATCTTCCTCCCGCTAAGGTGACAATCGACTTCGCCTGCGCTGCCGAAACCATCACCGTTTCCTCCGGAAAAGCCGTTATGGTGTACGAAGACGAGCGCCACTCATAACCCGCAGACCAATGCAATGCTACTACTGATAAGAGGTTATGCCGATGCGGTCAGTTGTTCAATGTAACAGGCATAGGATCAGGAAACGTATAAGATATCCCGTAGATCCGACGGGAGCCGGTGGATTTCGCAGCCTTCACTTTTCTGGGCGCCCTATTGGGCGAAATATGCAGGACGAACCCGTTCTTAGCCGTCAGCAGTCTCGCCCCTTTGTCCAAGTTTTTAAGATCTAATTTCATCAAGTTTCAGTTATTTAGTCGTCTTCGATATCTTAGTGTCCTATTTCTTTCGGCAATCCCTGCACTGCTGATTCCTCCGCCTGATCTAGCAGGTAACTAAGTTCTCGCATGCCCTCACTAAGATGATGGGCTACGGATAGCAGCGAACCAAAGGCGTCATCATCGGGCTCATACAGCTTCAAATGATCATTGATCACGCAGAGCAGGTTCCGGATCTGTTCTTCAGCCTGGACCAGGTGCTCGCAAGAATCCACCCGCTCTTCGGTCTCGTTGATTAAGGTAGCCATATCCACGCATTGTATCTGACCCATCGTAGGTCTACTAGTAGGCACGGCGGGCCGTACTAGCACACCTCCCACCCTTGACTAAGTACAAAAAAAAAGCGTCAATAGTTTACAGGTCGTCTGTCGCGCGAGTAAATATGAACAAACCCCAAAAGTATACGCCCTTGTTAATAATTGTCCTGAGCTGCACCCTATTACTAGGGGCAAGTCCACAAAATTTCATCGCCAGTGGCAAACAGTTCGAGGAAGAACAGCGTTGGGGAGAGGCCCTCTACGAGTACTTGTGGATACTTAATGAAATAGATCCCGACTATGTTGACGCCCACTACAGACTGGGAATCGTCTACGGCAAACTTGGTGCGATCGAGGATTCCATCGCGTCATACGACAACGTTTTGCGCCTCAATCCCCAACATCAGGCGGCCACTCGGTTCCTTGAAGGTTATTATATAAACGAAGGAATAGCCTATCGTCGTCAAAAGCAGTTCGACAACGCGCTCAACGCATTCAGCAAGGCGCTCTCGATTAATGCCTCCTCGGCTTCCGCAAATTTCGAACTTGGCCAAGAGTACCAGCGCAGAGGACAACTCGACGACGCAATCGTTAAGTTCAAAGAGGCGACTCGCCTTGACCCCACAAAGAGCGCTGCAAGCACACAACTTGCTTCTGTATATGCTGCGAGAGGTGAGCACGGAGAAGCGATAAAACACTATCTAGCTGTGATCACACAGCACCCTCGCGACCCCAAAGCACACGACGGTCTCGGGGTTGCCTATCATGCTACGGGACAGAGCAAAAAGGCTATAGAGGCACTTGGCCAGGCAGTGCGGTTTTACTTGATTCGAGGAGAGAGGGACCAAGCACGCCCCGCTTACAATTTACAAAAAGAGCTAATGAAGTAACCACCCGGTCGAGAAGATTCCACAGACGCAAAAACCTTTGTTGGAATTCGTACAGACCCCTGAACCGCTATCCCACACTCAACAACAACGGTCCGCTCCAAGGAACACACCCGCTATACTCTACGAATTGTGGGTTCCAATATCTGTCACAATCATACTTTCCAAAGCAGGAAACAAAGCAGAGCAAATAGTCGTAATAGACGTGGATACAAGCCGACGACACCGTTGCAACCGCATCAAGGGAGCCAACTCTTGAGGGTGCTGGGCAAGATGCGCCAAAGCCTTGAACATATTTAATTCTCCTTTGGGTCCAATTATCCCTCTAACTCGAGGAATACTCATTACCATAGTATCCAGCACCGGCCTAATAGCGAGGAACGCTACGCCCGCGCGTGCAGCAAATTCAGCATGGACCGCACTCTCCATCTCCACGGCAATGCAAGACGTCTGACGCTGGCAAATCTCCTTTTCCTGGCATGTTGACAAAATGCTCCCGCTGGTGAATATCGATCCAACTGTGGGATTCAGCCCTTCATCCAGTGCGACAGAATTGGCAATAGCCAAGAGGTCAGGATCCGAAGGGAATGTCTTGAGCTCGGACCTATCGTCACCCGTGTACATGGCGACTGCTTTTGCCAATAACATTTGCCCCGCAGACAGCTCCGGCACCAAAGCGCCCGAACATCCGACCGACAATATAACAGAAGGCCGTATGCCTTTATGGGTTTGAACTAGAGAGCGCGCGTTTCCGATACCAACTCCACCAGAAGATACTATCACCTGGCGTAGACCAGTCCTCGCTTCCCACCTCTTTTGGCCTGCCGCCCTAACATTATCGAGGCTTCGCAAAATGGCCTGCGCTTCCCAAACGAGGGCAGTCAAAACTAGTATAGGCAAGTGCATTATATACCTTAAAATCCAATTATTCCTCTCGCCACCCGACAGCAGAATCAGGGCTATATCTAATGGCCGAACTGATGGTCATCAGGCTAAACAAAAAGGCTGCGACGGGTAACGTCCATATCCTGGCTTTCCGTAAAGAGAAAAAACTAATGGCTGGAGCGTAAACGACGGCCATAACACACCATGTTAAAACCCCGAGAATGAACACCCCAGCCGCCAGAGTTAGATCCCCTCCCCCCCCGACTATGAACATTTCCGCAATGTTCCCTAAGCCCACAACACACGCGAAGAGGGGCACTATAAAAATAGCCAACATCACCGTAATCGTGAAGATCAATTTGGCCCAGGAATAGTCAAGTTGAGAGAAGGCCGTACGACTAACCATATTCCATACGCTTTGAATCGAGGGGTACCGCCGCAAACTTATCACCTCTCTGCGACTAAGCGACAGTCGTATTTTCCCACCGGCCCCTTTAACTAAACGTCCCAGATTAACGTCATCAATTATCTTTTGAGCTAGTTGTGTAAAACCGCCAAGCGATTCCAAGACTGGAAACGAAATTAAAGCACAACCCCCTGCTGCGGCTGCAACCGGCCGGTCAACGCTATTCACCTGGCGCATCGGATACAACATATTGAAAAAGAAGACGAAGGCGGGCACGAGCAAGTGTTCGGCCCGCGATTCGCACGTCAGCCGTGCCATGCGACTATTCAGGGATAGTTCGGCATTCTGACTTTCACGCACTAGGCGGCGCAGACTACAAGGTTGATGCCAAATATCGGCGTCGGTAAGCAGAACATATTCCGTTGCTTCACTTTTTTGACGCTTCAAATGTGTCAACCCCTGTTGTAAAGCCCACATTTTGCCAACCCACCCGTTCGGTAATGTGGAGCCGACGATTGTTGTCAATCGTCGGCTCTCACCTTCGCGCCTGCCAATCGCTTGCGCCGTCGCGGCCGTCCCATCGTTAGAACGATCATCTATTACTATTATGGAAAATTTTCCTGGATAATTTTGGGTCAACAAGCTCGGTAACGTCTTGGGCAACATGTCCGCCTCATTCCGAGCCGGTACTAAGACCGTTGCGTTCGGCCAAACGGTCGTTGCGGGAGCCTCTGGGAAATCATCGGCAACCGGTCGAAAATCCCAAGGTCGTTCTGGGTGCAGAAGGATTGCTATCCAAACGACGAACGATACTATTACAAAGACTGCTAGCCAAATCAACAAATTCCCTTTCTACCGCAAACGATAATCACTCATTTCCGCACGTAGCCATTTAGTTCAAACCAGGCAATGGCTTCGCGGAGTGCGCCACCGATAGGCGTCTGAGGAAACCCCAATTCGCGGACTGCTTTGTTTGAACTAAAGAACATCTTCTTACGACTTAACTTTACCGCCACGGGAGGGGCAAACGGTTCTCTCCCTGGCACCAGTCTCGCAAACGCTGCGTCTCCGTATGCCGCCGCGAGTGCGACCAGATAAGGGACCCTCACGCGTGGGACCGGCCGACCAGTAAAGCCTGCGATAAGCTCGAAGATACCCTTCAAACTATGGTTTTCATGGCCCAGAATATACTTTTCTCCGTGCCGACCCTTTTGTGCCGCCAACAAATGACCCCTAGCAACATCTGCGACGTCGACAAGATTTAGACCAGTATCGACATAGCCATACATTCTGCCATTCAGAAAATCTACTATCATTTTTCCCGTCGGCGTGGGCTTGACATCCCGAGCGCCGATCGGTGTGCTAGGATTCACAATCACTACGCGCAGACCACGGCGTGCCGCCTGCAGCACTTTCTCTTCCGCTATTAACTTGCTCCGTTTATAGTGTCCCACCATATCCCGCAAAGATACTGGCGTTTCCTCAGTTCCGTTCGTCCCATCACCCGAGACACCTAATGTGGCAACAGAACTCGTGTGAACCACTTTCTCGACTTCTGACGCTGCGGCAGCTTCCAATACATGCTGGGTTCCAAGAACGTTACAATCATACATATAACGTTTTCTTCTGACCCATAATTTGTACATTGCCGCAACGTGATATACGGTTTCCACTCCTTTGGTCGCGGCAACAACACGATCGTAGTCCCTCAGATCCCCCGTCCTTACTTCCACGTCAAGGTTTAATAATAAACGTCGGTCCGTTTCCGGCCGGACAAGTACCCGTGTTTTCTCCCCGGTTTCTACCAGGGCGCGTGCGACTGCGTTGCCAACAAACCCCGTCGCTCCAGTAACAAGTGCGGTCATGTATAAGACCCCTAAATTGTCGCCAATTTAGTGTCAAGGGTATAGGTGCTCTTCCTCCAGTCTGCTACGACAACACTAAAGAACGACGCGAGGAGGCAAGTGAATGTCCGATATTCTACAAGTATCCGATGGGAGCTTCGACGAAGATGTTTTGACCGCGGAGTTACCGGTTCTGATTGACTTTTGGGCGCCTTGGTGTGGCCCCTGCAAAGCCATCGCACCCATCGTAGAAGAGCTAGCAACAGAATATGACGGTAAACTCAAGATCGTAAAAATGAACGTCGACGATAACCCTCAGACGCCCACTAAGTATGGGGTCCGCGGCATACCTAACCTGATCCTATTCAAATCCGGGGAAGTCCAACAACAAATTGTCGGGAATGTCCCTAAAGCGCAACTGGTGAAAGCAATAGACGACGTGGTTTGATCCGGTAAAGTCACGTCGAATAAGTATAACGCCTGGTACTAACATTGAGTGCCAGGCCTATCGCTAGCATGCTTGTCACTAATGAAGAGCCCCCGTAGCTTAGGAAGGGTAACGGGACCCCTACGACTGGCAGTAGTCCCACGTTCATTCCGACGTTAATGACGAACTGCCAGAATATAATACCGACTACACCAGTAGCAATTAGCAACCCGAACCGTTCACGCGCTCGCAGAGCAATTATCAACAATCTGGCTAATAAGGAAACATATATAAAAAGTAGAAACGCAGTACCGATAAAGCCCCATTCTTCCGCGAACACTGCAAAGATAAAATCGGTGTGCTTTTCAGGAAGGAAGTCAAGTCGATTCTGGGTTCCCAATAGGAATCCTTTTCCCCAAAACATCCCTGAGCCCACCGTCAATTTCGACTGTATCATATGATAGCCGGCGCCCAATGGGTCTAGGTCGGGATGTAGAAACGACAACACTCGCCTTTGCTGGTATGGCCTTAAGTAAGTCCATAGAATTGGCATCGTCGCACCGGCGACGAGCGTTATCACGGACAATACCTTAAGGCGAATTCCTGCTGTAAACGTAACGGTAAGAAATACGGAACATAAGGTAACGGCCGTTCCCAAGTTGGGCTGCAAAAGTATCATTCCTGTAGGCAGTGCCACGAACACCACGGGCAAGGTGATACCTCGAAGGCCATACCCCTCGGTTGGTGCGTACCTGTGATAGGCCCTGGCCAACATAAGCACCAAAGCCACCTTCATGAACTCGGACGGCTGTAGCGATACACTCCCTAGGCTTATCCAGCGACGCGCGCCTCCGCCAGAAGAGCCAAAGACCGGGACTGCCATGAGTAGCGCAAGTGCTAAAAAATACACGAACGGCGCCCATTGCTCGAGCCGCCTGTAGTCAAACGCAAATCCAACACCCATTACAAAGAACCCTATGCCGACCCAGATAATTTGCCGTGTCACCCAACGGCTTAGCCCGACACTTTGGTCCAGGGTCGCGCTGTAGATCCCTACCAACCCTATTGCAAGCAGGATGAGCGTCAGCCCAAACAGTATCCAATCAAAATGTTCAACCAGCCGCCGGTCGAATTTTACCACTCACACTCTCCCATCTAGCTGAGAATCGAAAATAGGCCTCTAATACCTTCCTCACGATTGGTGCTGCGGCCGTACCGCCTCCTTGCCCCGCGTGCTCCAGCAGGCATGCTACCGCGACTTCTGGGCTATCGGCAGGCGCGAATGCAACGAACCAAGCATGGTCTCTGTGATGCCTGGGGATTTCATGCTGTGCAGTTCGCACACCACTAACAACCTGTGCTGTGCCCGTCTTCCCTGCAACCTCAACATCAAGCAGAGCCGCCGCTTTACCCGTGCCCGATTCCCCTAACACAACTTCTCGCATGCCCTCTCGCACGATCATAAGATGCTCCTCGGCCACATCAACCGTAGCAATGCGTTCTGGCTCAAAGCTGCGGACAATATTATGCTCGGAATCAAGTACGTGTTTAACAAAGCTTGGACGAAATACTCGTCCCCCGTTGGCAAGCGCTGCGGTCGCCACTGCTACCTGCAGCGGGGTCGCAATCATATACCCTTGGCCGATGACCACCGACAGTGTTTCGCCCGCATACCACGGGGTTTCATATCGCCGGAGTTTCCAATCAGCATCAGGAATTAAGCCTTGAGCCGTCTCCAGATGTAAACCTAAATCTCTCCCAAGCCAGAATTGCTTTGAATAAGCGGCAATTTTCTGTATGCCGAGTCTCTGCCCAATCTGATAGAAATAGACGTCGCACGACTGCGCGAGAGCTTGCTTCAAGTCAACGTTTCCATGGCCACTTCGCTTCCAACAATGAAACGTCCGACCACCAAATGGAAGCCCGCCGACGCACGGAAACTCCGTTGCAGGCGTAACGATCCCTTCCTCGAGTGCGGCCAGCGCCATTATAGGTTTAACCGTTGATCCCGGCGGGTACTGGCCTTTTAGCGCTCGATTCATTAACGGGCGTAGGGGATTTCCTAGTAGGGCACGCCAATCTTCATTTCTTAGGCCTTTCGCAAAAACATTAGGATCGAATGCTGGGCTATTTGCCAAAGCCAGAACTTCCCCAGTGTCCACCTGCAGAACCACTAAGGCTCCCTCCGCTTCGCCCATCACCTGTTCCGCAACCCCTTGCAGTTCTATATCTATAGTCAGCTGCAAGTTACGTCCCGGCTCAGCCCTTACCTCATCTATGACTCGCAATTTCTTTCCACTTGCATCGACCTCTACCTGTTGTCCCCCAACTCTTCCCCTCAACAACTCTTCCCACGCCTTTTCCAACCCAACCTTACCCACCAGATCCCCAGCGCGATAATCTTGATTTTGATCTATTTCCTTTTCACTGACCTCACCAACGTAACCAAAAGTATGTGCACCAGAAGCGCCGGCGGTATATAACCGCTTCGAACGTATCTCAACTGAAATTCCGGGTAAGTCCATTTGATGCGCTTCAACATCCACTAGGGTATCCCACGACACATCTTTAGCGATAACAATACTTTCAAAAGACCGTCGTCGTTCAGCTTCTAAGACTCGAATGCCTGACGGCCCTGCGACGTTTGGGACTAATCTCGTGAAGTTCTCAAATATCTTAGGCTGCGCGAGCGCATCTTCGGGGACAAAAACAACATCAAACGAGGGTCTGTTGTCAACAATAATTCGCCCCGAACGATCATACATCACCCCTCGAATCGGCTGTATTCTTCTCAAGCGGAGACGATTGTTCTCCGACATCACTCGGAAACTGTCTCCATCCACAATTTGGAGTTGCCATAGTCGCACGGCCAACCCAGAAAACACACAGAGAATGATCACCGCAATAGCACCGAGACGTCCGTAACAACTAGCGACTGTTTCACCTGACACGAAAAGTTCCGATTGCTTATCCATCGGGCGGCCTGCCTCTCTCCGTAAGCCTGCGTTCTATTGATGTTAATGACCAGAATACTACCGGCGTCAAACCTAGTGAGATGATTAAATCCCAGACCGTATGTTGTCTGAAGAACCCCAATAACACGCTAGCGGTCCAGTCGGCTTCATATAAAAACGCCGCAGTCAGCGCCTTCAACAATATCCCACAACCCACCATTGCCAGTACTGAAGCTACATTGTTAGTCCATAGGCTTTTCGAAAGCATGGCCGACATGCTAAACACAAGAGTGTTAACGAGAGTATGAATCCCAACAGGGGCACCCGCAGCAGTATCCAAAACGTAGCCGAGGATAAAAGAACACCCGGCCCCCGAAACACTGGCGTGATACACGCCCATATAAACGCACAAGATTAACAACAGATCCGGGACCGGCGACCAAGTGTGAAGTAAGCTGGTTTCGATTACTATCGCAGCGGTACCGCAAAGTACTACAGGCCACAACCTGGCCGTACCATTCTTACCGGAATTTGGTTGCTCCAATCCGGTCGGGGGCTGGAGCAACAACCAAGACTTCTTCGATTTTAGCCAGTTCAGCACTAAGCATTACCTCTACGTCCTGGAACATTCCATCTTCCCTGGCTCGCGTTCGAATCACACGACCTATTTGCTGACCTTTAGGAAACACTCCATCTAAACCGGAAGTAATTACGGCATCTCCTATTGCGACGTCACTCCCTCGTTGCACATACTTCAGTTGACATTTTCCAGACACCGAACCAGACAAAATTCCCGGCACGCGAGAGCGCTGTACGAATGCATCCACACCGCTATTAGCCGCGGATATAAGCAGAAGATGTGACGCGCTAGCGCTCACCGAAACGACCTGACCTACCACTCCAGCAGGCGTTAGTACTGCCATCCCTTTTATGACCCCGTCGTTACTTCCCTTATCAATCACGGCCGTGTGCGACCATGCACTAGGATTTCTTCCTATCACCCGCGCCGCTACTTGGCGTAGCGGGTTCTGTGCCCGTAAACCCAAAAGAAGCTCCAGTCGCTGGTTAGCAAGCCGAAGTTCGGTTACTTGGTCCTGCAGTTGCTCGAGGCCTGACATCCTGGCCTTGAGCATTTCATTGGCCTGATGCACAGAAAGCAATTCGGTGTATTGCCTCCATACTTTCTCTGTACCTCTCGAAAGCGTGGACACCCCTACTTGAAGCGGCTGCATTATTTCAAGAAACAAGACGCCCACCGGATCAATACGGTAGGGCGATCGAATATTTACCGTTGCGAGCAACAACGAAATCAACAGGAAAAATCCGCAAGAAAATGCCAACCGGTAACGAGACAAAACCTCGAGCATCACACGCACTCAAGCCCGCGAGAAAAGTCGCCACTGAACCTATTACTGTATAGCAACCTCTCGAAGAAGTGAAAGTTCATCTAAAGCCTTTCCGGCCCCCATGACAACTGCGGTAAGGGGATCGTCAGCTTGCACAACGGGCAGCCCAGTTTCCCCACTGAGCAGCACGTCCAAATTTCGGAGCAGGGCTCCCCCGCCCGCTAAAACAATCCCACGATCGACGATATCCGAGGCAAGCTCAGGTGGCGTTCGTTCCAGAGCAACCCTCACTGCGTCAACAATCTGATTTATCGGCTCTAACAAAGAATCTCGAATCTCATCGTCCGACAGCTCAACGGTTTTGGGCACTCCTCCAACGAGGTCTCTTCCCTTGATCTCCATGCTCTGTGATTCCTCAAGAGGATAGGCAGAACCAATAGTGATTTTTATTAGCTCGGCAGTGCGTTCCCCTATCAATAAATTGTATTTACGCTTTATGTACTGGCTTATAGCCTCATCCATCTTATCTCCACCAACCCGCACCGACCTGGAAAATACAACTCCCGCGAGCGAGATGACGGCCACTTCCGTTGTTCCACCTCCAACATCGACAATCATATTTCCTATGGGTTCCGTAACTGGCAGCCCAGCACCGATAGCGGCAGCCATAGGTTCCTCCATAAGATAAACTTCACGAGCGCCTGCTGATTCGGCCGATTCTCGCACTGCTCTTTTTTCGACTTCAGTGATACCGTTCGGCACGCATATCACGATTCGCGGTCGTACAAGCGTATGACGGCTGTTAACTTTGCGAATAAAATACCTCAGCATCGCTTCGGTCGTTTCGAAATCAGCAATAACGCCGTCCTTAAGCGGGCGGATAGCCACTATGTTGCCAGGAGTCCGGCCTAGCATTCGCTTTGCCTCGATTCCTACCGCAAGGACACGCCGCGCGCCCCTCACATCCTTCTGAACTGCCACGACAGAAGATTCGTTACAAACTATGCCCTGCCCTTTAACGTAAATGAGTGTATTCGCAGTACCTAGGTCAATCGCAAGGTCAACCGAAAATAGCCCCCATAACGAATCTAGAACCATGTATTACTTTCCTCTATAAAGGGAGATGCGCCATGATGACGTACGTCTATCAAAATTCACACATTTCGGCAAGTGCTTGTAATGGTGTTGCTTTTTTCCCATCTATCACTTATTGCATTAATTTATTGGGAGGTCCTATTGGATGTTAGATTTTATGCGTAGCCGGGCTAAATCCACCTGGATTAAAGGCCTCTTTCTTGTTATCGCGTTGGTGTTTGTCTTTGTTGGCGTTGGAAGTTTCGGTGACGACCCCCAGGTCAAAATCCTGGCTACAATTGACGGGGAAACTATAACGTCGCAGGAATTTGAGCGTGCCTACCGTAATGTTGAGTCAAACTACCGGGAAATTTATAAAGAACGATTCAGTCGCGAACTAATGCAGTCGCTTAACCTTCGCCAGCAGACTCTGGATCGTTTGGTCGATGCAAAACTTCTCCTTCGAGAAGCGCAACGACTAGGATTTCGAGCAACTGATACGGACGTCCGAAAAGAGATTGCTGCATTCCCGGCGTTCCAAAGTTACGGATCTTTCAGTAATGACTCCTACCGACGAGTATTGAGATATCTTCGCCTAACCCCACGACAATTTGAAGAAGAGCAGAGAAGCCGAATTATAGTAGAAAGGTTTCGTGCGTTCATAGAAGGGTCGGCCCGGGCAACCGACGACGAAGTTACGGAACTCTACGAGTACGAACAAACACAAGCCAATTTATCTTTCATCAAGATCGCTTCTTCCGATCTAGTGGATATGGTAGAAGTTAATCCCGACGCACTGAAAACCTTTTACGGAGATAACAGGGAAACATTTCGCACCCCCGAACGAGTGAGGCTTCGTTACGTTGCATACAGCGATGAAGACTTCCGAGAAGACGTAACGATAACGAGTGAAGAAATAGAAACGTTTTATAAGAACAACTTGGGCCGGTTCGCAGAGGCCAAAAAGGTTAGAGCGCGACACATTCTATTAGCAGTGAACGACTCCGACACCGACGAATTAAAACGAAAACAACGAGAAACTGCGGAAGGCCTGCTAAAGAAAATACGTGAGGGGGAAGATTTCGCGACCCTCGCAGAAAGCCATTCGGAAGACCCGGGGACAGCGCCCGACGGTGGAGACGTGGGATTCTTTGGAGTGGGAGATATGGTCCAACCGTTTGAAGACGCGGCCTTTGGCATGAAAGCAGGCGACATCAGTGACGTCGTGGAGTCGACGTTCGGGTTTCATCTGATCAAAGTCGAAAGTATAAAGCCTGAGCGGGAACAAACCTTGGAAGAGGTAACCGAGGTTATTACCGCCGAGTTGTTGGATAGTGTAGCAAAGAACACTGCGGAGCAAGCCGTAAGAAGCGACCGAAAATTGCTCGACGAGGGGAAG
Source organism: uncultured Enterobacteriaceae bacterium (assembly GCA_964460065.1). GTDB lineage: Bacteria > Desulfobacterota > Binatia > Bin18 > Bin18 > Bin18. Next base: position 27,023 of record CAYWPF010000116.1, read on the forward strand.
ACTATTTCGGAATTAGCAGATTCACCTGGCCGTATTCCCGGTGAAAGCCCTCTTGTAGCTAGCAACGAAACGATACCCGGAGTTACTCAACCAGAATTGTTGATCAATACGGCACTCGGACAATCCCCGGGCCAAATCAGCCAACCGATTGAGGCCGGCGGCGTTTGGTATCTCGTCTCGCTAACGGAACGAATCACATCAAAGGTACCTGAGTTCGAAGAAGTAAGAGAGGTCGTCGAAGCACGCTACCGAAGCCAACAGGCGGAAAAACTAGCGACAGACAAGGCCGCCAAATTATACACAAAAGTGTCTGAGACTCAGAACCTTGAAGACCTTGCAAAAGCCGAGGGGCTTCAATTAGAAGAAACGGGGCTATTTACGCGTCGGGGAGCCTACATACCAAAAATCGGCAGTATTCCAGAACTAAAGACGGCCGCCTTTAAACTACACACAGGAGAACCGGTCGCTCCGAAAAGTTATAGCTGGGGCGGAAATGCGTTTGTAGTCGCACTTAAAGAACTGGTTCCTGCTGACCCGCAGGAACTGGAAGAGCGTAGAGACGAATTACGGCAATTATTGTTGCAGAGGAAGAGAAATACCGCCAATCAAGAATTCGTAACCTACCTCAAAAAGAAAGTCGTGGTTGAATACAATAGAGAAAACGCGTTGAGCCCATCATAAAAGGCAACGCATCGAAGATTAGCCATACACACTATCAAGGAGACTATATAATGATAACTATCGGTAGGCCGGCCCCGGATTTTACCGCTCACACACATCGAGGGAAAGAGCTTACTCTTTCGGAACTAAAGGGCCGGAATATTGTACTCTGGTTCTACCCAAAGGCCGATACTCCCGGTTGAACCGTGGAAGGTCGCGGGTTCCGTGACCAATTCAATGAATTCGAAGCGCTAGATGTTACCGTTTTGGGGGTCAGCTTCGACAGCATCGAAGAAAATGCCGCCTTCGCCAGTAAGTTCGAATTTCCATACGACCTCTTGTGCGACACAGATCGCTCCCTCGGCTTAGCTTACGGAGCCTGTGACAATTCCCATTCGCAACATGCAAGACGAATTACCTATTTGATCGACAAATCCGGAACAGTCATCAATTCTTATGAAAATGTGACCCCCCGAACGCACGCGGGCGAAATACTGGCCGACCTTATTGGATGACAGGCAAAGTACGGGAGTGACTTATGTTCTTCCGTGTCTTACCCCCGCAAGAGCCGCGTCATATACAATTTTGACAGGCACGCGGTTTTCTCGGGCCCAGCGCTTGCAATCCTCGTATTCAGGCGCATAGCGTTTCCGACCGTCTGGCTGATAGGCCACCTTCACTTTTACCGGCCCATAAGCGGTCCTTACCTCTACAACTTCCCGTTCGAGCATGAGACGATCAACCGAGTAAGCCCGAACGCCTAACGTAGAGGTCTCGTTAAAAATAATCTCGGAAAGCACACTTTGATGGCTGGGTTCACACAACACCGAGAGTTGAACTCCGGGCCTGTTCTTCTTCATCTGCACAGAAGAGAGAAAAACATCCCTGGCCCCGGCAACGAACAGTGCCTCCATAACGTAGTCGTACCACTCCGGATTAAAATCATCTATGTTGGTGTTCAACATAACAAGGTGTTCTGATTTTCCCTTAAAAGACGGACTGCCGACGCAAATACGTAGCATATTAGGTCTATCTGCCAACTCGCGCGACCCCGCCCCATAACCCACTTCTGAGATAGCAAGCGAGGGCGCTCCAGGCGTAGCCAATGCGGATACCACAGCAGCACCCGTGGGGGTGACCAACTCACTGGTTCCACTTTCTAAATCCACAGGAAAACCCTTCAAAAGTTCGATTGTGGCAGGCCCCGGTATCGGCAATGGCCCATGACGAGCTGACACTAATCCCTTCCCCAAAGGGAGAGTGCTCGTGTAAAATTCGTCCAACTGCAAATAATCCACGCCTACCGCAACCCCGACTATGTCGAGGATTGAATCAACCGCACCGACCTCATGGAAGTGGACATTCTCGACCTTTTGTCGATGCACGCGAGCTTCGGCCTCGGCGAGTTTCTTAAATACCTTCAAAGCGGTCTCTCGAATATTTTCACTTAGGTCACTAGCTTGCAGCATACGCGAAATCGAGTCAAAGTTTCTATCATCCTCAGCTTCGGTTAAATGGACATGGAATTTAACGCCCCATATACCCGAGCGCTCACATCTCTCTTGGCCGATCCTATAATTGCGAAGAGGCAGTTTGGCAAACTCTTCCTCTAATCGTTTGAGCGGTACGCCCAAGTCGAGCAGTGCGCCAACAATCATGTCACCACTTATTCCCGAGAATGCATCAAAATAAGCTGTTCTCAATTTGTCTCCTACATCGATTCTAGGACGAATTTAATAGGCACCTCGACCCAGCTATCTACGGGATCGCCATCGAGCTCCGCCGGCACAAACTTCCACATCGAACTAACTGTCCGGGTAGCCGCATCGTCTAGCATGCCAAAGCCCGATGACTCCGCGACAAATACTTTACCGACGCTACCATCTTTCTGAACAAACACGCGTAGTGTTACAACTCCCTCCGCTCCCAAACGCCTGGCGATGCGCGGGTAAGGGGGTTTTGGGTTGACATGGTAATGCGGCCTCGCGACCGTTTTACCGCTTCCTCTCCTTAGTTCCTGAGCCGGTTCACGTGTCTGTATTTCACCCGCTATACTACCCTGGGTGCCTACCCCTATATCTACGGCTCCCGTCCCCTGAACAATCTTCTCGACAGAATGTTCCATTGCCCGCTTTCTTTCTTCCCCTGTTTTCTGTGCAGAGGCTGCTACGACCGAAGCAACAACTTTCTGCTGGGTTGATTCAACCGACGGCGGCTCTTCTTTGCGCGTTAGGACCTCTTTGAACTCCGCTTTTTGTTGATCGGTGGTACGCCTGTTCCCCGAGTCCCGCTCCTTAACTTTCGCCGGATACTTGTTACCTTTGGTCGATTCCGATTCCATGCCTGATTTTTTCGGGACGACCTCCCCGAGCAGTTTAACTACTACCGTTCCTTTCCCCGTCGATGACGTCGGCAAGGGTACCGTGACGGCTACAGCCAACAGTATTATGTGTAACGCGAGCGACAAGCCGGTTGCTAACGTAGTTCGTGCGAAAGAACCCATACAGTCTATTCAGACGGGAATTATCCCACTCCTATTGCCGTTCTCAAAAAGTAGTTCCGGCTTTGCCTTTCTCTCGAGAACCGCCGATACGTTTACAACAAAGTCATGGCCCCGATATATTCTCCAGCGTGCAGCCGTCCGTTGCTCGCGCCATAAGAGAACCCATTAGAAGCGCGAATTTTCGCGCGGCCTTCGTAGCACATTATAGAGCAGGCGGCCATCCGCTTATCCTCCAGGAATTCTATCGATGAACAAACGGTTTGGCGCATCCGTTCAGCTATGTTACATACCACCATGTGTTTAAGTTGTTACCGGCATTTCTAATTGTGTCTCTATTCGTGTGCCCGGGCGCATCCGCTCAGCCGAACACCTACTCGGACGATACCACTAGCCTAGGCACTTGGAAGTGGGGTGCTTCGTCAGAAACGAATACTCCCGACTCACGTAGGGACGATGAGGCCAACACAAGCTGGGAACGTTTATACGAAGACCGCGCCAACGAAAACTATGACGAACAAAACCAAACGGACTCTACAGCCTTGCGTCGTTTGCCCGGGAAAGTTTTTCGTTTTTTTTTCCAACGTGGCCAAGGCAACAACGATTAGTACCTTCTTCGTCAATTTGCATGTGGTCTCGATCTAATCTTCCGATACTGCGTTTACGTTTGTAGCTGCGGTTATCTTGTCCGCCTCTACTAAGTAAAGCGTTAATTTTGTTCGCTCGAGGGTGAACCGTATATGGTCGCCTCTTTTGAATTTCTGCAGCAAATGAGGTTTATCAACCTCGAAACTCATAGTCATAGCATCCATAAAATCCGGAATATCCTCATGAGCTACAACAATACGCCGGTCCGCGACAATCACCTTTTGGACCACGCCTTCCCCATGCAAAACATCCGGTTTGGGTGCAGGGCCACAGGCAAACATAATGCCTGCTATCGTCGCGATCACAATTCGCATGTCTTTTCCCAGCGACATAGTATTCTTGCCCTTGTACTTTCCAACATCCACATCGAGCCTATCTTTAGCGGTGCCGGTCACGCCTCCTAGCATTAAACAAATGTACGGCTGGGTTAGCCTTTCTGCCAATTGCATTAGTATCGATATCGCATCTTCGTAAACAACAAAACTTCTACGAACGCTGTCCGAAGCGACAGGCAACTCATGATACTAAGCCGTGATCGCTGCCGCCCGCATCGGGATTCTACAAAGATACAAACGCACATGGGAAACTATTCTAGCGATGAACCCTTCCCAGCCGACCCATTTCTCTAAAAATTTGACCAGTTCACCAGTATGCACGGTTTCTCCCCTATTTGAACCTCGGGATGATCTCCTTCCCTAGTAATTCCACGACACGGTAAGCGTGACGAGCATCCATTCCAGGCCACCAGATTCGAAATATGAAGTGGTTAGTGCCCAGAACACTGGACTGTTCCTCGATTTGTAGCGATACCTCATCCACATCCCCCAGCAGAAATCGGTCCTTTGCAAGTTCATCGAAAGACTGCGTGAAGGCATCTGTGTCCGGCAATTCCTTATCTTGTCCCCACTCTCCGTACGCTTTGTATTTTTCCTCCAAGTAGGGCCGTGCAACATTGACCGCTTCGTCGCGAGTTCTGGCCACATACATCTCTTTTATTATTGGAATTTCTTTCGGCGGAGGATGTCCCCTGTCTGCTAGCGTCGCCCTATAGATCCCCATTTGCCGTTTTAATGTCTCCGTTTTTGCGTGTGGGTTCGCCAGCCAAGGACACCCGAGCGAGGCCGCTCGTTTAACCGCGCTATCATTATTTGCGGCGACCCATATAGGAGGGTGAGGCGTCTGCAATGGACGTATTGTACAGGTCGCATCATCGAGATCGAAGTGCCGACCGTGGTGTGAAACGCCTTCTTCCACCCAGAGACGACGCACCAAACCGAGGGCCTCCTCAAATCTCCCAATCCTGGATTTTTTTTCCGTACTGAAACCTTGATACTCGACCTCCCGATACCCGAGGCCTACCCCGAATATAACACGCCCCCCACTGATCACATCCAAGGAAGCCACATCCTCCGCGACACCAACAGGGCTGAACAACGGGAGCAAGATCACCGAGAGGACAAGTGACATAGAACCGCTCTCCGACGCAAGACGGGATAATAGCGGAATGCTCTGAATATTTTGATAAGGCGGCGCCAGGAAATGTTGTCCACAAGCGATCGAGTCTAGCCCGGCATCTCTGGCTAAACGCGTCAGTTCAACGCATTCCTCAAAACGCTTCTTTGGGGAATCAGATCGTGGGTGCTGTGGCATTATCATAATGCCAAATTTCATAATTAGATCTCCATCGATCAGCTGTTAAGGCGACTAGTCTGACTTTTTATTAGAAACACCACGTCCCTGATCCATCTATCGTACCTCCTTCGCCAGATCCTCTAATTCGCTCAGGACGGCCTTTTCACCTCTGTCAGCCTCCGTAAGCCATATAGTCACGTGATCCACGCCAGCACGTTTCAACTCGTCAATTTCTTGCCTCGTCCGAAATGTACCCGGCCACCCGAAGGCAAGTACTTTTATTTCGCTAGGATCACGGCCGATTTCCTCGGCCATTCGATTCAATCGCTCCCTCCCCTTCTTTATGTCTTCGATCGGGCTCAGGACCGGCATCCATCCATCTCCCCATTCGACGACCCGCTTGAATACGTATTTTGAGGCGCCTCCCATATAAATGGGCGGGTGCGGCTTACGTGCTGGCTTCGGAAAAGATCGCACTCGCGGAAAATCATAATATTTTCCATGATATTCAGCCTCATCCTGTGTCCATAGCTCCTTCATCGCCAAGATGGCGTCTTTGGTTTGACCCCACCGGTGGTCAAAATCCCCTCCCATTATTTCAGTTTCTTCCTTCAGCCACCCTGCTCCGATACCGAAAATGAACCGACCATTGGAGAAATGATCCAGCGTCGCGACCTCTTTCGCCAGCTCGAGTGGGTTCCTTTCAGGTATGAGACAGATACCGGTACCAAGCTCAATCGATTGTGTTACGGCTGACGCTCTCGCTAACGACACGAACGGGTCCGTAATACGCCCATACTCATCTGGTATTATGCCATCTTCAGAACCAGGATATGGTGAGCTCGTTTCAAGAGGAATAATGGCGTGTTCTGGGACCCAATAAGATTCGAAACCCAACTCCTCTGCACGTTTGGCGACAACGGCCGGATCAACAGACCTATCGATACAGAATTCAAATACCCCAATTTTCATATGCTCTCCTTTTTGTTGGCCTGAAGTATGCCCTATCATGCTGCCCGGGTGAAGCATACAAGTACTAGTGCCGGACGCCATCCTTCTGTAACATCCACATTTGAGCGTGTCGGAGAACAATGTTTCGGATCCCATAAAAGGTGTAAAAAATGAGAATGATACTGGTAGGACCACCCGGCGCCGGCAAGGGGACCCAGGCCGCACATTTAGTAGAACGGCTCGGAGTGTCTCACATTTCGACCGGTGATATGCTGCGGACGGCCGTTACGGATGCCACCGGCCTAGGCCAAAAAGCCGACGCGTTTATGCAAGCTGGAGAACTGGTGCCAGACGATCTTGTGATCGCAATGGTCATAGAGCGTATCAAACGTTCCGATTGCGCCAATGGCTTCATGCTCGACGGATTTCCCCGCACGCTTCCACAAGCCAAGGCCCTGGATCGGGAGCTCAAAACGGCCCGCGTATCTCTTGACGTCGTCTTGCAGATAGAAGTTCCTGACAGACTAATTGTCGACCGGATAACCGGCCGAAGACTTGACCCGGATACAGGGGAGATTTACCATATGAAGTTCAGACCGCCCCCAATCGGCACAATCGCGCAACGCGTCATCCAACGCCAGGACGATACCGAAAAAGCATGCCGCGCGCGTTTGGAAAAATACCACTCGGAAACAGCGCCCGTCATTCCATTCTATCAGGGCAAAGGGCTGCTGCGTCGCGTCGATGGCGACGCGACACCAGACGAAGTAACCCAGAGAATCGACCGACTTCTGGCCACCTAACATTTCAGGATGGACACGAGACCACATCTCAGCAGCAGCTAACCTCTCAGAGGCCGATAAGGCGAAACCTAGGGAAGGGCAAACACTGCAATCGCGCTTCCCGGCGTCGTTTGAGGATATTTGCCGACAATGTCTACTACCAGCCCGCCAGCACCACTGGGTACTGCTATGTATTGTTTGTCCCCGTGCTTGTACGAAATAGGCTGCCCTCGGACAGCGGAGCCTGTTTGAAATTTCCAGAGCACACGGCCTGTCTCATGGTCAAGCGCCAACGCATAACCTTTCTGATTTCCCGTAAAAACCAAGCCCCCGCCAGTCGCCAACGCGCCTCCTACCATAGGCCATTCGTCCTTGTACCGCCATTTCACTTGTCCACTTGTTGGATCGATCGCTGTCACGTGCCCATAAGCCGTGCCTAGATCTCCTTGCGTCTGGCCCGGGCCGCCACCCCAGAAGGGGATCCCTTTGATGAAGAGTGACCTGGCCTTCTCCATCCTTCCACAACTTTCTATCGTGGGAACAAAAATCAATTCAACCTTGGGGCTATACGCTGCGGCGTAAGAACCATTTTGACCGCCCACGTTCCCGGGACAAATCATTTCGGGATTTCCCCCCTCCATCGGAACGTATTGAGGATCGACCATCGGACGACCTTCCTCATCCAAACCAGTTGCCCAATTTAACTGTTCGACATACTGGGACCCGTGGAGAAAGTTTCCCTGATTCCTGTCCAAAACATACAGGTACCCGTTCCTGTTAGGTTGGGCCAATGCTTTTACGGTCTCCCCACTACGCAGGACATCGAGCAGAAACATTCCGGTATTTCCGTCGTAGTCCCATACGTCATGGGGTGTGAACTGAAAATACCACTTCATTTCCCCTGTGTCTGGGTCCAAAGCAAGAACCGAATTAGTGTACAGATTGTCGCCCTCTCGACCGTCCCCATTCCAATCGGGCGCCGGATTGCCGGTTGCCCAATACACGACATCCAAGTTCGTATCATACGAGCCCGTAACCCATGCCGGCCCTCCTCCCTGCTTGTAGGAGTCTCCCGCCCAGGTTTCAGTGCCGGGTTCGCCTTCGTCCGGGACCGTATACCTGCGCCATTTCCGCTCGCCTGTCTCAAGGTCGTATGCGTCGACATAACCACGAACGCCATACTCACCGCCGGCAATGCCCACGATGACGTTATCCCGCACAACCAATGGGGCGAGCGTAAAACTGTATCCTGCGGCGTAGTCGTCGGCCTTGGCGTTCCAAAGCACCGCGCCCGTTTTGCGGTCCAAGGCAACGACCCTAGCATCCAGCGTTGCCATGATTACTTTATCGCCTGCTAGTGCAGCACCGCGGTTTCCTGGGCCACAACAAATCCGCATGTCGTCTGGCAATTCGTGATCATACTTCCAGAGCGGCTTTCCTGTACCTGCGTCCAATGCATACAGTTTGTTGTACGCGGCAGTCACATACATAACC
>CAYWPF010000117.1:0-4503 GCA_964460065.1 uncultured Enterobacteriaceae bacterium
CGTTGTAAGGGAAGCACCAAGACCGAGTGCCCGGCAGGCTAACAGGATATTCTGTACAGCGGGGAAAATACTTCCGCCCAGAATTTTAAGAAAAGTGTCACGATTCGGCCCGTTCAGGGTTTCTTGGTGACTTTTTCTGGAACGCAGGCAGGGGACCAACAAAACTGGCGCCTCAGCTAAATGTTCTGCAAGGTAGGAAGCCGCCTTAACGTTTTTATTATTTTGGCGAGTGAGTCCCGAACTTGCATAACGGCTCTCCGCCGCCTGCCAGCCACGTAAATAGATCTGGGCTATTTTTTCCTTCGGTGCTTTCTCCGTCACGACCACAAAGCGCCAGGCCTGTACGCCCCCGCCGCTCGGCCCCTGAGTTCCCGCCTCTATTATCTTATAAACAAGGTCCAGGGGCACGGGATCTTGTTTCAACCTTCGCATGCTCCGGCAAGAGTACATCACCTCAAATAAATCTGTTCCCACAATACAAACCTCACTTTTATACGTCGTTCTCATCAACCATAACCAAAGCCACTTTAGGTGACTAGCCGAGTCAAGGTTGTCGTTCGGCAAAAGGATTGGCACAATTGCCTAAAGGGGAGGACCATTCGTATGACTGCTACTCAGCTTCAGACTATTAGGGTTGAAACGGCCACACCTGAAACTGTGGCTCCGTTCGGACAACTTCTCAGTGTCCACGACGACGCCACAAAGCTACCTATCACTTTTTATGACGGCAAGGTTAGCGTTTATGCCCCGGTCAGCTTCGAATCCGACGACGACACACAACTTACTCTCGCCAGGGTAGATCGTCGCGCAATGCAGGTTGAATGGATGGAACGACACTTCAAACATACACAAACGTTTATCCCCCTTGGGGGTAGCAATTTCGTGGTCGTCGTTGCTCCACCAACCGATGGGGAGTTGCCCGAATTAAATCAAGTACGCGCCCTTCTATTCGATGGCAGTACCGGCTTTACCATGAAAGTCGGGACGTGGCACGAATTTCCCTTCGCGCTGACGGATCGCTCAGATGTAGTGGTAATACTCCGCCGAGAGACGACTCTAAACCTCAGACCCGACAATGTAGTGGCAGGCGAGGCTCAGGGTCCGGATCTCGACAAAAAAAACCTCGTCGCAAGAACCGGCATTACCATACAAGCGCAGTTGTAACCGAGTTTAGGTTGTACAGAGCACACAAACTATAGTCTCTTTAACCTCACTTAATTTCATAAGACACCAAAGTCGTTACACTTTTAACAGCCGTTCCATCGCCTTCGCTACTTATCGCTCTCACTAGACCTACCCCCGGCGCGTACCACTCAGTAAAAACTAACTGAAAGGCATCTGTTTGACCGTCCGGCCGGATATAACTACTGGCCGTTACGGTTTCTACTCGCAGACACTTTTCGAAGGTACCAGCCGGGACCCGCACAGGGTCTTGATCAATTTTGGCCGTCGCGGAACCAGAAATTATTTGTCCACCTTCGATAGGCCACGCTTGTGTCTTGGTAGAGACGCGCCACCCCTCTTCCCCCTTAAACGGCGTCGGTAATATCCTGTCGGCACCTTCCCCCAAGGCTGTGTCCCAAACGTCATCGCCTTCGGAATCAAGCCAGGGGTAACGGTTTAGAAAACCGCCTTTCCGGAAATAAGCAACAGTGCTTTTTGCTTTTGGCGCCTTCTCAGTCAATGGTTCATAATCCTCCACCACAACGTAAGAGTATGAATCTAACAAAGAGGGAGAGGTCTGTGTGACCCTCCCTGTCATAAAGTAATGATATTCCCCGCCGGAGAATTTTACCTCGTGTTTCCATGTGTTCCCTACACTGAGCGGGAAGAATTCGACCGGATCGGGCAACAGAAGAACGGTATACAAAGCGACACTTATGATACCAGCGACACCGGTCTTGGTAGGGTGTACCATCGCTGTGAGACTATAATTACTGTGACTACGAGCGCAAGGAGTTGCATTCTTCTCTTGGGTACACTCTTCAATGTCAGAACAAATGGAGGAAAGTAGTCTCCCTCTTGCGATATGTACGTGATACTCCAAAAGCTGCGGGGTTCCCTTTTCCCAATTGATTCTCAAAATATGGGTATTGTTCGATGTCAAAAAAGAAAGCAGCCTTTTCCGCTTTGGTATATCGGCTAGTTTCACGAATACCGAACGGTCGCATCGTTACTTATGGCCAAATCGCCGCGTATCTCAATGCGCCAAGAGCCGCCCGTGCCGTTGGAAATGCCCTTCGTCGGCTCCCGTTACCCCTTGCTAGAAAAGTCCCGTGGCAACGAGTAATCAATGCGACCGGTCGGATTAGTTGTCGGAATGATTTTTTTCGAGCGGAAGAGCAACGCAAGTTGTTGGAACGCGAAGGAATCCAATTTAGCCATAGCGGGACAATAAACCTCAAAAAATATAGGTGGCATCCGCCGGAGGCATAATTCTCTGAAGAGGCGGATAACCCTCCAGCCCTTTGTTGTGTAGGCCATGGACATGCACAACAAAGGGGATATGAGCAATTTAAGGTGTCTAACGGGGGTACTTGACCACAGACCGACAGTTCACTTCCCGAACATGTTTTGCGCAGCATCCCGTAACCCGGTACGAAAATCGGGATGGCCTACCGCTACGAGCGCCTCCGCTCTCTCTCTCAGGCTTTTACCACGCATTACAGCTATGCCAAATTCCGTTACAACGTAATCCACGAACGCGCGTGGTGTGGTCACAACGGTACCAGCAGCCAACTCAGGCACGATACGGGAAATCCGTTTGCCGTCCAGAAATGAACTAGATGGCACCGCGATAATTGATTTTCCTCCTGCTAAGCACGCCGCTATCGAAAATGCCGTCTGACCTCCTGTCCCCGTAAACATCTCCCATCCGATTGATTCTGAAGCAACCTGGCCGGTCAGGTCGATGTACAGCGCATTGTTTATCGCGGTGAAGTTAGGATCCTGACTTAGAAGCCTGATGTCATCCGTGTAATTAAAGTCATAGAGCTCAAAGATCGGATTTTGGTCAATGAAATCAAGCTCTTCGTCGCTAAGGGAAGGATGAAAGGCAGTCCCAACAATTTTCCCGGGATGTATTTTTTTGTTCGTTCCGTTTAATACGCCTGCCTTTGCTAATGCGACAACGTTGGGTGGTATGATTTCTGTTTGCATACCAAGGTTCTTACGTCCATCCAGGTAATTGGGGAGCGGGTTGGTCATGTCGCCGGCGCCGATTTGGATCGTGTCGCCATCTTGCACCAATTCGCTCGCTATTCTCATACATATTGCGTCGATGGCATCGAGTTTTTCTCGACTGAATTGTTCTGCGGTCACCAGCGATTCTGGTTGTCTTTGCTTAACCACGAAACGGTCTATTTGAGATGCGTGAATATAATTTGTTCCTCCCGTCCGGATAAAACTCTCGTCAACCTCCGCGATAATGCGTGGTGCCGCCCGCATCATTAACGGTGACATCGCGACGCTTGTCCCGAAGCTACAATAACCGTTCCGATCTGGCGGAGAAACCGTAACGATGTAGACATCCAAGTCGTCTATGCCGTATGGTAAAGTGTCTCCTCGGAAGTATGACACCGGAATGTAATCAAGTTTGCCTTCGCGCAACATCGGCCTTTCGCGGCGGCTCAAATACCAGGATTTGAACTGAAAATACTCTTCTATCCCGGGTTTGTTCCAGTCAAAAAGAGATACCAAAGTATTGAGTCTCAGTCCGCGCAACCTCTCCTTGCCCGACACCAAGGCTTCACACACAGTAAAGGGCGTCCCTGTTAATCCTGCAGTGAACACCTGATCACGCGGCTTGATAATGTCGATCGCTTCTTCCGCACTGACGAGCTTCTCCGCGCACTGGGCTTGCCAAGTCATTGAGAATTTCCTTCTTCTACTGAGATTCTTTGCCGATGTGTTTTATTTTTACGGGGTCTTCAAAAGAGCGATATTTCGTCTCAGGGTATCAAAACCAATTTCCCTACAGACTTCCGGGACTCCATATGCCTGTGCGCCTCTGCCGCTTCGGAGAGAGGAAATGTCTGACCCACTACAATGTTTAGCTTTCCTTCCTCCATAAGTTTTAACGACTCCGTAACACCCTTCTTACGCAAAGAAGGAATTGCTGAAACCGTATATAGGATAAATCCACTCACCTTTATGGATTTTTGGAACAATGAAAAGAGATTGACCGGATCCGGTACTCCACCCGCACGCCCATACAGAATTAGATGGCCGAATGGCCCCAAGCAATTAAGGCCCTTTTCTACGGTGGGCTTGCCTACTGCATCCAGAATGAGATCCGCACCTTTTCCGTCAGTTATTTTTTTGGTTTCTTCCGAAAAATCATTCTGGGCATAATTAATTACCTCATCGGCCCCGCACTTTCGAGCCATATCGGCTTTTTCGTCCGATGATACAGTGCCAATCACACGCGCCCCAGCAGCCTTAGCAATCTGCACAGCCGCCAGGCCTACCCCGCCAGCTGCAGAATGAACTATGACCGTTTGA
>CAYWPF010000118.1:0-21640 GCA_964460065.1 uncultured Enterobacteriaceae bacterium
AACTGCCCCCCGCAAGATCCGGGCGCGCTTCTTCGTTTCTCCGGTCGAAGTGTATGGTACCGGGCGTGTTGAAGGAATGAAACTCGAGATCAACCGTCTCACGAAGGACGATTCCGGCACCCTGCGTGCACGCGGGACCGGTGAGTATGAGGAACTGTCTGATATTCAGATGGTTTTTCGCTCAATTGGCTACAAGGGACATCCGCTCAAAGACGTTCCGTTTGATGAGCGCAACGGGATCATACCGAATGATTCCGGCCGGGTTATGGATCCCGATACCAAAGACGTCATTCCTCGCGTATATGTTGCCGGCTGGATCAAGCGCGGGCCTTCGGGCGTCGTCGGAACAAACAAACCAGACGCGATCGAAACGGTCGGTCTGATGTTGGAAGATTTACAGTCCACCGAAATACAAGACACAATAGATGGAGGTCTCGGGGCAGTCCCGGACCTTCTCAGAGCGCGCGATGTGCGATTCGTGTCGTTTGATGACTGGAAATATCTGAACGAAATTGAAGTGCAGGCGGGCAAGAAAGTAGGCAAGCCGCGCGAGAAAATGACGACAGTTACGGAAATGATCTCTGCATTAGACAAAAGGAGCTAGTTTCTGTGGTTTTGAAGTCGAAGGGTAGAATCGAGCATTTTTATGAAAGCTGTACGCATCCACGAGTTCGGAGAGCCTGAGGTCCTCCGGATAGAAGAAGTACCCGATATCGTCCCCGGCACAAGGCAGGTTGCGGTACAAATGCGCGCAATCGGCGTAAACCCAGTTGAGACGTATATCCGATCAGGCATTTACCCCAAACCGCCAACGCCTTTTACGCCGGGGTCCGACGGTGCAGGCGTCATACAGGCCGTTGGTCCGGATGTCACTAAACTGAGTGTTGGTGACCGCGTGTATCTCGCCGGCTCCCTCAGCGGCACATACGCAGAGCTAGCCCTCTGCTCGGAGGCACAAGTACACCTGCTCGGGGACAAGGCCTCTTTCGCCCAAGGGGCAGCCGTTTTCGTTCCCTATGCTACTGCGTACCAGGCACTGTTTCATTGCGGTAAAGGAAGAGCAGGAGAAACCCTGTTCGTTCATGGAGCAAGTGGCGGCGTTGGTATAGCGAGCGTCCAACTAGCGGTGGCCGCAGGTATGACAGTTATCGGAACAGCAAGCACCGAGCAAGGAAGACAATTAGTCGCCGATCAAGGCGCCAAGCACGTACTCGACCACGGAGCCCCGGGTTATTTAGAAGAAGTGGGGAACTTAACGAGGGGTAACGGAGTCGACGTCGTGCTAGAGATGCTAGCTAACATTAATCTTGCCAAAGATATCGACATGCTAGCCATGCGGGGACGGGTTGTCGTAATAGGTAATCGCGGTGAAAAAAATCAAGGTACGATCGCTATTAATCCCCGCGCCGCCATGATGCGGGACGCTTCTGTGATAGGAATGACTCTGCGCAACGCGAATCCTATGGAACTTACCCGTATACATGCGGCCCTTGGCGCGGGACTTGGCAATGGGACACTCCAGCCAGTCATTGGTAGGGAACTACCACTCGCACAGGCAGCCGAGGCCCACCGTGAAGTCAGCGGAGAAGGAAAGGCATACGGCAAGGTCGTGTTGATACCCTAAACCTTGCGCACAGAATAAGGGCCTCACCTAACGCACAGCAGGCCAAACCCCTCATCTCTCCAGCTTACCGAAGGCGATCTGCAAGTTGGAATAGATTTCATTGATGCTAGCTACATTGGTCCAGGGAACCCCGGGGCCTTCGAGGCTGTTCCCTAACATCATAGGTTCCATCCCCTCTTCCGATAGCGGCTGGTTCGTAGTAAAAACAAGCATTCCAGCGGCGGTAATCTGTGGTTGATCAAATTCGATAAAACGATCTGTTTCCCACACCGCATCCTGGATGGTGATGGTCAGGTCCGCTGTCTGGCTAGGCTCTATGAGTCCGTTCGGCCACACTAGCATTGTAGGGACCTGATCGGGCGGTCCTGGATACAACCCCTGGGTTTCTTCGTTAATGAAGGACAAGTAGCTAGTAGTAAACTTCCGCAACAGCACAGGTTGTCCGGAAGTGTTAGTAGCTTTGACCCGCAAGGTCAGGGAACGCTTTGCCGTATCGTACCGAAACTCGCCGACTTCCACTTGCACTGCGTCAGGTTGAGGCAATCCGGCGAGATCCCACATCCTTGCGGCTTGGTGGGGGATAATAGGCGGCTTACGGCTATTTGTGATCCATAACCCGCCGACCACGAGACAAATAAGCACCAACGCGAAAATAACAGACGCCTTCCGGTCCGGCTCGGTGAACTGTTCTTCATCCACACCTTCCATTAGCAAGGCATATCTAACCAGTAGGGGTCTACGGGCCCAATACAAAAGCCACGCCGCTCCAAGAATCGCAAACAGAACCTGCCAACGTACTATTCCCGCAAAACCATAATGTTCCAAGTCAACTATTTCACCCGTGGCCGGTATCTCGATCGTATAGGACGGCGGAGTTTCGCCATCGGTTACGGTGACCCATTGCGCCGGGCCGACCAGTCCACCCGTTCCAGACAAATTTACCATTGGGTGTACGTGGTACCGACCGGCCTCGCGCGCTTGGAGAATCATTTTAAAATCGTAGAGTCCCCCCAACTCAACATTAAATGCGTTCTGTATAAATCTATCGTTTACCCATCTTTCACGAACCGCCAGCTTCGGTCCAGGTACCAACACGCCAACCCACCCTAGCTCCGGTATCGTCAGCATACGCGGCCACGAATTCATTACTCGGAATTTTCCAGTGACCGTCATTCTCTCGTTGACCTTCAGTCGATCATGAGAAAAATGCACATTAAAAAAAGAAACTCCGCGCATGCGAACAAATGGCTCGAGATTATGCTCACCATGTGCTCGGACCGATGATCCACAAAGCACCATCGACAAACAGGTGATGCCCACACTTGCAATTAGGATTCTTCCAAAAGAAATCATGGGTTCAGTCCGAGTGCCGTTAATTACCCTTGGGAGGGGTTCGTTCTTCAAGTCTGCCGGAGAACTTTCCGCATAGGCAATACAGCCAGGAGCTTAGCTATGCCTATACCTACCCAGTACATCAATGTGCAAGCTATCCCTGCCATCAAAACACTGATCCAGATACGCTGGCCTAAAAAAGCCTGCAACGTACCTTCGTCAATGCGTCTCAGGTACTCCGGCGTTTGAGGGCGTATGAAATAGTAGCCCATGAGATCAGCGATCGTAAATGTTTTGCCAAAAAGCGTGACGGGTTGAAGAAAAGGCATCAACATTAGCCAATTAATTGGGTAGAAAAGGAACCCCCACAAGAACCCTCCCGTAAGGCTGGTCACCAGGAAGCTCCGGGACCAGAAAAGGATCAGGTCTAAGGCCATTGCCATGGGTATAGTTGTCGCCGGCCACACGAAGTTTAAGGGATAGAACTCTAGTCCATAGAAACTGAAGACGCGGCTAATCCAAGCGCCCAAAAGGCCAAACAATGCGGCGAATGTAGCACCGAGAGGCAACCGCAAAAACTGCCACGCGAGGTAGTGGCCTACGACGGTAACGAGCAGCGCACCGCTCGGCCCTACAATCGGCCACCACAATTTATCCTTCCAATCAACCCAGAAATCCCAATCCCCCATGTAGAGCATACGACTCACATGGGGAATAACCGTAAAAAACCCGACAAGGGACAAGAGCAAGAAGATGTCCAGTGCCCTCGCCGACTTATGACTCCCAAGCTTCGCGAGTTCTTCATGTCTCGTCAATGTGAGGTCTCCTAACCAACCGCTGTAACACGGGAACGAATTCCTTCAGATCCCGGGATCCTATACTCCCGAGGTGACGGACTTGCTTTCGGCGAACGCAAGAAGGTTGTCATAAAAACGGGGTACCGTCTTGAAGAGTAAGGCGAAGCCGGAAAAGAAGAAATACGTCGCCCATGCAAATGGAAAGTGGAAAGGCTGTACAAACAGCTCTTCGGTGATCCAACTTGAATGTCCCAGTTCATTGAACGCCACGTTGGCAAACAAAAACCAGCCGCCAGCCGGAAACAACAGATACGAGATAGGTATTCCCTTCCCGTTTTCACCAACATAGACATGGTGCAAACGGTTGTAGGCGTACCAGGAACTAACGCCAGTCATAATTAATAACATGGGAAATGCGTAAAAGAAGAGCGGAATGTGGCTCGGTGTAAACGCTGTATCGCGGACCACGATTTGATGCCAAGAAGCGTCCTGCTCTGCAAAATAGCTCACCCCAAACCCAAACAATGCGGCGACTGAAACGGTGGCCCATAATTTCGCAATATGAGTGTTTTCGTGCTCGGGATCTATAGAACCCTGTTTCTCACGGGTAGACATACAAACCGTACAGGGTTTTCGGTAGGACCAAAAACCAACGACGGCGGTTATAATGAGCACAATCCATTCCACGTATAAGAGTCCTAACCAATACGTAGCAAATTCGGGCGTCGTGGCATCTAAGCCCACCGGAAACCACCATTCTCCTTGCCAAACCCGAATCAGCACGAGCGACAGTAACCCAAGACTAGCGCCCCATACTGCAAAGCGCATTGCTGGTATTTCCGTCTCGGTGGAGGCGTCCTGTCCCGTGACTTCGTCCACCTGCGTCGAAATAGACGTATCTGTAAACGACATTTGTATTCTCCCTTGTATGCCTTGGACGGTCGGCCTCGCAGGGCTTCTCATTTAGTGGAAGACATGTATAAGGTTTATAGTCCTAAACTACATCACTATTTTCCTAACACATTGAGGCAGATACGCAAGTAAATTCGAGACTTGAGAATGTCGAGCAAGGGGCGTCCATTTAGAAGGAAAACGGTCGATGGCTTCTCCATATTGATAGGAAAAGGAGACGTCGAAAACGATATTTTGACTTTCGAAGTAGCAGGTCCGGAAGATTTTTGGCTCCATGTTGTTGACTATGCTGGGAGTCATGTGATCATTCAAAACCCGGATCACCTCGACGTAAACGACATACCCAATAATACACTTAGGCGTGCCGGGGAACTATCTGCGTGGCATTCGAAAGCTCGCGGCCGACGCGGCAAAGTCGAGGTACACGTGTGTAAAGCTATGGATGTCAGCAAGCCGGACGGATTCCCTCCGGGCAAGGTTACCCTCACGCACTGGAGCCGTATCATGGTCTACGCTCGGGACCCATCCTCAGAAGAAGGAGACCAAGATTCCTGACCGAACATTAGCACCGTCGTTATAGAAGAAGTGTGTTCTCTCGACAAATTTGAAGGCCAGACCTGGGGAACCCTCGCCGGATGTAGCCTTCCCTAAGGCCCATTCTTTCGAATAACCGCACGCGTTAGTCACCTAGGCGTGTACTTCCCCTATCACTAGGGGGTCGCCGGCGACGGAGCCGGAACCTCCGGGACAGGTAGTCCTTCAACGAGGGCCAGGCCCGGGCGATCTTCGCCTCGGCATCGTCAAATAATGAATATGCAACCGGTGTCATGAGCAATGTGATAAGCAGGCAGAGACTCTGCCCCCCTATGACAACAACAGCAATACCGCGATGACTTTCCGCTGCCGGGCCCCGTCCAAGGAGAATCGGTATCATGCCCGCCACTAGTGCCAACGTGGTCATCAAAATAGGACGTAGGCGTTCCCGATTCGCTTGGAGTATCGCGTCGTCGCGCGCTAGGCCTGCGGCTCGCAAATTAATGGTATGGTCAATCTGTAAAATTGAATTTTTCTTCACGATACCGAAAAGCAAGAGCATGCCGAGAATTGCGAACAACGCAAGATGCTGCCCCGCTATGTATAGCGCGAGCAGCGCAAACGGTACTGCCAATGGCAGCGACAGCATGATCGTAATTGGATGGAGGAAACTCTCGAACTGCGCCGCCAATACCATGTACATACCGATAATGGACAATAAAAAAGCGATCTCGAAACTATCCATCATTTCTTCGAACATTTTGCCCATACCGCTGACGCCGGTGGTATAACCAACTGGCAAACCCATTTGTTCGACCTCCCGATCAATATCGGCAATAGCGTCACCGAGTGCTTTGTCCTTCGCGAGATTGCCGGTAATCGTAATCTGTCGCTGCCTATTTTGTCGGTCAATCTGAACTGGGCCCGTTCCTGGGATCATATCGACCACACCGTTTAATATGACCTGCCCCACAGACGCCGATGGCACGGCTACCTGCTCGATGATCCTCGGCTGGTTTCTACTCTCCGGTGTCAGTCGTAAACGTACGTCATACAGTTCATCACCCTCCCGATACGTCGTCACTTTCTCGCCCGCGACCATTATTCTGAGGGTCGAAGCGATATCCGCCGCTTCAATCCCGAGGTCAGACGATTTGCGCCTGTTCAGATGAACTTGCAGTTCCGGATTCCCGCCCTCGAATGTTGAGTCCACATCACGTAGCCCTGGCATCGCCCGCACACGCGTTTTGAGGTCTTCACTGTATTGTTGTAAGGTCTGCAGGTCCGGTCCCCGGAGATTATAAGAAACATCAACGTTCTGGACGCCACCGCCACTAACGGGCAGAATTTGGTCGACACTAATTCGTAAACTGGGGAACGCCTGGACCTTTGCCCGCGCCAAGTCCATAATTGCACTTTGGTCTAACGTACGCGCCGAATGGTGCAATAAGGTGACTATTATCTTCGATTTGGTCACGGACTCTCCTACCGTAGAACCTATTTCACTCAGAAGGTGATTAACGCCGGGAAGAATTCTTACCTCCTCTTCTATTTGCCGCGTGACCGCGTCTGTCTGTCGCAAAGAGAATCCGGGCGGGGTCTTGATGTTTATCTCAAACTCGCCCCTGTCATCACCGGCCATCAAGCTTGGACGGACGAGGCTAGCTATGAACGGAGTAGAAGCGAAAATCCCTATCGTAATGCACACGATGACCCAACGGTGTTTCATCGACCAGCCCAGCATCGCGGCATACCTTCGGTCTATCAGACCGTAGAATCGAGATTCTCTTGACGAATGTCTCGCTGGCCCTGCTAAGTCATTTGTTAGCTGTTCTGGTAAAAATCGTGCACACAGCATTGGCGTCAAAGTGAAAGCCACGACAAGAGAAACTAGAATTGCGAAAGCCATCGTGAACCCAAAACTGCTGAGCCACATACCGATGACGCCCTTAAGAAATCCCACTGGTATAAAAATGACTACTAAAGACAATGTCGTCGCGCTTACTGCCAAGCCGACTTCTGCCGTGGCCGCCCTCGCAGCGTCAAAAGCGGACATTCCCTTTTCTTCTATGTACCTATAGATATTTTCTAGAACAACAATCGCGTCATCAATAACTATCCCAACTGCAAGCGTAAGGGCCAACAACGTTACGCGATTGAGCGAGTAACCCGCAGCGGCTAGCAATGTATAAGTTGAGACGATAGAAACCGGAATAGCGATAGCGGCAATTATCGTTGAACGCAGGCTGCCAAGAAAAAAATAGACAATAATGCTAGCAAACAATGAACCGAGGATCAGGTGTTGCTCAACCTCGTGAACCGACGCTTTCACAAATTCTGATTGATCTCGCGTAACCAGCGCTTCAACACCAGATGGCAAAAGTTGACGGACTTGTTCTAATCGTTCTTGCACCGCATCCACTGCGGCTACCGTGTTAGCGCCGGATTGTTTACGAACTATCAAAGATACCGCGTTCTGGCCATCGTAACGAGACAGAGAACGCGGCTCCTCCACCCCGTCTTCCACACGTCCAATATCTGCGACTGTGATAGGTACCCCGTCATTTGTAGCAACCACAATGTTCTCGAATTCACCAATGGAGGTTACTCTGCCTAGAGTCCGTATCACAGTTTCCCCAGTATCGCGCGTCATACGACCGCCGGGGAATTCGACGTTCTGTTTGGCCAGCGCTCCAGCCACTGTCCGCATTGCCAACCCGTATGCTTTTAGACGTTCGGGATCTATCAGGATTTGGATCTCCCGTTTCTGACCACCTAAAATATCTATTGCTCCCACGCCAGTAACGGATTCGAGAGAATCCTTCACGCTATTGTCCGCTATCTCGGTAAGTTCCTTGAGGCCGTAAAACCCAGACACTGTCACCGTGGCGATCGGTGTCGCATCAATATCGAACTTTTCGACAATGGGCGGGTCCGCGTCGACGGGAAGGTCTGCGAGCACGGTTGCCACCTTGTCGCGCACCTCCTGAGCCGCAATGCCAAGGTCCTTTTCCAAGACAAATTGCACTATCACCTGAGAGAGACCCTCACGCGTGATAGAGCGTAGCTCATCAATGCCACTTACGGTGTTAATAGCTTCTTCTACTATCTTGGTGACCTGTGCTTCAATCTCCTCCGGACCGGCGCCAGGGAGTGTCGTCGTGACCGTGACAACTGGCATCTCAACTTTTGGCATTAGCTCTAAGGTCAAACTCTGGTACGAAAACCAACCAGCGACAACAAGGACACCAATAAGCATGGTGGCAAAAACGGGACGACGAACACAGACGTCTGCAAGGATCATACAATCTCCCTATTGGAGTGCAAAAAAAGTACCGGTGGCATTTTTATGTGGGGCTATGGCGTCGTCTTTAATTGGACCGTCATGCCGTCGGCCAGGCGACTCACCGCCGTCACTACAACTTTCTCAGCCGGCGTAAGACCCTGGGTTATCTCAATCCATTCCCCGTCCTCTTCGCCCGAGACAACCTCTCTAGAATGGACCACACTACCTTCGACCGTAAACACACGTTCAACCCCGGCAAAACGCATGAGGGCCACAACTGGAACGAACAACGCCTCTTCGTTCCCCAGGACACCCGTAATGCGGGCAAAATACCCTGGCCGCAACGCTTCTTCTTCGTTATCTATTTCGGCTTCTATAAGTAAGGAGCGTGTCTTGTGGTTCACCCGCGCAGCCGTGCGAGTTAATGTGCCTTCAAAAATTTGGCCTGGAAGGGCCTCTACTTCTACGCGGAGGGGCATTCCTATCTTGGCTGCGGCCGCAAAGCGCTCCGGCACAGGCGCTCTGAGTTTGAGGGGGTTCACCACCACTAGCTCTAACAACTGAGATGCAGCCCTCTTGAATTCTCCCGGATTGGTAAAACGTTCCTGCACAATCCCGTCAACCGGCGAAACAATCCGCGCGTCACGGAGGCGTTTACGTGCGAGCGCGAGGAACTTCTCCGCCGTCAGCACCTGCGCTTCCGCCACCATATAATCGGCCTTCTTCGTATCCAGTCGCTGACGCGGAATGAGCCTCTCCTCCGCGAGTTGTTGAGCACGGGCAAACTCCGCTCGTGCACGGACAAAGTTAGCCTGAGCCTGTTTGAGGGCGCTGTCTTGAACATCGACCTCGAGCCCTAGTTCTTCTTGTTCCATTTCGGCCAATATTTGCCCTTTGCGGACTTTATCTCCGAAGTCGACGTTGACCGCCATTACATAGCCTTCGCGCTTGTTCGATAGTATTATGCTCTCCTTTGCGAAAAGAGCCCCTTGGCCTCGGCCGGTCCGCTGGATATTTCTTAGGACTGGGGAAACAATTTCGACGACAACGTGCGATTCAACACCGCTCGGCTTCTTCTGAGCAGCCTTTGCACCGTCGGTCTCGGAAGAATCGCACGCAGCGAATATACAGCCGAACAAAAAGAGGCCAGCTCTTACTACAATGCGGAAGGGGTCTCTCATTAAACTGGCTCCTCCGCCCTCACCTTCAACACGCCATTGAAAAACAGATCAAGCAAAATAGCTGCGTCTTCTGTTGCTGTCCGGGCGGTCAGACCCAAAGTTCGCTGTTGAAAACAGCCGCGGATAGCCTCGTTCAGTGCGAATGCTGAAGATTCGACATTATGGGGACGGAAAATTTCTTCGCGCACGCCGTCTTGAATAATGCCCTCGATAAAATGGATATGCCCAAGATAAAGATCAAGCATGTGCGTGGCCTCGGGATGTTTGGGCGACGCCGCCAGGAAGTTACGTTCCAAGAGTAACGTTTTAAAAAAATCGCGGTATGTGTCACTGAGTTCTAGGCTAACTTCTATCAGCAAACGGAGTTTTTCCAGGGGTGTCCCCGCGGCCATCACTTGCGAATGCACCTGGCCCGTAAAATTTTCTATCCCCTGCTCGACGGCAGCAGTCAATAATTCTTCTTTCTTGCCAAAATAAAGGTATACTGTCCCCTTCGCGATGCCGGCTTCTTCCGCTACGCGCCCAACCGTCGCACCCTGAAAGCCATGGCTAGCCACAACTCGACACGCAGCATCCAAAATCTCCTTCACACGAAATTCGCGAATCACTACGTCTTTAGAATTGACTGACTTTTTAGTCATATGAATGAATATACGGTCAGTGACGCCTGTTTTCAACGGACTTTGCAGAAGCTCAACTATTCGGATCTGCGCAAAGCTTATTATTTACCCAGAAACTTGGGCCGCCTCTTCTCCATAAATGCTTTAACCCCCTCCCGGTAATCATCACTTCCCGAGCATTTCATCGTCCAATCTTTAATTTTGGCCTTATCACGTAGGTTCTTGTCTTTCACGGACTCATTCACGAAATACTTGTGGGCCGACACACTGAGAGGGGCATTCGAGGCCAGTTTTGTTGCATATTCTCGGGTGAAAGATTCGATTTCTGCCTTCGGCAACACCCGATTCACTAATCCCATCTGGACCGCGTCAGTCGAATCATAGGTGCGCGCCGTCAGCAAAATCTCCATAGCATTGGCCATCCCGACAACGTGGACCAGACGCTCAACTCCGCGTTCAATAGGATATGCTATGCCCAACCTAGCGGCTGGTATACCAAATCTCGCATCGTCGCTGCAAATCCGCAGGTCACACATCACTGCGAGCGAACAACCCCCGCCCATGCAGAATCCATGGATCATCGCTATGACAGGCTTTTTCAATTCGCCAATTGCCTTTAAGGCACTATCAACAGCTCGGTCATAACGTCGATTCACATCGGGTCCTGACCTGGCCTTGCCGAATTGTGATATATCCGCCCCCGATACAAAAGCTTCATGGCCGGCACCTCGTAACAATAGCACTCTTACCTCAGGGGCATTGCCTGCTTCGGCCAGCAAAGACGGAAGCGCCTCCCACATTTCGAGATCCACAGCGTTTCTACGCTCCGGTTTGTTGAAGGTTATCCATGCAAGGGGAGGCTCTTTCTCCAAAAGAAGGGTCGCTAGCATACTGAACTCCTTGATATTCGCACCTCAGACTAAGAGATAGCGCCTATGCAATACCACCGTTACGGCTTTCTTCTTGCCGGGCCTGCATCGGATAATCCCGACCCTAACGGCACCACGACTGGCGCACCACACCCATCAAGTGTAATATATAAATGTAAACTGTGGACTTTACGACCTGTACCTTTTCGAGCTTACAGCATTACTTAGCAGAACCTAAAACTATTCCCTTCCACAGATATTAGCGAAGAGACGCTCGACGACTAGAGCGAAAGGGGGGCAAGATGGCGGACGGCTGGCAAACTCAAGGGGGCAACTCCCCTGGCGACGAAATAATGCAGGGCCTGGAAGATCTAAGACGCACGCTACAACGTTTCACCAAAGGCGTTGGGGCATGGTTGATCGGTGCTGCCATCCTTGTCCTATGGTTAGCTTCCGGCTTCTATGTCGTGGGACCCAGCGAACGTGGTATAGTGCTCCGTTTCGGTGAAGTTGTAAACGAAACAGGTCCTGGCCTGCGTTTCCATTTACCTTGGCCTGTCGAGAGACACATAGTTGTGGACATAGCAAGAGTACGCAGTGCAGAGGTAGGCTACCGCCCTTCGGGCACCCCAGGTCGGAGTGGGCGCGGCGCTGGTCGGACCATCCCGAAAGAAGCATTAATGTTGACGGGCGACGAAAATATTGTGGAAGTTAACCTTGTCGTGCAGTACCGTATACAGGATCCTGTCAAATATTTATTTGGGGCTTTCGAACCAGAAAGAATACTACACTCTTCTGCAGAAGTTGCACTTCGCAGCGCAGTTGGTGGAAACACCATCGATTACACAATGACAGACGGCAGACTCGAGGTACAAGAACAAGCGAAAAGTTCTCTCCAGGGTCTACTTGATGTGTACCAAACGGGAATCGTTGTTACAGAAGCGCGTCTTCTCGCGGTTGACCCCCCCAATGAGGTTCGGGATGCCTTTAATGACGTGGTAAGGGCCCTAGAAGACCGAGACCGATTGAGGCAAGAAGCCGAAGGATATCAGGAAGATGTTGTGCCCAAGGCCCGGGGCGAGGCGGCGCAAATGGTTCAACAAGCGGAAGCCTACAAATCCCAACGTGTTATCCGTTCCCAAGGTGATGCCGATCGTTTTCTGCGGGTACTAGCAGAATATGAAAAAGCTAAATCCGTGACTCGGGACCGCCTCTACTTGGAAAGTGTGGAGCGAATAATGCCAAATATGGAAAAATTCATTCTAGATCCACAAAATAGCGGCGGCGTAGTCCCGCTACTACCCCTTAAAGATTTGAGTGGCGGCGGAGCCGCGGCCGGGGCTGCCGCCAGTGTAATTGGGGAGGCAAGATAAATGTTACCAAGAATATTAGTCGGATTGGGACTGATAGCTGTGTTTGTTGGAGCGCAGGCCGCTTTCACGATCGGCGAATGGGAGCAAGGGATGGTGGTGCAGTTTGGGAATCCAAAGCGCATCATCCAGGAACCAGGTCTATATTTCAAACTTCCGATCGCCCAGAATCTAGTCCGTTTCGAAAGAAGGGTTCTGACAACAGATGCGCGGGAATCCGAGTATATTACACTGGACAAAAAACGAGTACTCGTCGACCATGTTTCACGTTGGCGCATCGAAGACCCTCTCCAGTTTTACCGAAGTGTCAGAGACCGGATTCGTGCAATGGCGCGATTGGACGATATTATTTCCGCTCGGCTCCGCCAGGAAATTGCCACGCATAATTTCCTCGACCTAATACGAGAAAAACGAGAAGATATAATGGCGATAGTGACGAAAGATACGAGAGAAACAGCAAAAAGTTTCGGTATCGAAGTCACAGACGTGCGTATTAAACGCCTAGATCTACCCGAAGAAGTACAGGCGAGTGTTTTTGCCCGTATGCGGGCGGAGCGGGAACGCATAGCAAAGCGGTACCGCGCAGAAGGGGAGGAACAGGCGCAGCAACTGCGAGCCACGGCAGACCGTGAGCGTGAAGTCATTCTGGCAACCGCCTACGAAACAAGTGAGAGCCTAAAGGGCGAGGGCGATGCTGAGGCTACGAGTATCTACGCAAACGCTTTCGGAAAAGATGCAGAATTTTATGCCTTCACGCGGAGGCTCCAAACTTATGAAAAAATATTAAACACCGACACTACCCTCGTTTTAAATCCAGATTCGGAACTCCTTAATTATCTACAAAGCCCGGGTAACTCAGGAAAATAGGGCAGTAAGTTTGCTTTCCAAATGCCTGGCGTGGTCCGGATCCTACTAGTTATTGCGGCCATTTACCTCGTTGGCTTAGGTATACGGAGGGCCTTTTCTGGAGGGGAAGTAAGAGGGCACAACCGAACCACGTTTAGGAGCGGGGAACCAACGGAAAGCGTGCCCCTGGTTCAAGACCCCCTGTGTGGTCGCTTTATCCCACAAAACACCGCATTCGCTTTAAAACACAGTAGTAAGAATTTATACTTCTGTAGTGCGGAATGTCGAACTCAATATCAGGCAAGGTGAAAATGTCTCTCTACTACGTTTATTATTGCCGTTTTCTCTGTTCAAGGCCTCCTGCCTATCTATAGGCCGGAATAATCTCTTCCCCGATCAACCGGGTGTTTTCCTCTATATACCCGGCCGGGCACGCCGAGGGCAGAATCACGACCTTTGCCCCGGCATCCACATACTCTTGCAGTCTCTTTCGGCATTCATCGGGCGTACCCGCCAGCGCATATTTTCCAATCAATTGCGTAAAGTCTTGCGCATATTGCTTTCCAAGTCGGTTTGCAGCCATTTCACGGCCCTTTGCCCCATCGGCGTGGGTAGCAGTAAAAATAAAGACACCCGGAATGAAGGACTCAACATCTCTACCGTTCTCCCGGCGCAGACGTTTGATCTGCTCGATACTGTCATGCAACTGGTCCGGAGTATACATGTAGGGTAGCCATCCATCCGCATACTTTGCAGTTCGCCTCATAGCGGGTTCTTTGCGCCCGGCGACCCAAATAGGCGGGCGTGGTTTCTGAGCTGGCGCCGGCTCGATGCTCACTTCGTCCAGCTTCGTGTACCTTCCCTCAAACGAGACTTTTTGTTCTGTCCAGAGGCGGTGAATGACTTCAAGGGCCTCGTTCGTGCGCGCGCCCCGTTGCTTCACGGGAACGCCACAGGCTTCAAATTCTTTGGGGAACTCGCCACCAATTCCTACACCAAAGTTGTATCTCCCACCCGATGCGACATCCAAGGCTGCCCCCATTTTGGCTACCAGCGCCGCCGGGTAAAGTGGCAGCAGCACGATAGAGCTTAGCAATTTGATCTTTTCAGTTGCGCCAGCAGCAACGGACAAAGAAATGAAAGTATTACCAACAGGGCCGTGAAACATGACGTGTTCTCCGCACCCGAGAAAATCAAAGCCCAAATTTTCCGCCATCCGCGCAAACTCACCGATATTGTCCTGTCCCGGTAATGCTGTACCAAATTCCACTCGCGCCATAATCTTCGTCTCCATTTCTGTCTGACAGTGTATCGTTTGACTTCTCTTATCCGTGATCACAATGCCGAATCAAGCCTGCTCCCCGGAATTTACCTCGTTTCGCATACCTCCGATATCATTGTTACGGAGTACCGCCCCACTCAAGCGAGCAAATCAGCACGACTCACTAGTGTGTACCCTATTCCCTTGGCCTCATGTTCATATTTTTCCATGAACCCCCTTTTCGGAGCCGTCTCACATCCTCCGGACTCTGTTCCGAGCGTATTCCCAAGGCCCCCAGAATTTCTCCGCTCATATCCGCCAAGATCTGATCTTTGACACAAACCATTCCCCTTGGCTCCGCATCCAGGAAGGCCTCGATCTTAGTACGTGACACCCCGGTCTCAATGAAAAGATCGAGGAATTCGAGCATGCTAAACTGGCCCCTATTCGAAACATAAATCCGGTTTAAGGCTTCGCAATCTCCGCATAGAGATTTGAACCAATTGCGCCAGCCCAATCGCATCGAACAATATAAACATTTCCTCATACTTAACTTTCTGAGAGCTAGACCCGCGGCTCATCGGCCAGAGATGACCCGAATAGGCAAGACACTCTGAGTTACGGTAGACAATTATCCTGGAACATTATAAATCCTCGATTTATACTAGCGAGGGAGAAAATCAATGAGTGTAATGCGACTCGGATACGTGCACGCGCGCGAGGCCAGTCTCGACACAGCAGTTAATTACTATGCAAACGTGTTGGGATTGCAAGAAGTCACCAAGCAAAATGGGAGACATTACTTCAAATGCTGGGACGAATATGATCACCACAGTGTAGTCATCGAAGAGGGCTGTTCGGGCCTCGTCAAAATGGGTTACAAAGTCGATGGCGAAGATGCCCTAACAAGCATAGAAAAAGCGGCGGAGAACTTCGGAGTGTCTACCGCGCGAGTCTCGGAGGGAGAAAATCTAGGCATCGGCCAGGCCCTGCGGTGCGTTCTTCCTTCGGAGCATGTCCTAGAGTTGTACGCCACAGCCAAACAGAGCGGGACCCAGGTTGGCGTGTTAAACCCCGACCCCTGGCCAGAGGACCGGGGCGTGCGCGGAATCGGTCCGGACCGCTTAGACCACATTTTACTCACCGCAGAAAATGTCCAAATCAATGTAGACTTTTTCACACAAGTCCTGGGTTTCCGGATGAGTGAACGAATTATTCCCTCCGCGGAGAATACGGAGTTACTTGCCGCCTTTTTGTTCTGCTCCAACAAGGCGCACGACATAGCGTTTGTTAAAGGGCAGAACGGTAAACTGCATCATTTTGCATTCTGGCTGGATAGCTGGAATGAAATATTACGCGCGGGCGATATACTGGGACGCAACAGTATCAAGATCGACTTTGGACCGGCCCGGCACGGTATTACTCGCGGTACCACAATTTATTTCCTGGGGCCAAACGGCAATAGAAACGAGGTTTTTTCTGGAGGGTACATTACGTATCCGGACTTTCCCTGTATCACCTGGACCGCCGACCAAATTGGCCGAGCCATTTTTTATATGCATGGAGAGGTCAATGACCAGTTCAACAACCACGTCACGTAACCTCCAGAACTGCTTCTTCCTCACGACAAGAACCCTCGTGCCTTTTGCGTGACGACGGTTTAGTGGATCTCTAAGATTCTCCATTAGGAGTTCGCATGGACCTCGGTATATAGCGTGTGTACAACTTGTAGCGCTTCAGAATGGCGTTGGTGTACGCCACCGCTCGACTACCAGGGGTGAACTCTGCCTTTATTTTCCTATAATACTTCGGATCTTCCAAAAGAGGTAAAGCTCGTTCAACGGCGCCCTCCCAACGATTCGGGTCATCACCTAGCACCCGCGCAAGGCGTTGGGCATCTCGCACACGGCGAGGTCCCAGCAAATACCCTGAAAGTGCAAAAGCCAAACGATCCCGGGCCACCGCGTCGGGAAATTTTCCAATTAAAAATCGCAAATACTTGACTCCTGCCTCTAGATTTCCTTCCAAGGAGCGGTAATCGGCCACCCCAACCTGGCGGGC
Organism: uncultured Enterobacteriaceae bacterium; assembly: GCA_964460065.1. Taxonomy (GTDB): domain Bacteria; phylum Desulfobacterota; class Binatia; order Bin18; family Bin18; genus Bin18. The sequence continues at coordinate 16,694 of CAYWPF010000118.1, forward strand.
GGCAATTCGTCTCACTTGCATTAAGCCCCAGGCGCCCTGCGCACTACGCCTCGTCGGGTCGAATCGTGACTCTTCGAAGATTAGTGCAGCTATCAAACGCCAGTCAAATCCTGCCTTTTCCGCATAATGCGCAATTAAAGGATCATGACGAGATAACCGATCTGAGAGAGCGGTGGATTCGTCCGGTCCTAGAAACCGTGTGCTGGTAAAGTACTTCTCGTAAAGGATTTTCCGCAAGCCAGAGCGCTTCGACCTAATATGAAACTCATTAATGGCCTGAAGCAATTCGTCTTGGCCAGGACGAACTGCCCAACCAATACGTGCCGGTCGTGGAAGAGTATAAACTTCTTCTGGGCCCCCAGGGGAGGCCGTTCCCACTGAGTCCGCTACCGGTGCAAGCGCAGGCGAATATAGTATCTCCTTCTTGAGGACCGCAGAAATTCGGGGTCCGAGAATACCCGAGCCTAGAATTTCTGACGCTTTAGGTAGAGGTTTTCCGACCGTGGATTTTCCTACTTCATTCAACCCGGATGGAGGCGATTTTCTCGAATGTTTGACCTGCCTGATTTTCACCGCGGTATCGGCAAGAATACGCTCTCCGTTGGTTTGAGCGTTGTCGGAATGGGTAATGACCCGTACATCTGCCGCGATATAGGGTGTAGAGAATAGCAAAGATCCGGGTTCGGGGGGTTCAGCAACGATTACCCCCGCGGCCATGTCACCCCTTCCCTCCTCCAGCCAGCGTGCCAGAGGGGTCTTAGAGGGGGGAGTGCTAACCTCAAGAACCACTCCTATTTCTTCAGCAAATCGCCGTGCAAGCTCAAATTCGAAACCTAGCTCCTCGCCCCGAAACAGAAAGTATGACGCGGCATCGTGATGCATCAGAACTCTGAGAACGCCTCGACTCCGGATTTCGGCGAGTGTGGCCGGAGGAGAGACGAGGGAACTCCGCTGGTCGCGTGACTCTACGTCCGAAGATCGTTGCGGGGACGACAACAAAGAACCCGTAATCAGGCTCGTACTAATAGCCAACAGAATCACAAAACGTAAACCTCTAAAAGGCATAACTTCGACTCACATCCTTAATAATTGAGTTTATTCCCAGAAAGCGGCGGTTGCCGCAAATTTGAAAGTAGCCAGTTTTCGACCTACCGTGTCGGTATGACAATGGGTGTTAGATTCTTAATTGTGGTATTTATCCTCCCCATTCACCGAGTCCCGCAGCACAACTGGATACCCTCGTCGGAACGACACGCGCTAATAAAGCACTCATGCTCCAAGATTTCAACGGGAAACCCAAACTATTTCTAGAAGGATCCTACAACTATGGCCAGGAACCCTTATCTGACAAATCAACTGCCCACCGGCTAAACAGGTCCAATATTTCTATCCCACCCTTTGCATTATCAGTCCGAATTCCTATACAGCCGCCCAATTAACCAACGAGAGGCTTCAACCAATTTCCGATGGCATAGGGGAATATATTTAAAAAGGAGTCTTTATGGTAGAAGGGACAAACAAATTAACCGGTCTATTGGGCGCAGGCCGACGCCGAATTGTGCGTGGAAGTTCATCTGGAGGCGGTAACACTCAAAAGAATTTAAGAAATCCGAGCTTCAACCTCTTCGCCACCTTTAGGAGATGAAACAACCGCCACATAGAAGACAACAATCGAAACTGATCTCCCTACCAAAAACAAAGTTCACTAGTCAAAACCGCAAAAACTATGGAAACACATGAAACTGACCCTAATGTCAAAATACATGAGGTATGCGAGGGCGTGTACCGGATATATCTGCCGTTGCCCATGCGACCAAGCATAGTCAACGTCTACCTCATAAATGATGGGGACGAATGGGCACTGATAGACACTGGCATGCACACTACCGACAGTGTCCAAACCTTCAAGTCGGCGCTAAAAGAAGTAGGATGCCCGCCTTCTGGTATACGTAAGCTGATATCCACCCATCACCATGCAGACCACTTTGGCACTTCGCAAACATACCATGAACTCACAGGAGCTAGAGTTTTTCTGAACGAACTGGAAATATCGCGGGTTACACGGCTCAAATCTACCGAACGGCATCCAGAGGCGTTTGCTTTTTTCACGCAACACGGCCTCCCCCTTGAATCCCCCAACGATTTACCCACACCCGGAAGCTTTTACGGAACGCGGTACAATCCGGCGGAACCGGAGCACTTCCTGCGGGACGGGGAGTCATTATTTGTTGGCAAACGTGAAGTTCAAGTGGTTTGGACCCCGGGACACACACAGGGGCACTGCTGCCTATACCTCCCCGACGGTGGCATAATGATCGTAGGGGACCATCTGCTCCCAAAGATTACACCTCATGTGGGAGTGTATTTTCAGGGGCCGCAAAATCCACTGCGAGATTTTCTCCAGTCCCAAGAGAAAATTCAAAATTTTAAAGTCCAAAAAGTCCTGCCAGCGCACGGCGGCGTATTCAGCGATCATCGCGGAAGAGCGAAGCAAATTATCCAACACCATAAATCTCGTCTCGACGAAATGAGGGACATCGTAGCTGGAAAAGCTAAGTCCGCCTACGAAGTAGCCTCTATAGTCTTTAACATGAATTCTGATCTCCCAATTTTTCATGTATTCGCTGCCACGTTCGAAACCCTGGCGCACCTACATCTGCTCCTGTACGAAGGTAAGGTGCGACGTTTAGAAGAAGAGACTATAACGCGATTTGTCGCCTGATATTTACCTAATGTCGCCCAACTCAGTAATACGCACCTCCTTTATTTATCAATGCGCTACACGATAGTTGACATAGAAACCCGGATAGACAAGGGCCTTGTTCGTTCCGTCTACGTCCCCGGCTCACCCGCCGAACAGATATCAGACGACGATGCCTTTGCCATAGTACGAAAGCAGCTCAAAAACGAGCAGGGAAACAACTTCTTTCCTCTCGCATTCCACATTCCGATCTCCATAGCTGTGGGCCAGGTGGATGAAGCGAGGGTCCTGACGGGAGTCGAAACCATACATGCCGAAGACGGCCGCCAAACTGCCCGGAGTGAAGAAGCGCTGGTCCGTGCATTTTGGGACAGGACAGAGCGCTTCAGTGGCGCGCTGGTAACATTCAACGGTCGTGGGTTCGACTTGCCCGTACTTGAGCTCCAGGCGTTAAAGTACGGCCTCAGTATACCACACTATTTCCAGGGCCAGGCCCGCTACCGGTTCTCCAATGAAGGGCATTATGACCTGTATGATTTTGTAACAAACTACGGCGCCCACCGTTTGAAGGGCGGGTTCAACGCGCTCGCCAAACTGATCGGGCTACCAGGTAAAACCGATGTTGACGGTTCTATGGTTCAGGAATTGTGGGAACAAGGTGAACTTGAGCAAATTGACCGCTATTGTCGTAGTGACGTCATTCAGACTTATTTTCTGTTTCTTCGACTAGAGCTATTGAAAGGCCGGATTACAAGGGAAGAGCACGAAACCATTAGGGAACTCTCTCAGAAATCCTTACCGGAATGAACTTAATAAATCGCCAAGGGGCGGCCAATCGTACTCTTGCGGGAGGGGTTGTTTTACTAGTGCTTGCGGGGTGTAGCCTACATTCACAACGGCTGCCTTATCATCCTAACGCCAGCGCGGAAAGCGAAGGCGTGTGGGCCGAGTTAAAGAGAGAACTGGCAACAACAAAAAGCAACAGACAGCTCAGAAACTCTGATTCGAAAGCCTCATGGTTTACAAAAACGTCTAAAACAGTGAAAGGGTGGTTTGTCGACCGCTCGACAGCTGCCGGGCCTAACGTTAGCCCGGGTGACTGGAAACGGATCAACGACGAGTACAACCTCCAGCAAAGGAAACCGGGCATATTCTGATCTAGACGAACGCTCGTTAATACCCTGAGCCACAGTCATTTCCTCGACCGATAGTTCTCGGGGGGCAAACTAAAGGAGAAGTATGAAAGCACTTGTAGTTGGAGGCACAGGGCCCACGGGCCCCTTCATCGTCAACGGCTTGATTGAAAGAGGATACGACGTCACTATCTTCCATCGAGGCACGCATGAAATCCCTGAAATTCCCGCAAATGTGGAGCATCTACACGGAGACCCTCATTTCGCTGAAACTATAGAGAAAGCCCTGGGCCAGAGAACCTTTGACCTCGCTGTGGTGACATACGGCCGTATCCGCTTCCTAGCGGAAGCTCTCGCAGGCAAAATAGGTCGCTTTGTAGGCGTTGGCGGAGTAGCAAGTTATCGAGGATACATGGACCCCACCGTACTTTCTCCTGTTGGACTGAAAGTCTCGGTCGACGAGAGGGCACCAGTAGTCGACAACGAAGAAGAATTGAGATTCGCCTATTTGATTGCAGAAACGGAAAAGGTCGTGCTTAACTATCACCCGACCGCGGCCTATTTTCGATACCCTTACGTCTACGGGCCCTATCAATTGGTCCCGAGAGAATGGTGCGTGATCAGACGTATCCTTGACAAGCGGCCGCACATAGTCGTGGCGGACGGAGGCCTCACTCTGTTCACACACGGCTACGCGGCCAACTTAGCCCATGCCGTCCTACTGGCCATCGACAAGCCAGAGGCTTCCTCTGGACAACTCTACAACTGCGGCGATGAAGAACAACTCACACTCCATCAGTTGATCGAAGTGATCTCAGGCGTGATGAAGTACGAGTGGGACATTGTCAACATGCCAAACAGCCTGGCCCACCCTGCCCGCCCCTACACTATGCAAGAAACCTCACACCACCGGGTGGTTGATCTCACCAAAATTAAGAAACAACTTGGCTACAGAGACGTTTATCCAGTGGAAGAGGCCATTGCGAAAACTGTGGAGTGGTATCTCCAAAATCGTCCGGAGCCGGGAGGCGAAATTGAAAGACGGCTCCAAGACCCGTTTAACTACGAAGCAGAAGATCGCCTGGTCAGGGCTTATAAAGAGAGTATGCAACG
>CAYWPF010000119.1:0-50916 GCA_964460065.1 uncultured Enterobacteriaceae bacterium
GCACGACCTCGCCCACGAGCCAACCAAAAGTTAGCCCATGGTAGCCGTTTTGTGTGCCCGGTTCCCAGAAGGGCTCTTCTTTTTCGAGTGCTTTGACCATTCCGTCCCAGTTGTAAAAGGCGCCGTCCCTGATTTGACTGCCCAGGCCCGGGAGACCGGCCTGGTGGTTTAACAACATTTTTACGGGGATCTCCTCTTTTCCTGCTTTGGCAAATCCGGGCCAATAGGTAGACACGGGAGCGTCAAGGTCGAGCAGTCCTCGTGAGGCGAGAACGTGTGCGCAAAATGCAGTTGCACCTTTGGTTGAGGAGAAAACGATACTGACGGTTTCCTCTCCCCAGGCCATCCCAGTTTCTGTGTTCGCGACGCCACCCCACAAATCAACAACGGTCTGTCCCTCCACAGTGACACTCACTGACCCACCGACTTCGCCTCTCTCAGAGAAATTGCGCTCAAACTCTTCCCGGACAGATTTAAATTGAGTCTCGCATGTTCCTTGTATTTGCATGAAGTCCCTCCCCAAATAATCTGGTTGCTGGTGCACTGTATGAGCTTGAGGCCCCAGGGCAGTGCATGGGCCAGCTATAACAGAGGTGTGACAGTGGTGAGAACCGCCTAGGTAAAAAATATTGTCTGCCGAAAGATCGGTACGTCGGTCATGAGACCATACAAATTGTAACTTGTCGCGAGAAAACAGTCGAGGCAAAGAATTGCCCCAGCGGACGACTCTTGGTAGTATCCGGCAAGTCGTCAATTGTGAGATGAAAGATTTTGGTGGCCGATGGAAAAAAAAGAAAAGTCTGATGTAGCGCACCGGGTCGCATTCTCCTTTACGGATGAGCAGGAAGAATACCGTGCCACTGTCCGAAGATTCCTGCAGGAGAAATGGTCTCCCGCAGAAGTTCGGCGGGTAATGGATACTGAGGACGGGTACGATCCCCATATTTGGAAACAGCTAAGCGAGCAGTTGTCACTCCCAGGCATCCATGTCCCCGAGAAGTTTGGAGGGGCTGGCTTCGGCATGGTCGAACTGTGTATCGCCACAGAAGAAATGGGTCGCGCACTGCTCTGCACGCCCTTCTTTTCGACGTCGGTACTTGCCACGAACGCAATTATGAACTCCGGCACACCTGCACAGCAGGCTGATCTGTTGCCACACTTTGCGGCGGGAGGCCGAATCGGGACGCTAGCTATAACAGAAACAGATGGCCTCTGGGATCTTGAGGCAATTCGACTGTCGTCGAAGGCGGTTGGGGATGCGTTTCTGCTGGACGGGACAAAAAGTTATGTAGTTGACGGCCACGTTGCGGATGTTCTGGTAGTGGCCGCGCGAGCGGAAGGCACGCAAGGCCGCACGGGACTCAATTTGTTCACGGTGAACAAGGGTGCTCCGGGCATGACGGTCAAAGTCCTCGAATCGATGGATGCCACTCGCAAATTGTGCTCTGTCGATTTTCGTGGGGTATCGGCAAAGCGTCTCGGGACTACAGATGATGGGGCTGACGCAATAGAACGGACTCTCGACCAAGCCACTATCGCCCTTGCAAACGAAATGGTCGGTGGCGCTCAGGCGTTAATCGATGCTGCGCTAGAGTATGCGAAGATGAGGGTCCAGTTCGGGCGGACGATAGGGTCGTTTCAAGCAATAAAACACAAATTTGCCGATATGCTCCTGGAAGTAGAGCTGGCAAAATCAGCGGCGTACTGTGCTGCGCAAGCCGCGGCGGTGGATGATCCTGAATGGCCGGCGCTAGCATGTTTGGCAAAGGCTGGCACATCGGAGATGTATCCTCGCGTTGCGGCCGACTGCATACAGATACACGGGGGCATTGGCTTCACCTGGGACAACAATACACACCTTTGGTTCAAGCGCGCAAAAAGCTCGGAAGTGTTTCTTGGGCAGCCGCAATACCATCGTGAACTGTTGATGCAAAGGTGGGAGGCGTGATCGATGAGTGAAACAAACGCGAGAGCGGTACAAAAAGAAGTTCGGGAATGGCTACAAGCCAACTGGGATCCTGAGGCGTCTTTGGTGACATGGCGGGGAAAACTGGTCGAGTCCGGCTGGGGTATGCCCCAGTGGCCACAGGAATGGCATGGACGCGCCTTGTCTCCAGGACTCGCACTTGCTGTGGAAGAGGAATTTGCTCGTATCGGGGCCGTTGGCGTGGCTAAGTCAGGTATTCGCTTGTTGGCTGCCGCAACGCTTCTCGAACATGGCACCGATCGGCAGAAACAACGGTTCCTGAGACGGATTCTGACAGGTGAAGATACATGGTGCCAACTGTTCAGCGAACCCGGGAGTGGATCCGACCTCGCTGGAGCAACTACCAGAGCCGAATTGCATGGTGACCATTGGCTAGTTAACGGCCAAAAGGTATGGACGACCAGTGCTCACCACGCAGACTATGGACTTATTCTCGTTCGGACTGATTGGGATCTGCCCAAACACCAAGGGCTGTCGTATTTTGTGGTAGATATAAAACAGGCTGGAGTCGAGGTGCAGCCGCTAAAACAAATGAATGGTCATGCCTCGTTTAATCAAGTGTTTTTCATGGATGCGCAAGTACCTTCCGAAAATCTTGTCGGCGGCGTAGGAGACGGTTGGAAAGTGGCGATGACTACTTTGGCGCACGAACGTCGTATTGCTGACGGTCTCCGATCTTCGGACAAGCGTGGAGGCCGGGAGGGACGTATTTACGCGGAAGAGCAGACGGAACTTGCTACGACTAATCAGCCGTACCAGTGGTATCCTCAAAGGGCCGGTCGCGTAGACCTCATCGTTGACCGGGCGAAGGAAACCGGATCAAACAAAGATCTTGGAGCGCGGCAGGAAATCGCTAAGCTTTTGATACTGGCGAAATCGGCTGAATGGACGGCGCGGCGCGCGCGGGCCGCGCAAAGACATGGGCGCCAACAGGGCCCCGAGGGTTCTCTGGGGAAGCTGGCAGCAAGCAACGTTGCCCGTGCGGCGGCGCGCGTGCATACGCTAATTACAGGGACCGAGGCGATGTTAAATGGGCCTCAGAGCCCGCGCGACGGGACCATCGCCGAGATCTTGGTTTCCGTGCCTGCCATTTCCATTGCTGGAGGAACCGATGAGATACAACGGAACATTATTGCCGAAAGGGTGCTGGGCTTGCCGAAGGAGCCGCGGTTTGACCAGGGCCCGTTCCGGGAAGTCAGGAAAAATTGAAGATTCATGATTGTGCTTACGGTACGGTCCCAGTGAGCAAAAGTAGGTTGGGGCTATGTAAACACTCGTCCACCTGTAGGTAAAAAAGGTCGCAGTTGCTTTCTCTGGCTTAGAGAAGAGAGGACAACCAACGGCGGGTGACCGCTCAGACGACGTGTTCAATGGTGGGCGCGTCCACCGTCGACGTTTAGGGTCTGCCCTGTCATAAAGTCGCTGGCATCCGATGCAAGAAAGACGACCGTACCGGCCACGTCGGAAGCTTCTTCATTTCTTTTGATGATTTGTCTTTTAACGGACTGTCTTCGATATTTTTCGTGGGTTTCTTTATCTAATAGGCTTTTGCTTGCATCTGTCATCGTGTGGCCAGGTGTTACGGCATTAACGTTGATTCCCGTGCCGGCTAGCTCACGCGCCAGTGCTCGAGTCAGAGAGAATACAGCTCCTTTAGAGGCCACGTAATGAAGCACAAAAGGATCTCCAGCCCAGATGGTACTGGACGAAATATTAATGATCTTCCCTTTCCCCTGTGCCTTCATATGTGGCACGACTGCTTTACAACATTGCCAAATACCCTTGACGTTTACGTCCATCATACGGTCCCACTCTGTATCGGGAATTCGGTCGAAGCCTCCCACGGTTGCGCCCCCGTAGAAGGCTGCATTATTGACGAGAATGTCTATCCGCCCGAAACTATCGATAACTGTGCTTACCATCGCCTCGATACTTCGCATGTTTGTTACGTCCGTTAATATATCGACCGCGTGTCCCCCTGCGCCCTCCACCTCGGAAACGGTTTTTGCAGAAGACAATACGTCCGTCGCGACGACGCTTGCACCTTCACGCCCAAATGCGTGGCAATATGCCTGTCCGATTCCACGTGCCGCACCAGTCACGATAACCACGCGTCCTGATAGTGTACCCATTAGGGGCTGCTCCTTTCTTTATCTCTAGGTTAACCAAATGCTAATTGCTGTTACCAAAGGCGGATTGGAAAAGGTGCGTACCGTTTCGCTGGGCGCCTTTTCCTCGAACAGGTCAGAAGCCTAATATATTCTCACTGTGCAAAATACTGGAGTCCCTTTGCGGAAGCAACGTGCTATTCCCTCGTTGTCTGACACGCAAAATACCGACCCCGGCTTAGCAACATACGTGTCTTTCTTATGCATAGGGGACGTGGTATTGGGGTCCGAAGTATATTATGCCTCCGCGTTTAAAAAAAGGTTTGAAAAAAGCACGCGCAGTGCGAGGATCGGAGCTGCGGCGTTTGCGCATGGCGAAGGGCTGGACACAATCAGATTGCGCGTACCGGCTTGAGACTACATATCAAACTTGGCAGAGATATGAGGCTGGGACTTCTTGGCCAAGTCGTGATCGTGAAATACTTATATGCGACATTCTTAGTGTGCCGCGGTTACATTTTGTTGAGACAAAGAAAACAATTGGCGACTTGACTAATACGGCGAAAGCGGGACGTCACAAGCGGACAATCGAGGAGAAACTGAGAGAGGTGCTTTGGGCGAACCCGGACGACTACGATCAGCCAAGCGAGATGGTAAGGATACAAACTCGCTTAATGCAGCAGTTAATTTCCGCGTTATCGAATGCTCATAGGGCCCTTGAGAGACGTGGTGGGCTGTCACCAGTGAGTGGTACCGCACGACCTCTTCGATCAGTAGAAATCAGGAAAACGGGAAACAGATAAAATACCGGGTATAAGATTAGAACAACGAAGGAGAGAGAACATGGCAAACTTTGAAGTAACACCTCTTGATGCATCCTTTGGTGCGAAAGTCGAAGGAATAGATTTGAAGCGTATCGACGACCACACATTCAAAGAACTATACGATCGCTGGCTCAAGTACGCGTTATTGGTCTTTCCGGGTCAACATTTGTCGAATGACGATCAAGTGACGTTTGCCAAGCGATTCGGGAACCTGGAATTTGACCTCGCTCCCATAAGTAACGTGAGAAAGGACGGAACCGTCCTAAAAGAAGACGATTCGGATAATATGATCCAGGTACTGAAGGGTAATATGGGCTGGCATTGCGACAGTACCTACATGCCGGTCCAGGCCAAGGGTGCCGTGTTCACGGCTCACGTCGTGCCGTCGTCTCGGGGCGAGACAGGATGGGCGGATCTCCGGGCCGGATACGAGAGTCTAGATGATGCAACGAAGGCGAAAATTGCAAACCTTTCAGCGTTTCACTCGCTTCGTCACTCCCAAAAGAAGATAGGGTTTAAGACGGAGAAAGGCGGCGACTATAATGGGTATGGCTTAGATGTTAAAGACCCGCCGTTGAGGCCGTTAGTGAAAACCCATCCAGAGACGGGTAGAAAATCATTGGTTATTGGACGCCATGCTTATGGGATACCTGGTCTTGATCCAGCCGAATCTGAACAGCTTTTGCGTTCCTTGGTCGAACATACGTGCCAGGCGCCGCGAACGTACCATCATACTTGGACCGCTGGTGATGCAGTGCTTTGGGATAATCGATGCCTCATGCATCAGGCTTGCGCCTGGGACATGACGGAACCGAGAGTTATGTACCATGCCCGGATTGCCGGCGATCCGCAATCGGAATTGGCGCACGGCATCCGAGAACCTCTTGGTGAAGAACCAGCCGCTCCGTTGTAGGCAGGTGTGCGTAACGCAGGGACAGCGACGTGACCGTCGGGCCTTTGCCAACCGCGGTGTTTTGACGGGACTCGCGAATCTGTCTTCTCCTACGGCTGCATATGGAAAAAAGCCACAATAAAGTTAGCGGGTGTGGGCTGCGTTTACGTAAGTGATAGGCCCTCTAGTTTTCCGGTGGCCCTCCAATTCTCTAAAATGCGAAAGAAGCGGATGGGCCCAGCACCATAGGTGCCAGCAAAAAATCCGTTGGAGCGGTCAAGTTTTCCTTCATTATTGTAATAACCCGGGGTACACTCAGCCAGGAATCTTTCGGCGATGTTCGATTTGTCTTTCATTTCCTTCAACCACAGATTTTCGGCCTCAATAGTTGCCTCGATTCGAGAGGTCCCTCTTTGCCGTGCCTCGTTGAGGATGTAGGTAACGTGCTTTGCTTGTTCGTTTAGCGCGTGGGGGACGTTCACGGATATGGCGGTCTGGGTAAAACCGAGGAAAAAGCAATTAGGAAAACTGTTGACCTGCAGGCCGTGTAGTGTCCTCCAGCCATTGGCCCATTTCTCTGTCAGAGTTAGACCTTCTCTGCCGGTAATTTCGTAACCGGCGCGGCGTGTATAACTCGTTCCTACTTCGAATCCAGTAGCGAAAATGATACAGTCTACTTCGTATTCTTTTCCGTCGACGACAACGGAATTTTCGGTTATCCGTTCAACGCCTTGGCCTTTTGTGTCTATCAGGTCTACGTTCGCACGGTTAAAGGTCGGGAGGTATTCGTCATGAAAGCAAGGACGTTTGCAGAATTGACGGTACCACGGCTTGAGAGCTTCGGCGGTTTCCGGATCGGCAACCAGTTCTTCTGCTCGTGCCCTCACCTGGTTCATCTTCTGGAAATCGAGCAACTCCATCAATTGACCCTTCTCGCGTGAGGTGAGTCGTCGCCCGAGTTCTCTGGACGCGGTCTTAGCCGCTATTCCAGTCAAATTTCGGAAAATTTCAGTCCAACCATCCGCGACGAGATCTTCGTCCTGGTCGCCCCCACTCACCAGAACGTTGAAATTGTCCATGCGCCGTTGCTGCCAGCCGGGTTCAAGTGACTCTGCCCACACTGAATCGGTCTCGCTATTATTGCGAACGTCTATGGATGAAGGAGTTCGCTGGAAAACGTATAAGTGTTTGGCCCACGCTCCGAGGTGCGGAATACATTGAACGGCTGTTGCTCCGGTGCCTACTATGGCAACGCGCTTGTCTTGCAGTCCCGCGAGGTTCCCCTCTGCGTTTCCCCCAGTATAGTTATAATCCCAACGACTCGTATGGAAAGTATGTCCCCGGAAATTGGTGATCCCGGGAATTCCTGGTAGCTTGGGTCGATTTAGGGGGCCATTGGCCATTGCGACGTATTGCGCACGGATATTGTCACCACGGTCGGTACTTATTATCCAGCGACTAGCCGTTTCGTCCCAGACCATCTTACTGACACCCGTTTGTAGACAAGCATTCCGGTAGAGGTCATAATGCCGGGCAATTGCCTTACTGTGTTCAAAGATTTCAGGGGCGAATGAATATTTATGTTTCGGGACATAATTAAGCTCTTCTAGCAGGGGTAAGTAACAATAGGACTCGACATCACACATTGCGCCCGGGTAACGATTCCAATACCACGTGCCTCCAAAGTCGCCTGCCTGCTCTATCATACGAATGTCGTCGAACCCGGCCTCTTTCAGCCTACCGCCCATCAATAAACCTCCGAACCCTCCACCCACGATGGCAATCTGCACCTCATCGTTCAAAGGGTCGCGGTCGCTTCTTCTCGTGTAGGGATCGTAGTTGTAGTTGGCAAATTCGTTTTCTACCTCTAGGTATTGGGAATTTCCGTCCTCACGGATCCGTTTGTCTCGCTCATTACGGTATTTCGCTCGTAACTCTTCCGGATCAAAGCCGAACTTTTCCTTCGCGTTACCTTCCAAAAGACTAATCGTCATGGGTCTCTCCTCTGATCACTCCGTTGTCATGATTCTGCGACCATCGCTTGGTGCAGTTTAAAACAGATCAACGTACACGTCTATTACCGTGAGGTCGTGGCTGGGCTCGTTTCTGCGGGCCTGCCTGTGCCCCTTCTATGGAAAGCTTTGCATACGGGCCCTTGCACATCATTTAGCTGCCCGACTAGAATGCCCAGGAAGTCTTTAAAACCAATACAGGGAGGCATTATGGCTAAAACCGGAGAAGCGTTCGACCAGTTTGACGCGGCGTTAGTCCGCACAGGAAAGGAAGCTTGGATTAAAAGTGGCGATGGCAACGAATTCAAGGTGCTACGCATTAGTAAAGAGACGGGCGCTTGGAGTGCACTTATTAGGGCAAAAAAGGGGCAAGTTAATCCATCGCATACCCATTTGGGGGCCGCCGACTTTTACGTAATTTCCGGAGGCTTCGATTATCGGGGTGGATCCGCACGTGCCGGGGACTGGGTCTATGAGCCGGCGGGCGCGGTGCACGAGGCAACTTCGCACCCCGTCGATACTATATATCTGGCCAACGTATACGGCCCTGTCGCATTCCATGATCAAAATGGGAATATAGCGCATGTGCTGGACTGGCGTGCCATCCAGACGATGGTGAACGAGGATAAGAAAAAGCGGGCTGCTGCCAAAAGGAAGCGTGCCGCCAAGAAGCGTCTTGGAACGACGTCAAAGCGCACTAGCAAGAAAGCGGCTTAGGAAGTGGGAATACCCGCGCATTGACGAGATGACTTTTTCGGCGGAATGAATCGAGGCGTCTCCTCTACTCTGGTCCGTATCCGAATCCGGTATCGGGCCACGTGTTAATTCCAGGAACAGGATAAGGCCAGCGTAAGGGACCCACGTCCAAGGTGCATAATTTCCTTCTGTCCCTGACTATCTGCGGTCTATAAATACCCGTTCCTTTGCTATCCACATGGCAGACCTTTTGAAGTCAATGAAGTGAGATTCGTCCTCGACCGCCAAGTCAAAGGCGTGGCTGGCTTCCGGTACTTCAGCTAAAGTGGCGAGATCTGCACGGTTGAACCAAGCTTCCGCATGTCCCATGTAGGGTGTGGTTGCTGTGTGACGTCCATCTCGCAATAAATGTTCAATTTCGTCTTTATAATAGTGGACTTGAAGGTAACGCTGCATGCGCATTCCTGGCGCGAGCCCACGAATTAAGGGGCCGTGATTGGTGCGCCAATAGAGTTGCGCTTGTTCTAGACTCAGATTTTCAGGGTGCCGGAGGCAAAAGAAAATCTTTACTAACGGGCTGCTTTCTCTAGCGATCATTTCCTCGGGCGTGGGGTTAACCTGAGGGTATTCGTAGTTTAGCCACAAGGGGGATGCGGGAAGGTCTATGAAGCGTTCCTCATCTTCCAGGAGTTCCTTTGCGGCTGCTTGGCCTTGAGGCGTTTCTAGAGTTGAGGTCAGTGCCTCGCGGTTTGGCCACCAAAGCTCCGCCACGCCGTCGTAGGGCTCCTCCATCCCGCCGCGGGCTGTCGCGAGGGCCTCGTTGGTTGGGTCGTCTAGGGTGTGCACTTGCACGTACCGGAGAATGTTCAACGCAGACGAGTGTTTTGCTACTAGGGGACCGTGTGTTTCCCGCCAATAGTTTTGGAAATCGGCACGAGAGTTCCCGGGTTTTCTCCGCAGGACAAATGTTAAGCGTATCACGGGGTTCCTCCTTTTGTCGCTGTCATACGTGACGGTTATGCTATCGAAACGAATACGAGACTGCGACGCCGTCTTAGCGTCTTCGCAGGAATCCGTAAAGTGTACTCACCCTAGAGATTTTCTAGAAGACTCTGGGCCCTAAGCACGTGGGAATCGCTGCTTCCGCTTAAGTCTACAGAATTGTGGGCTTCGCCGCTGTATAAGATAACCGCGGGGTCTTTGGACGTCGAGGTATCGTTATGTAAAAGCCGAGCCCTTACTTGATTTTCGTGGAGGGAGCACTCCGCTGGTCCCGCTGCGCCTTGTACGGCCAAAGCAGGGGAACGACCTACTAAGACATTCGATGAGACTGTGGTGGTAACGACGTTGTGGCTTGTGGCGAACTTAGGTATTCCGAGGGCCCCAAGCACGTGTAAACCCCGGTGCCGCCAATTGGTAATTGTGTTACCCGCTACAATTGCGTCGCAATGATTGGAATGGGCTTCTCCCATTGCTCCGTGAAGCGCAATGCAAACGTTGCTCGATTCGATGCGATTATTCGTTATAGTAACTTGAGTATGGTTATGTTGGGGTACTTTTTTCGCTAGGGGTATTGCCGGGAGAATGTTGATCCCGGCCTCTTCGTTTTTTTTGAATATGTTGTGGGTAATGGTTACTGCCTGATCATTGTAGGACGGGCCGAAAGAGCAAGAGATGAGCAATCCGGCGCGGCCGCTTTCTATTACGGTGTTACTGGCTATCGTGGCGCGTGAAGAGACTGCGTTGTTTTCGGAAAAGAAGCAAACTAGGGCAATACCATCGGCGAAACAACGTCGCATGATATTGTTAGTGATCTGAAGACGGTTCCGACTCCCTCGCCGCGCCTCTGCGAAGATGTGATGTCCTTGGCGCGCGGACGTCCCGCGCGGTAGCCTTGGTCGGAGTTGACCCAGGCCATTGTCAGAGAGCCGACAATCGAATATCGATGCCTCTTCCGCCCCGCAGAGGTAAATACCGTGTTGTCCGTTTCGAGTAATCATGCACGACCGGATTGTAGTACGGGATTTGGGAAGGGTGGATATGCCATTACCCCCCCCATTCGTAATCGATACTTCTGCAATAGTGGCGCCATCTTCCAATACTAACAGCGAGTGGAGTGGGTCTATTGGGTCGAAAGATGGTGTGCCGTGCCCTTCACCGTTCACCAGACAGTGTCGTTGGGCTACGCCGTGCAGGGTTACACCGGACGGCACGATCAGTGGAAATGACTCGTTGGTCTCCGATCGAGAATAATGACCCGCATCCAGAAGGACTATGGAGCCCGGCGACGCAATAGCCACGCCTTCAGAGATTGATTTGGCGTCGGCTTTCGGATCGACAGGCGAAACAAAGATAGTTTTCCTTGTAGGTAAGGACATCACGAATTTGCCTCATGAACTAGCGTAGATCCCTAATATTTATGACAAAATACGAAAAAGGCCCGAATGCGATGCATCCGGGCCTCGGCCAAGACGACGGGGTTCCCACACTCCGGACGCCTCTAAGCTGCGAGTAGCGTAGCGAACTCCCCTGGAAGGGTCAAGAGCTAATTCATCACAAAAAGCGCGATTTGGATAATGTTCTGATTTTCTGCGGACCTTTACTTTAGGAACTATCATTCGTAAAACGAACAATAATAAAACATCGTTATGGAAATGTAAGTAGCTTATCTAAAAGGAGTAATAGGAATCTATGTGTTATTTGATCGATTCCTGTCTGTTGACGCTACAAACTGGGTCTGTTAGGAAGGGGCGGCTTATGGTGGTAAAGATATCAATCGGCGTGCGACATTAGCTGTGAGCGAATGTCGTGCTCGGCTACGGTCCGTGTAACAGATTGCGACCTAGCAAAACTGGTCTGGTAGGGACCCTTTAGCGTAGCGCGGAAACAAATTCATATGGCAACGGATGCGAAGGAAAAACTTCCAAAGATTAAGGTTTCGAGTGCCTATCCCGGCGAGTGGTACATTGTGGAGGCTGACGGGGGCGATGGAGGCCTTTCAATGGAGTTGCGACGGCCAGTAGGCGATGAGGATAGCGACGTGTTCCATTTGACTGTCAATACTGCAGCGCGGCCTTTCGATGTCGAAAGTAAACGGAATAGCGGTGAGGCACATACGCACGAACACGCACACTCTGCACACTTGACGTTCACTAGTCCCAAGGCCACCTGGCCAGATTTTGTCCGCTGCGTTCAAGCAATTGCCAGCGTTTTTGACACGTTGGACACATCCCCGCTGGACCGGGAAAAAGTGCGGGACACCCTCTTAAAAAAGAAGTAAGCTCGAGTCTTCTCTTCGTCTATTCTATGGCATAGCCTTTTTGCGTGCGGACGAGGACGTTGGGACGTGTGCTCTCGACCCGGATACTCCTATACGTTCCGCGATCCGATGACCCGTAGCCGAGACTGTATTGAAACCGGAGTTCGCGCGAGATCGTCTGAGTCGCTTTATCCAAGACCGCTTGGCTGCCGACCACGTCCCTTGTATTGAGTAGGAAATGGCGGCCGCCAGTTTCATCACTTATTTTCTGAAGCGTTTCGGAGTCAACTCTTTCATCCCGGCCGCCAACCATTATGCCAAATGGACCGATACTGAAACCGTTGGTCCCTCTGGTGTACCGACGATGTGGGTTGCCTATACCAATAGTGTAAATTAGCACGCTAGATCGCTTCGAGACGTTTATGGTCTGTCTGAGAGAGGACAAACTCGCAGTGTCCATACCGTCAGTCATAATAATTAATGCTTTCTTCAGATGTTTGCCGTTCTTTACACGCCGTAACCCAGTGAGTATCGCGTCGTAAAGGGACGTTCCCCCGCGCGGGCTAAAGAGGTTGATGCCCTGTGAAAGGAGTGTTCTACTGTCTGTGAAGTCCTGAACCAAATAAGGCTGTGCATCGAATCCTGCGAGAAACACCTCATCTTCCGTTTTGATGGAATTAATGAAAAGTTTTAGAGCATGCTTTGCACGCATTATTTTATTCTGCATACTGCCGCTCGTGTCGACTATTAGGCCCAGGCTGATGGGTTCGTTTTCCCCCGTATTAAAATAGGTAATCCTTCGCGGTGTGTTGCCTTCGTATACCACGAAATCGTCAGCCTGCAGTCCCGGTACATAGCCGCCGTTTTGGTCTGTCACCGTAACGGTCACCAACTGGTCGATCTGAGGACGTTTCTCCTGCGGATTGGGCCAAACGTTGCTCCCTTGAGTTTTTCTATTCGTTGATTGCCCCTGGTCCCCGGGTATGGGAATTTCTAACACTTGTTGATCAGAAGGTACTGGCGATTGCGGCACTGGGGTGGGTATCGTCTGTTCGGACGCACTTGGCCGGCCTCCCTGCCAACCTTCCGTCCCGGGTGCCGGGCCGGCCGCGTTGGCCGACGTCGCGATCACAACTGAGAGTATCGCCGCCCGGAGTAAAACGGAGAGGATGGGTTTCTGCCGGTCGCTGTCCGTCATTGGTGCCTCTTTGCGGAACAATAAACCGTTCTATGCACGCGAACAAGGGGCGATATGGAGGTGCCTCAATAGTGTTACGTGGTTGACCCGGTCAACGTGACCACCTATGAAAATCCGATGGAGCAGTTAAGCCTATGATTATTGAGCATAATGGAATCTCACCTACGATTGACGAAACGGTCTATGTCCAAAGAAGCGCCCAAATTATAGGAGACGTACATGTTGGTCCTGAATCCAGCATCTGGTTTAACTCGGTCATACGTGGTGACGTATGCTACGTTCGCATCGGCGCGCGCGTCAACGTTCAAGACAATGCGACTATTCATGTTTTTAGTGGAGGAATACCGACTATCCTCGGGAAGGGGGTGTCTATCGCACATAACGTAGTCGTACATGCGTGTACTATCGGAAGTTTTACGCTTGTGGGCATCGGAGCGATAGTTCTTGATGGTTGCGACATAGGGAGCGAGTGTCTCATTGGAGCGGGCGCTGTCGTTACGCCCCGCACGGTCGTACCCCCTCGATCCTTAATTCTCGGGAACCCGGGAAAGGTAGTCCGACCCTTAAATGATCAGGAAATTGACTCTCTACACCGGTCGGCAAGCAATTATGTAAGGTTTTCTCGTGAGTACCGTGAACAAGGAATCGAGTAGTCATTGGGTTCATATTGTCTTGTTGGCTGGGGTGGTTTTAGCTCTTGTAGCGCCAAGTCTCGCCTTCGGCCGGGAACTAGCCGCGATAAAGGCGAGCGGCGTGTTACGCGTAGGTACGAGTGGCGATTATGCACCATTCAGCCTTTGTCGAAGGGGTGAGAATCAGTGCGAAGGTTTTGATATAGAGTTGTCGATACAGATGGCCGAAGATTTAGGCGCGCGAATAGAGTTCGTCAGGTTCAAATGGCCGGCTTTGTTGGAAGATCTAGCCGCTGACAAATTTGACCTTGCGATGAGTGGAATTACCGTTCGTCCCGAACGGGCTCTCCGAGCCTCATTTACTAGGCCGTATGCCAGAACGGAATCCGTTGCTGTTGTGGCCGATCTAAACCGTTTCCCGGATATTGGCTCAATAGACGAGATTGGGGTACGCCTCGCTGTAAATGCAGGAGGACATCTCGAGCAAGTTGCAAGGAGCCGATTCCCACGTGCCAAGCTGCTGACAACAACCCTTAACAGGTCCCTACCCGCAATAATCCTCAGTAACGATGCCGACGCTTTGCTCACCGATTCGTTAGAAGTAGATTCTTTTTTGAATCCTCATCCAGAGCTTCACGCTCTTCCAAGTTTTGGGAATGATTCCAAGGCTATTCTCATGAATTCTTCCAACGTCGACCTTCGAAAATGGACGGATGAATGGTTGCTCCAGAAAGAGGTGGAGGGGTACCTTACGTGTGCACGACGGACTTGGCTGGGGAGCAGTGACCGGGAGTATATTCCCCTGCGGATAAAAGGCCTGCTTTCTTTACTGGATATTCGATTTGCCTTAATGCGGGGTATAGCCGAGTATAAGCGCATGCACGGCCTGCCGATCGAGGACAGGGCTCGGGAAAGCATCGTCCTCGAAGAGATAGCGGCCCAAATTGCGAGATCGGTTCCACCACCGCTCTCGAAACATCTTCTCGCGGCAGCTGAGGATTTTTTTAGTCTTCAGATCGAACTCGCCAAAAGACTACAAAAGGTATCGTTGAACTCGGTAGGATCGGTCCCAAGGTGGGCAAAAAATCGACGCCTAAGAACCGAGCTGCGTCCCGCAATTTCGGGACTGAACCGACGCATAACAGAGGAACTACTCGACCTTCGTGCGCGCCGACCTTTCCGGGTCGGAGAGGCAAAATATAAAGAATGGACAAACACCGGCCTTACGACCTCGGAGCTTTCAGAGATAGCAAGAGCGCGTATTGGTACTGCTATGTGGAAGGTTGTTCGAGAAGCGAGCGAGCCTTGAGGAAATTTTATGACCACAATCTTGAGTCTGGTGCTTCTTTTAATTGGTCTTTTGGTGATTGTCATTTTTGTGAGTGTTTTTACCTATGCTTTAAAGAGGACTTATGGCGGAGCGTTTGAACGAATGACATTTCGTCGTCAATGTGCCCGCTCAGTCGTTGTTGATGAGTTGGTCGCTAAGAGTGATCTTGCCGGGGCGGCACAGGCGCTTAGCAATTCATTTTGCATAATGCATATACGGTGGGATCCGTCGCTACTTGGAAAGGTAGCCGATTACCATGCGGGGCTGCTAAGCCGTTTCTTAATTGTTGGAGACGAGGTCGGACCGCACACGATCCGGGCGAATTCGCTGGGACGAGTAGACAAATTGCTATCTCAACGGTCCGAACTACAAGATTCGTTTTTTGCGTCCGTGGGATTGACAGACGGCACCGAACTGAAAAACAAGCAATTGATAGAGGAGAACGGACATGAACTTCGCCGTGCGATAGACCAGCTGGTTCTCGAGATAACCGCGCTCGGTCGCGAACAGCGCACTTACCATTAGGACGGGGTTGGAATCTGTACAAATCCAATGAATTATTGCCGGATTTGTTGGTGGCGGTGAAGGGCCGAACGGTATTCGTCGGAGTTCATGTGTGGCACGTAGGTGTGCTCTTGCTGATTGCGTAGGGAAGGTAAAATATGTTCGATGTTGATCTGATACGGCAAGACTTTCCCGGAACGCATGGGCAGGTATACCTCAACTCGGCGAGCATCGGGTTGCCAGCGAAATCTGCTACCGACGCTGTTAGGCGGGTTTCGACACTACTTGCGCAAGGTCCCGCTGGCATGGGGTACAAAGCTTATTATGAGGAACTGGGAAAACCAGGCCCGCAGGCGCGAAAAGAGGTGGCAAAACTACTCAATGCCCGGAGGGAGGAAATCGCTTTGATTGGCGATACAACCATGGGCCTCAATCTCGCGCTTTCTGCGATACCATTTTCAGCAGGAGACAACCTTGTCCTTTGCGATTTGGAGTACCCACAGGTTGCCATAAGCGCGGCACACGCTCAGCGTCACCAGACAGTAGAGGTCAGAGTCGTATCGCACCGTGGCGGGTTTGTCACGATTGAAGATTTTAAAAAACTTATAGATCACAAGACCCGGGCGATCATCGTAAGCGCTGTTCAGTGGATCAATGGCCTCCGCATGGACCTTGCAGCATTTTCTCAACTGGCGAGAGAACGCGGAATTTTTCTAGTGGTGGATGCTATCCAGCAATTAGGTGTCGTTCCTTTAGACCTTTCGAAGTTGCAGGTTGATTTTCTCGCGGCTGGTGGACAAAAGTGGCTCAACGCTCCCTTTAATGTGGGAGTACTGTATGTCAGAGATGAAATAGATATTTCAGTAGAACCTACTGTGGCGCATGGGTTATCCGCCCTGGCAGAGCCGGAAGGAGGTTGGGCCAAGTACCTTGGCGATCCGGAGCTCACGCCTTTCCTCTCTTTACCTATGGCGTCCGATGCTCGTCGGTTTGAGACACACGGTATGCCTCGACATCTTGGTACGGCTGGACTTGCAGAGGCTGTTACCTATTTCAATCGATTGGATCCCAAAGCCGTGGTCGAATATGTGCGGGCCTTGGGTGATTTCCTCATAGAGGAACTCACGCGTCGAGGCATAAAAGTCTGGACTCCGAAGGCGCGCCACCTCCGTTCGGGAATTGTGAGTTGTGAGCCCTTTCCCGTCGCCGACAAAGTGCATGAGTTGGATTCTGTCCTTCAAGGGCAGCAAATCTATACCACCGTGCGGTATTGTTCTCGAATAGGCGGATTACGAATTTCCATTCACTATTATACGAGCCTTGAAGATCTACGTATGTTTTTAGACGTTTTGGACGTGGCGCTCAAACACATCGAGAGCGTATGAGTATCAGTGTGCATGGCAATTAAAGCAATATTTTTTGATGCTGCCGGAACCCTTTTTCATTTAGATGGGTCAGTCGGAGAAATTTATACTTCGCTAGCCCGGAAACATGGGAAAAATGTCACTGAGAAAGTTCTCGAAGAGGGGTTCCGTCGAGCCTTTACGAATGCTCCCCCCATGGCGTTTCCTTCGTTCGCTCCGCGAGACTTACCCGCACTTGAAAGGCGGTGGTGGTTCGATTTGGTAAGCGACATTTTTGCTCCTTACGGGTCCTTTCCTCAATTCGACGTCTATTTTGAGGCGCTCTATGATCTTTTCTCTGAGGCGAAGACGTGGAAGTTATACCCAGAAACTCGTGAGACCCTCTTTTCACTCAAAGAAATGAATTTGCGCCTCGGTATTATTTCTAATTTTGATTCTCGCTTGTTTGCCTTATTAGAAGGCCTGGGGATTAAGGAGTTCTTTGAGTCTGTCGTGGCTTCGACTTCCGCCGGTGCGGCCAAACCCAGTAAGAAAATATTCGAGAAGGCCCTGAAAATTTACGGGCTCGAACCGGGCGAAGCCCTCCACGTAGGGGACAGCTATGAGATCGATTTCATAGGCGCACAAAACGCGGGCGTAGGGGCTGTGCTAATCGATCGCTCCGGGGATGAGAAACACCATGACGTTGGACATACGATTATACCTCGATTGGATAAGCTAATAGATCTCTGCCGCCCGGATTAATTCCTGCGGCTGTCCAACGATGCCGTTGACGAGAGATCAGACGGTCTAAAATAGCTCATCTAATAGCCTGCTAGAAAAAGGGTCCGCCAATTATCAAGCCTGTTATCAATAAGACACCATATTCCAGGTGAAGCTTTGCTGTCTGCTCGTCGATGTCGCGCAAATCTATTTCTCTGAACACCCTATTGACTAAAGGAACGGCCATGCGAAGGGACAGCAAAGTCAAAAGTACCGGCAGGGGCGAATATCCAAAGACAACTAAGCCTCCCGTCAGAAGAAATGCACCATAGATCAAAGCCGCGAACTCCCAATTTGCGGCGTTTCGACCAACGACGGTGGCCAATGTGTTTTTCCCGTTCGATTTGTCGGATTCACTGTCTCGGATGTTATTTGCTTGCAAGATTGCGGCAACCAGACAACCAACAGGTAGAGAGGTTAGAATGGGTACTAAGGCAAAGGTTTCACGCTGAACGTAATAGGCACCTGCAACAATGACTGTCCCCATAAACAGAAAAACGGTGGCCTCCCCGAGTGCAATATAGGCTAGCGATACAGGATTCGCCGTGTAAAAATAGCCGGCCAGGACGCTTGTGATACCGAGCACGAGTATGGGCCACCCGCACATGGCGACTAGCAACAGGCCGAGCGCGCTGCCGGCACCGAAGGCGGTGATTCCACCCCAATATATTTCACTCGGAGAAAGCAGTTGTCGTGGAAGAATCTGGCTACCACTTCCAGACTCTAATGTGTCTACGCCACTCTTGTAGTCGTAATAGTCGTTTATCAGATTTGTTCCTATATGGATGAAGAGCGACCCAAACAGAGCAAGGAAGAAACGGCTCCAGGAGAAGGGGCCGTCGATTGCACCGAAAACTGATCCGATTAGTACTGGTGTTACAGACGCTGTAAACGAGAACGGGCGAGTCGCCGTGATCCAGGTATTAATTTTGCTTGGCTGTAGCTGTCCCGTGCCAGCATTGTCCGTACCCATGAATGCTCCTTATTAATCGCAATTAAACCTATCCCTATTGAAAAGGAAAGGGAACGAAAGCTTTGCCTGCGCTCCGCTTGGAGTGTCTCTTGCTCTGATCATAGTAAACACGATACACCCTGCCGAGGCGTATTGGGAGCGAAGGGAGGGTCCTGTGGAAACAAAGTCTAGTGCTGTGGGTCGATTCGACCACGTAGGGATAGCCGTGCGCAGTATCGAGCGCGGTCGTGTGTTCTTTGAAAGTGTCCTTGGAGCGTCGTTCCGTTTTGAACGGATTGACCGTGGCGGCACCTTCCGGTTTGCCGTTTTTGATTTGTCTGGGTTCACTATCGAACTTCTGGAACCCATTACTCCAAATAGCTTTTTAACTAAATTCATAGAAAAGCGTGGCGAAGGGGTGCACCACATCACTTTGCAAACCCCGAGTCTAAGGGAGAAAGTCGAATTGCTTGAGGGTAAGGGTATACGCGTTGTTGACAGGCATCTTGACGATCCACAGTTTCGAGATGCGTTCATATCGCCCAAGAGCGCATGCGGGGTCCTGTTCCAGCTGGGTGAAACAAGCCCGCCGCTAGACAATCCGCCGTATTGGGAACGGGAAAGTGACTGATACGCTAAACCCTTATGCTGTTTCCTAGTCACAGTTTTAGCTTGGTGTGGTAGGCTATTACTTGGATACAGGATACAGTAGCAGGGCCATGAACGTAAAATGGTTCCTCGTACTCGCTCCGATTTTGCTTCTGGGTGTCTTGGTTCAGTCTTACTTCTGGGTGCCAAGCTACGAGAAACAGACCGTGGGAAACCCGGCTCGGTTGCGCACTTATATTGAGGGGTCCATTGCGGACGCGAAAATTCTAAATCCCATCCTCAATGCGGACGCTGCGAGCAGCCGTATCACAGATCTTGTTTTTGATGGTTTGCTGGATTTAGATGAAAACCTCGTCTTGCGAGGACGGTTAGCAGCCCATTGGACGATATCGGAGAAAGCTTACCTCTTAGCGCGACCAGATTATATTTTACCTGATGGAACACGTGCTACAGGGAAGCGTCTGGTCGAAGCGATCTCTATTGCCCTATCCGAAGGAACCCTGCCGGATCTTGCTAATACTTTAAATTCGGTTCGGTTGTTGCCCGGACATGAGACCGCCAAAAACTTTTCTGTGACTGCAGGTGATGCGGGGAGCCCATTGCAGACGGACGTAGTAGAAGTTGCCTTACGTATTCCCGATCGTATCGAGTTCGCATTAAACAAAGTAGATCAGGATTTGTTCGAGCGCCTCAGTGGCGTTCTTGGCTCGGCATATTACGAGAACTATGACTATGCTAGAAACATCAAGTTTATTGATCCGGCTAGGCAGGATCAATTCTGGTCCCAGTTGCCTGTTGTTTTGCCAGTGACCGAGCACAATCCGATCATATTGTTTCATTTGCGGAAGGACGTTCGCTTTCACGACGGGCATCTGTTCGACGCGGGCGACGTAGAATTCACATTTGAGGCGATAATGAACCCTCGTAATATTTCTCCCCGAACTTCCGATTACGAGCCGATCAAGCGGGTTGAAGTGGTGGATACTCATACCGTGCGAGTAATTTACAAGCGCCTACATTCGCCAGCGATTAATGCTTGGACCATAGGTATCTTGCCCGAGCATCTGCTGAACTCGCTCATGCTTGACGTAGAAATGAGAGATCGAGAAATGTCGCAAACGGGCAGGAAAAATTTTGGCCTGCGCGACAGTCGATTTAACCGACATCCGATCGGGACCGGCGCATTCCGCTTCATTGAATGGCAAGGAGACGAGTTTATACATCTTGCGCGGAACCAGGACTACTGGGACCTAGTGCCTGAGTACGAGAATTATTATTTTCGTGTTGTTCCGGAGCTTCTTACTCAAGAGGTAGAGTTCAAAAGTGGGGCAATAGACACGTATGGGGTACAGCCGCATCAAGTTGCGCGGTACCGGCGGGACCCGAAGTACCAAGCGTTTTCCAGCACGGGGTTTGGCTACTCTTACATAGGATATAATAACCGAAACCCGCTTTTTGCTGACAAACGGGTTCGCCGTGCACTAGGCATGGCGATCAATGTAGATGAGATTATCACGTTTTTGTTGTATGGCGAGGGCGAGAGAATCACCGGCCCGTATCCGCGCCAAACTGATTGGTACAACACACGGATTAACCCGCTGCCTTATGATCCGGCTCGTGCTCGAAGCTTGCTCCAGGAGGTAGGGTGGCAAATAAACGAAGAAGGCTGGTTGGAAAGAGATGGGGCAGTTTTTGAATTCAACTTGATCACGAATAATGGTAACTCCATTCGCTCGAACATTTTGGCGATAGCACAGGACGCATGGAAGGCTATAGGTGTGAAGTGTAACACACAGGTGTTTGAATGGGCGGTATTTCTTAAAGACTTTGTCAACACTGGCTCCTTTGATGCGGTAGTGCTGGGTTGGAGCATGGGCATTGATCCGGACCTCTACCAGCTTTTTCACTCCAGCCAGGCCGGCCCTCAACAGCTGAATTTTGTAGGTTACAACAATCCGGATGTCGATCGGTTAATAGTTCGTCTGCGTAAAGAATATGATTATAATGAACAACGCAAACTCACACACCGTCTTCATGAAGCCATAGCAATAGACCAACCTTATTCCTTTCTTTATGTCGGGCTAGCGACAAGGGTCCTGGATAAAAAAATAGTCCTAGTCTCAAAAGAAAACGACGGCCGCGAGAAATACGAAAAAATTTATCCTACGAGGAGCGGAAACCTATCATTTTACTTCAACAGGTGGCGTAAGCTCGAATTTACACCGGACTTTTAAGAATCCTCAGAAGCCAAATTTCATGTGGACTTACCTTTTTCGGATTATTACCCAGCGAATAATCCTATTAATCATTATTTCTGTGATGGCCTTTGCTATAGTTCACTTGGCGCCGGGCGAACCGAGCGAAGTCGATCCGTCTAATCCTCGGATGAAACCTGAAGATATCGCGCGCATTCGTGCGGCCTTCCATTTAGACCAACCGCTATATTTGCAATATGCGTATTGGCTGCGCGACCTGACAACGGGGGAACTTAAGTCCTTCAAAGACAACCAACCAGTTTTGCCCAAAATCTGGCGCCGATTTTTGAACTCATTGCCGCTTTTCGTGTGTACGACATTGATCGTCTGGACTTTGTCTTTTCCGACTGGAATTCGAGCGGCTCTCGAGCGTGGCTCACGGTTTGACAAGACGACTACGTTTGTCGCGTACGCACTAATTTCTATCCCGGGATTTTTCCTCTCCTATCTGGCCATTCAATGGGTCGCAGAGGTTCTGAATGTTCCCGTTATTGGTATACGCACTTTTGGTATGGAGAACGCCGAGCCGGCTTTTCGGTGGATGGATAGGCTATGGCACCTAGTCGTTCCATCCGTGATGTCTGCCATGGCCGGCATTGCGATTTTATCGCGGTATGTTCGCTCTCAAATGTTGGAAGTTGTACGGCAAGATTATGTGCGGACCGCGCGGGCAAAAGGCCTGACAGAAGAGCGCGTAATTTATCACCATGCGCTTAGAAATGCGTTGTTGCCCTTTGTCACGATGTTTGGTTTCTTGCTGCCGGGTCTTATCGGCGGATCGGTAATTTTTGAGCAAATATTTGCATGGCCGGGCCTGGGCCGTCTTGGCTATGAAGCGATTTTGGCGCGTGATTTCCCGGTGATTCTGACGATCAATTTCATTGCGGCAGCGCTGACCTTAGCCGGCACTGCGTTTTCCGATCTATTGTACGCGATCGTGGATCCGCGAATTCGGTTGCAATAAACAAGTGTAGATAGCAGACCATGTCTTTACCCACAAATGCCAACGTGCTGAGAAAGCCAGATACGGCTTTTCGTGAGGCCTGGTGGATATTTCGAAAAGACCGGCTTGCGTTTAGCGGCCTGCTTGTCCTTGTCCTCCTTGCGATCACGGCAATTTCAGGAAAGGTGCTGACTGAATGGCTGGTTATCTTTGACCCAGCCGCCGTCCGTTTACCAGACAAATTTTTACCACCGATGTCGCGAGTCTCCTTGGATTTAATTCCTTCTGCACGCCAGCCTCTAGGGGGAATTTACATACTCGGTACCGACGAGCTAGGGCGTGACGTATTCTCTCGAATGTTACAGGGGTCCTTTGTCTCGTTGTCTATAGGTTTTATAGCGGTCGGGATTTCACTTGTTATCGGAATTACTCTCGGCGGATTATCCGGCTTCTATGGCTCCGTTAAAATCGGCATGTTCACCGTTGACACAGTGATCATGCGATTCACGGATATTATGCTTTGCTTCCCTACATTTTTTTTAATCCTGACAGTTGTAGCACTCCTGCCACCGAGCATTTATAACATTATGGTTGTTATCGGACTGACGAGTTGGATGGCGACCGCTCGTTTTGTGCGCGCCGAATTTCTTGCGTTGCGGCAACAGGATTTCGTGACAGCTGCCCACGCGCTCGGCTTACCCGATTCACGTATTATATTCAGGCACATGGTACCAAATGCGATAGCCCCCGTTTTGGTTTCAGCAACTATTGGGGTGGCTGGTGCTATTCTTACAGAATCGAGCCTCAGCTTTTTGGGATTCGGAGTACAACCCCCGTTTGCGACTTGGGGGAACGTTTTGGCTAATGGCAGAGGATTTATTTTCGACGCGCCGTGGCTGTTTTTCGTTCCGGGGACAGCAATCTTTGTTGTTGTGCTGGCATTCAACCTTGTTGGGGAAGGTCTACGAGAGGCGTTGAACCCCAGGTTACGGAAACGGTGAATGGGAAATTCTATTCTTCGAGTTAAAGACCTCCGTGTTACTTTTTCCACAGACGAAGGTGAGGTTGAGGCCGTGCGGGGCGTAGATTTTGAGGTCTGTTCTGGGGAAACTCTTGCAGTGGTTGGTGAATCAGGGTGTGGAAAATCCACTATAGCGTTATCAATCATGAAACTTATAGAACCCCCTGGTCGCATAGTGTGCGGTTCTGTCATTTATAAGGGCCAGGACCTCACCCGTTTGTCGGCGGAAGAAATGAGCGGAATTCGAGGCAGGGCCATTAGCATGATTTTTCAAGAACCGATGACGTCGCTGAACCCGGTTCTAAGTATAGGGCAGCAGATTAGTGAAGTGGTGGAACTACATCAGGGATTATCGCGCAGCGAGGCAAGAAGCCGGGCAGTATCGTTGCTGGAGACCGTCGGAATTTCTTCTCCGAAGGACCGGCTTACGCAGTACCCTCATGAATTGTCCGGCGGAATGAAACAGAGGGTCATGATTGCGATAGCCCTGGCTTGCCGTCCTGCTCTACTCATAGCAGACGAACCGACAACGGCGTTGGATGTGACAGTACAGGCGCAGATTCTTGACCTGCTGCAACGTCTGCAGCGGGAGATGGGGCTTGCTATTCTTCTAATCACTCATAACTTGGGGGTAGTTGCGCAGTTCGCGGAACGTGTCGCGGTGATGTATGGAGGAAAAGTTGTTGAACAGGCACCTGTTCACAACCTCTTTGACAATCCTTCACACCCATATACACGCGCACTGCTTCGAGCACTGCCTCAACCAAGTTCTCCTAACCAGCGACTCGAGCCTATTATCGGTACAGTACCGTCGCCACTGTACTACTCTAAAGGCTGCTCTTTTTTTCCGCGATGCTCCGAAGCCCTGGAACATTGTGAAAACGAGCCGCCCTCTCTAATGGAGATTGAGCCAAATCACAAGGCGCTGTGCTGGCTGCACGGCGGGGATCGCGTTGACAATAAACCAGATAAGATCCGCGTTATGGGCAAAGTCTAATGACGATGAAGCTACCGCCAGTTGGGCCCCAATTAGAAGTTCGTAGATTGAAGAAATATTACCCCGTGAGGCGTGGGGTTTTCTCACGAATCTCGGCGTGGGTGAAGGCTCTGGACGACGTCTCCTTTTCTATACCCCGAGGAGAAACGCTAGGCTTGGTAGGCGAATCGGGATGTGGAAAAACAACTCTAGCTAGATCCCTATTACGCCTTATCGAACCGACTGGGGGAGAGATCCTGTTCCATGGCCAAGATATTCGGAAATTTTCCCCGCAGCAAATACGACAGGTTAGGCGCCAGATACAAATAATTTTCCAAGATCCCTATAGCTCTTTGAATCCCCGTATGACGGTAGGAGCGATGCTCTCTGAGCCTCTCAAAGTGCATGGCATTTGTGAGGGAAAAATGCTGGATAGGCAAGTTGATTTGCTCTTGGAACGCGTTGGACTGTCAACAACCTATCGCTCACGCTATCCGCACGAATTTTCCGGTGGCCAACGTCAGCGCATCGGGATTGCACGTGCGCTAGCTTTGAGCCCTAAACTGATAATTTGCGATGAGCCTGTCTCTGCTTTGGATGTGTCAATTCAGGCGCAAATACTTAATTTACTCAGAGATCTTAAAGATGACCTGGGGCTGTCTTACCTTTTCATATCCCATGACTTGAACGTCGTACAAAACGTTGCGGACCGAGTAGCCGTGATGTACCTGGGCAAGTTGGTCGAGGTTGCTCCGGTGGATGAGCTGTTCCGAAACCCTAAACACCCTTATACGTTAGCGTTGATGTCAGCTAATCCCGTTCCGGATCCTAATGTGCGGACAGACCGAACCATATTGGGCGGGGACGTACCGTCGCCTTCAAACCCACCAGGAGGCTGTTCTTTCCACACGCGGTGCCCGCGAGCCATGACCCACTGCGCTACTATTGCCCCACGACTCGTTGGCAACTCCGAGAAGGGAAAGCAGCATACCGTGAGTTGTCACTTGTTCGGCGAGGCCGAAACCCCGGCAAAGGGGTAGCGTGGCAAATATAGGCCCACGGAAGAGGGAGTATAGACGCCATTATTTCTCAAGAAACCATAAACTCAACCGTAGGATGAAACGGAAAGCGTCGCCGAAAAATAATATGCAGGGTTCTCCTGCTTACTTATTTTTTTTAGAGGTACCTTCTTCCTCGTCCTTCTCACGTGCGGAAATAACCTGGTCTATAACCCCGTAGCTCAACGCCTGCTTAGACGTCATAAACATGTCTCGGTCCGTATCCTTCTCTATTTTCTTCACAGTTTGGCCCGTATGCTTGACGAGGATACCGTTCAGTTCTTCCCGGACCCTTAAGATTTCCTTCGCGTGAATATCGATATCGGTAGCCTGACCTTGCATTCCACCGGCGGGTTGGTGGAGCATGATTCGTGAATGGGGCAGCGCGTAACGCTTGTCTTTCGCACCCGCGGTGAGGAGCACCGCACCCATGCTTGCCGCTTGTCCAACACACATGGTTGATACATCCGGGGTGACGTACTGCATTGTGTCGTAAATCGCCAAACCGGCGGTAACAGATCCGCCAGGCGAATTAATATACAGGTGTATATCTTTTTCCGGATCCTCTGATTCCAAAAAGAGCAATTGCGCAGCGATCACATCGGCCACTGCGTCGTTGACTTCGGAGCCAAGGAAAATAATCCGGTCTTTCAACAATCGAGAGTATATATCGTAAGTGCGTTCACCCCGACCGGTTTGCTCTATAACGTAGGGTACATAGTTCATAATACAGGTTCCTTATTCTTCATGACTATTCGTTGGAATCAGTCTAGGTCTGCCATTCATTACTACGGAGATAACGAATGGCCGCAAGCGCGGCAGTGGCCCCGTCGCCCGCGGAGGAGACGAGCTGCCTGGCGGAGTCCTTTCGGACGTCCCCAGCGGCCAAGAGCCCGGTTACTGTTGTTCTCATCTGAAGGTCGGTCACTATGTGACCGTTCTCGCTGTATGCGGCCAGGTCTCCAAGAAATTCGGTGTTTGGCGTGAGACCAATGTACGGGAAAATACCGGTCACTGCCATGTTTTCTCGTGCGCCGCTTCTTAGATTTTCCGTCTGTACATGCGTCACCATATCCGACCCTTCGATTGCATTCACTTTTGTATCCCAACGAAAAGCAATTTTGTTAGTTGCTTGTGCGCGTTCCTGCAGGATCTGGCAGGCTCGCAGCGAGTCCCGACGATGAATTATTGTCACATGCGAGGCATATTGGGTCAAATGGAGCGCCTCGTCTAAGGCAGCGTCCCCGCCACCGACGACAACTACTGGCTTGTCCACAAAGAACGATCCGTCACAAGCTGCGCAATGGGAAACGCCTTTTCCAGAAAACTGTTCCTCTCCGGGAACCCCTAGTGTTGAGAAACGAGATCCCGTTGCAATGATCACGGTCTTCGCTTGAAAGTTCTCGTTGTCCGTGTCTATTGAAAATATAGTGCCTTCGTGATTCAGAGCATTTACAGTAGCGATCTTTATTTTCAGGCCATAGTTAGTGGCTTGTTGCTGAAGTTGGGGACCGAGTTTGTATCCTGTTATTCCGTCCGGAAAACCAGGATAGTTTTCTATATGTTCGCAGTTGAGCACTTGGCCTCCTGCGGAAAATCCCTCAATTAAAAGAGTGTCGCGGCGGTCACGGACAGCGTATAAGCCAGCCGTGAATCCCGCTATACCACCTCCCACTATAATTATGTCCAAAGGCTCTGGCATGGTTCGCTTCTTCTTTCCAGAAACTCCACAGGAGCATCGAATTGACTACAGGCCTTTTTTAGCAAATGTAGCAACCTCGTTTCAGGCGCTGTTCAATGTGACGAAAAAAACTTATAGCCGCGGCCTCAATACAGTCGAAGTCGAAAGGGTTGATGCTGTTATCATCTAGGAGTGATGGGCCTTTGTCACCATGGGTTGGTCGTCTGCATAAACGGCTCCGCGCGGAGGGAGTGCCCTTCGCCTCCACATCGATTGAGCACGATTGGTCATGTGAGAAAGAGAACGGTATCGCCCCCCATGTTGTAACCCGGACGCCCTCAGAGATAGCCGCTCAGCTAGGTAGTAGGTTCTTTTGCTTCCTCGTTGGGCTGGGTTTCGGCTCTTTCATTTTCAGAGAGTTGAATAACCTGACTTTGCGCTCCGATTTCAGGTATTTGCAACCGCGTTCCCTTGATGCGGGCGGCTTTACCGAATCGCTCTCGAAGATAATACAGCTTGGCCCGTCGCACTTTGCCGCGGGCGAGAATCTCCAATTTCTCAATACGGGGGGAATGAAGGGGAAATATTCGTTCCACGCCAACACCATAGGAGACTTTGCGAACGGTGAAGGTAGCCCTATTCCCTTTTCCGTGGGCTCGGCTTATTACGGCACCTTCAAAGACTTGGACGCGCTCTATGTCCCCTTCGACAATCTTTGCGTGAACCCGGACGGTATCTCCCGCTTTAAACTCGGGAATATCAATCTTCTGTTGTTTGGCTTCTATCGCGGCCAATAAATTACTCATTCTATGCTCTCCTCCTCCGTCAATTGTCTCTCGATCGACGCACTCACGTGCCGCCGTGTCGTGCACCCCGCGTTGAAAGGAGGATTGCAGGGGTTTAACTGCCGTATATTTGTTGATTTTCGACGGCGGAGAAACTATTCACTGTACGTATTAGCGTGGGACTACCTTGCGGTCAAGCAGCACTTCCGAGTAGGCGATCGAGCATTATGGCAGCAGCAGCGCGGACAGAAAGATGATTATAGGTCCCCTTTCCTTCAATTGGTTCTAGGGTTGCGTCTGCGCGTTCAAGAATCGCCTCTGTTAGTCCCCAACCAGTGCCAAGCAGCAAGAGGATGGGACGATCACTAACACGGAGGCGCGCTCTCAAGGACCCAAAAGTAACGCGGTCTGTCTTTCCCCATTTAGCTGATGTAGCGACTACGTATGGGGTTTTGCCTGTGTGTTGCTCAATTATTTGATGCACTCCTTCTAAGGTGTACGCTAGGGTTACGATAGAAAGCGCATCTTTTCTCGTTTTATTATAGGTACTCCCGTGCCCTACTTGCCAATGGTCGAGTATTTTCTCTGCCAGAGCGTGCAGACTTCGCACTGGGTTTACGACGAAATACCTTCGGACTCCATAAGTAAGCGCGGAGCGAGCTATATCGTGAATATCTATGTTGGTTATGGACGTTGTCACAATGTTTTGTTGTTTGTCGTAAACCGGGTGATGAACCAGTGCAATGTATACGTCTGCGAGGACGGATCGCTTTGTTTCTCCTAGCGGTGGTGGGCGGAGGGTCAACACTAGACTTCTTTCCCGAAGTTAGATTGAATCCAGTCAAGTTCTTCGGCGCTTAATTTCCTGTTCCGAATGAGATCAGGACGACGCTGCTGAGTGCGAAGTAGCGCTTGGCGCCTACGCCAGCGACCGATGTTGGCGTGATGCCCGGATAACAGAATTTTTGGGACCTTCATTCCGCGAAAGGTCTCAGGCCGGGTATACTGTGGGTATTCCAGTAGTCCATCGCTAAAGGACTCTTCCTCTGTAGACTGCTCTTTCCCAATAACACCAGGAATCAGACGAGCGACCGAATCTATCAGCACAAAAGCCGCTACTTCCCCGCCACTGACAATATAGTCGCCTATGGAGATTTCCTCATCGACAAAATCAAGAAATCTCTCGTCAACGCCTTCATATCTGCCACACACCAAAGTCATTCCATCCACTTTGGCAAGATCCGCGACTTTCTGCTGCGAAAGAGGTTGTCCTTGTGGCGAGAGCAACACGCGCCTCCAATTGCCTTCTGGAGGAGTGGTAGCTTCGATAGCATTAATTAGAGGTTCCGGAGTCATTACCATCCCGACGCCGCCCCCATAGGGCATATCGTCGGTTGCCCGGTGAATGCCGGGAGCATAGTCACGAAGATTATGCACTTCCACGGACAAAATACCTTTGTTCAGGGCCTTCTGCAGTAGACTGGTCGAGAGAGGTGAAGTGAACCAGTCAGGAAAAATGGTGACAATATTGAAGTGCATAGAATTCTCGTTGACCTATTCTATAAGGCCCTCGGGTGGGTCAATAATCACTCGACTGGCCGTTAGATCGACCGTTGATACTATCTCTTGGACAACGGGAATCAAATACTCCTCTGCTCCGTTTTTGACCACAAAAATATCATGACCCTTTGTTGGTAGCACCGCTGTTATCTTTCCTAGCCTCTCACCTGTTCTTGCATATACGCTTAGTCCCACTACCTGATAGTGATAAAATTCGCTGTCTCCAACTGTCGGTAAATCGTTCTCGTCCACCCAAAGAGTCGTATCTCGGATTGCCTCTGCCTGGCCCCGTGTTTCGATCAGTTCCAATTTTAACAAGAGGAACGGGGAACGTGGTCTCAGATGCTTTATCTGCAATTCTCGCTCGGAACCGTTTGTGTGCCGGAGGGTAACGTTAAGACCTTCGCGCGGCGTGGGGCACGGCGTTGAATGTGGGAGGAAGCGTACCTCACCATGCAGACCATGGGCATTCGTAATGCGGCCGATCTCAATATGCTTGGTCACATTTGTTCTAATCTTTTTCTTCGACGATTTCGAGAACAACTTTTCGGTTGGTCCGCGAAGCGGCCGCATTGAGCAAAGTCCGAATGGATTTGGCAGTGCGTCCCTGCTTCCCGATAATGCGACCGAGATCTTCCTTCGCTACCCGAAGTTCAAGAATAGCCGCGGTTTCCCCTTGAATCTCAGAGACTTCCACTTGTTCCGGGCTGTTCACTAGGGACTTCGCTAAGTACGCTACAAGGTCCTTCATGGCATTCTCCCCATACAAGATTAGGACACAGGGGCATCCCCTACCTTTTTGATGAGTCGTGCAACTGTCTCCGTCGGTTTTGCTCCATTATTGAGCCACTTGGTCAATTTGTCTTGTTTGATTTCTATAAATGCAGGGTCTTTCGTCGGATCATACGAACCTACACGATCTAGAAACCGACCGTCTCGCGGTGCGCGCGAGTCTGCAACGACTATACGATAGTACGGTCTTTTTTTCGCTCCATGCCGAGCTAATCGAATTTTTACCATAATGTTTTAACTTCCCCAGGCCGGGAGAGACAGTCTTTTTTTCGACTTCTTTCCTCCACCGGCGCCAGATAACCTCCTCATCATCTTTTTTGCTCCGAGGTACTGCTTCAGAAATCTATTAACTTCAGCGACCGAGGTGCCGCTCCCTTTAGCGATGCGTTTTCGTCGGCTGCCGTTAAGCAGCTCTGGTTTCTTCTTTTCTGCCTTTGTCATGGAACCGACTATCGCTTCGACCCGTTTGAACTGTTTCTCCGCGCCTTCCATGTCCGTA
This sequence comes from uncultured Enterobacteriaceae bacterium, assembly GCA_964460065.1. Classification (GTDB taxonomy): domain Bacteria; phylum Desulfobacterota; class Binatia; order Bin18; family Bin18; genus Bin18. The sequence goes on from CAYWPF010000119.1 coordinate 30,700, forward strand.
CCGCCCACCATTTTTTTCGCGCCCGGAATTAACGTAACGAGATCTGTAATCGATCCCATTTGCTTTACCATGCGCATTTGGTCTTGAAAATCTTCCAAGGTGAACTGGTTTTTCTTTAGCTTTTTCTCGAGTTCCTCGGCTTGTTCCTGGTCGTAGACTTTCTCGGCCTTTTCAACTAGGGAAAGGACGTCACCCATTCCTAGAATACGAGACGCAATTCGATCGGGATGAAACGGCTCGAGTGCGTCGAGTTTTTCACCGGTACCCGCGAAGAATATTGGTTTTCCGATGACTGAGCGCAAGGAAAGTGCAGCCCCACCACGTGCATCACCTTCTATCTTTGTGAGGATTATACCGTCTACTGCGATTCGGTTGTGAAACCCTTCTGCTACTTCTACAGCTTGTTGCCCGGTCATAGCATCAGCTACGAGCAGCGTTAAATGTGGCTGCACGACTGTTTTGAGGCGTTTCAAATCCTCCATCAGTTCGTTGTCTACTTGAAGGCGTCCTGCCGTGTCCACAATCACTAGGTCACTACCGGACTTCCGTGCCTCTTCAATACCTGCCTCTGCCGCGCTCACAGCGTTTACCGCTGAATCCTTGGAACCGATTTGCGTAGGAAATACAGGTACGTTGATGTCGTTGCCAAGGCGTCTCAGCTGTTCTACCGCAGCTGGGCGGAAGGTGTCGGCTGGCACTAGATAGGGCCTGCGTTTTTTTTCCAACTTAAGGTGTCTGGCCAGTTTTGCAGCGGTAGTCGTTTTTCCGGATCCGTTTAGACCGACGATAAGTATCGTTACTGGTGCAGGGAACGATAGATCGAGTTCCGCTTGTTCTCCTCCAAGAAGGTTTACGAGTTCCTGATTGACAATTTTTACGAGTTGTTGGCCGGGCGAAAGGCTTTTGAGGACATCCTCACCCAACGCTTCTACTTTGATCCTCTCAGTGAAGTCTTTAACTACGCGAAAATTTACGTCTGCCTCTAGGAGGGCCAAGCGCACCTCCCGAAGTGCCTCGTCGACGTTATTTTCCGTCAGTTTGGTGTGGCCGCGGACACGACGCAGCACCTCATCAAGCTTTTCGCCTAGCGCTTCAAACATGTTACTTCACTAAACTTTGCAGAACTCTCCCCACATACAGAAACGAGGTTAGAAAGTCAATCAATTCTAACTGGTTCGGAACGGGATCCTCCGTTGCATCTTGATCCCGTTTTGCTTGCGCCGTGTTTCGAAATCCGTTAGCTCTGGGATATGCGCATGAAACAAAAGAAATTCATCGTCGGCGCAATGGCGATCGTTATAGCAGTCGGCTATTTGATCTACACCGGCATCCAGGAGACGAAGGTGTACTATTTTACTGCGGACGAGTTTCTTGTTAAGCGTCAAGAACTCGCCGCTGAAGACGTCCGCGTGGCTGGCAGGGTCAAAGGGGGATCAATCGATTGGAACCCTCGAACGTTACAACTTTCTTTTGTACTCGGTCCGATAGAAGCGGGTTCGCGTGGTGATAATGCTACGACGGAAGGTATTCCTGTGAGTTACAAGGGTATCCTACCTGATATGTTTGCAGAGGGCCGCGACGTCATAGTTGAGGGCTTGTACACCGAAAAGGAAAGCCTTGTTGCATCGACCATTATGACCAGTTGCCCATCAAAATATGAACCTGACATTGAGGCTCAACTCCGTACGAGTTAACTGAACAAATGGCGAAGTGCGACCCTCTGGAGCTTGCGAGCCGCTTTACCATGTTGAAACCGCTATCGAGACTTTCCCAATTGTGGATTCAGGATAGGATAAATAACTTTGTATGACACATTTAGGCACACTTTCCCTCTATCTTGCAGCGCTCTTGTCCTTTTGCTCCATATTCGCAAACCTTTGGGGCGCCCGTACCAGCGTGGGGCGTTGGGTCGAAAGCGGGACTAATGCTGCCTATGGCGTGTTTGGCTGCGTGTGTTTGGCTTCCGCTTCTTTGCTCTATGCTTTATTGAGTAGAGACTTCAATGTTGAATATGTAGCTAGTTACTCTAGTTCCACGCTCCCTATCTATTACACTGTAGCGGCGTTCTGGGGCGGACAAAAAGGCTCGCTGTTATTCTGGGTCTTCATCCAGTGTTTGTTTTCTACGATAGTGTTGTTTCAAAATCGGTTTAAAAACCAAGAACTTCTTCCATATGTCACAGCGTCCCTCATGAGTATTTCGCTCTTCTTTCTGCTGCTACTCTGCTTCGTCACGCCACCTTTCGAACGTTTGTCCTTCGTGCCAAATGAGGGATCTGACCTGAATCCGCTCTTGCAAAATTATTGGATGACTATTCATCCGCCGGCATTGTATCTGGGATTTATCAGCGCGTCGGTACCATTTGCGTTTGCGATCGGGGCCCTGGCGACCCGGAACCTTGGTGACTCTTGGATTCGTACCACGCGGAGATGGGCGTTGGCTTCCTGGTTTTTCTTGTCCCTCGGGAATTTGTTGGGCGCGCGGTGGGCCTATGAAGTCCTCGGTTGGGGAGGTTACTGGGCTTGGGATCCAGTTGAGAACGCCGCAATCATGCCGTGGTTTACTTCTACAGCATATCTCCATTCAGTCATGATTCAGGAGAAAAAAGATATGCTCAAAGTTTGGAATATGACGCTGGTGATACTCACATTTGCGCTTACCATCTTTGGCACCTTTTTGACCCGTAGCGGCGTGATCTCCTCTGTTCATTCTTTTACGCAGTCTGGTCTTGGCCCTTATTTTCTTTGTTTTCTCAGCTTTATTCTAATTGTCTCGATTGGTCTTCTCATTCACAGGCTTCCCTATTTGAGAAGCGAAAATGAACTAGATTCGATGTTATCGAGAGAGGCGGCTTTTCTTTTCAACAATTTAGTATTGGTAGGTCTGGCCTTCGCGACGTTTTGGGGCACTATATTTCCTATCCTCTCTGAATGGGTAAGGGGTGTCAAAATAACGGTAGGCCCTCCTTTCTTTAACCAGGTCAACGGGCCATTGGGCGTAATGTTGTTGTTGCTGACTGGAATAGGACCTATTATAGCCTGGCGAAGAGCCAATGTGGAAAGCCTAAAAAGACAGTTCTCGATGCCTCTAATGATTGGGATAGGGTTTGGTTCCGCCCTTTTCCTTATGGGCTACCAGAACTATTATGCCGTGCTTATCTTTTCTCTAGTAGGGTTCGTTTTGGCAGGAATCACAGGAGAATTCTACCGCGGGACACGAGCCCGGCAGGCCATTCTTGGCGAGAATGCGCCTCGCGCACTTAAACAACTGGTGAGCAAAAATCCTAGACGTTACGGTGGGTACCTAGTACATTTGGGCGTAGTGTTGATTTTTTTCGGCGTGGCTGGTTCGTTCTTCACGGTCGAAGAACAAATCACGGTTCATAAGGGCCAGTCTTTTGGAGTCGGGCGGTACGAATTACTTTACTTGGGAATTACGGAACACGACGATCCTCATATAAGCTCGAAGATCGCGTCGGTCGACGTGAGTATTAAGGGCGATAAAGTAGCGGTTATGAAACCCGAAAAGCGATTCTACAAAAAACAGAATCAACCGACGACCGAAGTCGATATTCGGGCTACTTTGATTGAGGACTTGTATTTAGTTCTCGGAAGTTACGATGCGCCCTCGGCCCTTGCTACTTTCCAGGTTTTTATTAATCCCTTGCTTTCGTGGATTTGGATCGGGGGAATAGTGCTCATGCTAGGGACCTGTGTGGTTATGGCCCCAAGCCCTGCGGAACGCCAAGCCTTCGCGCGCGAGCGCCCGCGCTCGTCGTTAGAAGGAGAACTTGTCGTTGATTAGGTATTTACCCATATTGGTTTTCGGGCTGGTTTCGTACCTAGGTGCATCGACGGCTTGGCCTAGTACGCTAACGAATCAGGCATTGGAAGGCGCGTTGACCTGCCAGTGCAGCTGTGGACTAACGGTGCACAGTTGCAACCACCTGCAATGCGGGTTCGCCATTCCTGCCAAAGAACAAATTGCCGAGCAGATTAAAGAAGGCGCCAGTAGAGAACAGATCTTGAAGTCATTCGTGGCAAAATATGGAGAGAAGGTGCTGTCTTCTCCTACAACGACGGGATTTAATTTGGTGGCTTGGACAATGCCATTCATAGTCCTTTTCTTGGGGGTCTTGGGCATCGTGATAGTAATCCGACGGTGGAAGCCGGATGTAAACGCTACGAAAACACGGGTCATTTCCCGGGAAAGCGATGTCGATCCGTACGAAGAAACGGTCCGTAAGGAACTTGAGACGTACGATAGGTAGTAAATAGATGTCTGTTGTAGTGTATGGGCTTGGCCTTGTATTGATTGCTGTTACGGCGATGCTAACTGCGATCCCGTTTTTCACGTCGGCGCGGCAGAGCAAACAATACCCCGTGTTTACTAGAAGTGAGAGGGTGGAACGCTGGGAAAAGCAAAAGAGAGAGGCTTACATGGCTATAAAGGAGGCTGAATTCGACAGACAGATGGGTAAACTGAGTGAGCGTGATTATGGAATTATCAGGCGCAAATATGAAAAACGGGCTACCGAGGCGCTCGCTGGCTTACACAAGGAATCGGGGCAGCACATACGTTCAGTTCCCTGAACCTTTCAAACGACTGTTTTTTGACCCGGGATCTTAACGTGCCGTGTCACGATCTATGATACTTTTCTCAGTTATCGACCCTAACCGTGTCTGTACGGAATCCATATGAAGGAATGGGTCATTGAGGCAGAGCATCTGCAGAAAAATTTCGCGTGGGCCCCGGTACTGAAGGACATATCGTGCCGCATAGGCGCCTCCGAGATTGTCGGAGTCTTCGGTCCAAACGGCGCTGGTAAAACGACGTTACTGCGGTTGTTTGCGACCCTACTCCGCCCAAACTCCGGCACTTTGAACCTCTTCGGTTCAACTTCAAGTGGTCCAAAATTGCGTGAGAGGATTGGGTTTTTTGGCCACGATACACTCTTGTACCCAGACCTGAGCGCCGAAGAAAATCTGGCTTTTTACGGTCGGGTATATCGAGTAGGAAATCTCAAAAGTAAAATCAATGACTTGCTCGGGGAAGCTGGCCTGGAGAAATGGAGGGCAACGCCAGTCAGGCAGTTCTCCATGGGCATGGAACGCCGCTTAAGCCTCGCCAGACTTGCCCTGCATTCACCGGACCTTCTGCTGTTAGATGAACCTTATTCAGGGCTCGATGTAAGGGCAGTATCGGCTCTGCACTCGAGACTAGAAGAAGCTAAGGAAATGGGGAGAACGGTGATATTTAGTTCGCACGACTTTATTCAGACGCGGCATCTGTGTAGTCGTATAATGATTATCCATCGTGGACACATCGTCTGGCAGGCTTCTCCTCCTTTTCCCTCACCTGGCGAGTTCGTTGATATTTACGTTGCCCATACACTTTAGGGTCCTCTATGCTAGTCATTTTGTGGAAGGACCTTCAATTAGAGCTTCGAAAGAAGGAGCGAATTTCCTCGGCACTCGTTCTTGCGCTGCTGATTGTATTGGTGTTTGTTTTCGCGTTGGACGTTGAGAAATTGGCTCAGCCGAGGATTGTTGCTTCATTCCTGTGGATAAGCTTACTATTTTCCGGAATGTTGAGTTTCCCGCGTGCGTTCCAAATAGAGGAGGATCGGAACTGTATAGCCGGCCTGCTTTTAAGTCCTATTGATGCGGGCTCGTTGTATGTAGCGAAATTTCTTGGGAACGTCTGCGTTTTGTGTCTAGTGGGGGTAACCATTGTACCGATCACGTTCGTCCTAGTCGGTCTTGGCTTTTCGTTCTGCTGGACATCTCTTGGTCTAGTACTGTTTCTCGGTATAGTAGGACTATCCGCCTTAGGCACATCGTTTGGGGCGATAGCGGTCAGAACAAGTGCGGGGGAGGTCATCCTTCCGATCATGCTTCTCCCCTTGCTTGTTCCGCTTCTTCTCGCGGTGGTTAATGTTACGGGGGCAGTGCTGGTGCAGGAGATTTGGACTGGGGCATGGTTTCGAGTATTAGTGGCGTTCGATATCATTTTTGTCGTGACAGGGTGGCTTACCTTCGACGCTATCGTGAAGGAATAAGGAGAGTCTTGTCCTGGAGTTGTTGTAATATGAAGCCAATGGAAAACGCCTGGTTTATCCGTACCTTGCTACCTTGGACAACGTTTGTAGTAATGTTTGCAGCCCTGTACATGGTGTTCCTTTACGTGCCAAACGAGCGGATACAAGGAGCTGTCCAGAGGATATTCTATTTCCATGTTCCTTCGGCGTGGATGGCTTTCCTCGGTTTCTTTGTGGTCGCTGTCTCTAGTACGATCTTTTTATGGCGCGGCAGCCGTTGGGCAGACTTGTTGGCAAGAGCAGCCGCAGAGGTTGGCATGGTTTTCTGCTCTTTTGTGTTGTTGACCGGACCAATATGGGCACGGCCAATTTGGGGTGTGTGGTGGACCTGGGATCCTCGCCTAACTATGACGCTTTTGTTGTGGCTTATTTATGCGGCATATGTGCTCTTGCGTAACGTAGCGGGGGATAACGAGACGGTTGCTCGTTACGCGGCGGTCCTTGGGATTATCGGCGTGATTGACATACCAATTATCTATATGGCTATCCACTTGTGGCGGGGGATTCATCCCAGGGTGGAGCAGATGGCACCGGAAATGGCTATTACGCTATTGGTTTGTGCCATGGCCTTTACATGCTTGTTTTCCTGGCTTTTGTGGCTAAGATTCTACAGCCTTGAAATCCGAGATGCGGTGGACGGCCTTCGACGGCGTGTTATTGCGAACGATTGAGAGAGGGAAGTACAATGTCTTGTCTATCGTACCTATTCGTAGCATTTAGTGTTGTGTGGATTGGCATTTTCCTTTTTGCCGGAAGAATCGGACGGGAACAATATAAATTGGCGAAGGACGTCCACAAGCTATCTGAAATTTTGAAGAATTGATGGATGGATATGGTCGTGTCTTATTGTTCCTCGCTATTCTCTGGTAGAGTCCCGTGTGTCTGCATCGCGTCGGTGACACTACTCTCTACTAGGCTTCTGTAAAGTTCAAGCTGCTCGCGAGAAGATGCCTCGAAGCGTAAAACTAAGGCAGGCTGTGTATTGGAAGCCCGCACGAGCCCCCAACCGTCGCCGAAACTGACACGGACACCATCAACATCGACCACTTCATACTGATGTCCCAAGTGGGCACGAACCCTGTCTACAACAGCGAATTTTAAGTTGTCGGGGCATGTAATGCGGATTTCGGGTGTAATAAACGTTGAGGGCAGATCCTCTAACAACTCATGGAGTTCTTTCCCTGTCTGACTCATGATTCTTACCGCCTGACAAGATGCGTAAATCCCGTCGTCATAGCCGAAGTAGTCATCGGCGAAGAACATATGCCCACTCATTTCTCCTCCTAAGCGCGCGCCCGTCTGCTTCATCTTTGCTTTGATTAATGAGTGACCTGCTTTCCACATAATGGGTTTTCCGCCTTTATGGTGGATGTCATCGTATAAACGCTGGGAACATTTGACTTCCGCTACTACGGTGGCTTTGGGGTGGCGTGCTAGCAGATCTCTTGCGAAGAGTATTAACATCTCATCTCCCCAAACAATGTTCCCGTTCCCGTCTATTAGTCCAAGGCGATCGGCGTCACCGTCATAGGCAACACCGATTTGTGCTTGGGTGTCCCTAACCTTTTTTATTAGATCTTTAACATTTTCGGGAACCGTAGGGTCAGGGTGATGATTCGGAAATCGGCCATCCAAATCACAGAACAATTCCGTAACGCGGCACCCAAGCGCCCTGAGGATTTGCGGGGCTACCGGGCCAGCAGTTGAATTTCCAGCGTCCACGACGACAGAAATGTTTCCTTCTAGACGGCCGAACTTCTTGACTATGAAATCCTGGTAGGGCGCGATGATGGGCGCTGTTTTTGTTGTGCCCCTGCCGGAGGTGAAATTCCGCTTCTCAATACGTCTGCGGAGCTTTTGTATTTCCGGCCCATGGAGCGAAGCCTTGCCCAAACAAATCTTAAATCCATTTTGATCAGACGGATTATGACTGCCGGTTATCTGAATCCCACCATCCAGATTGTAGTGGTAGAGAGAAAAATAAAGGAGGGGAGTGGGGCATATCCCTATATCTAACACTTGAAGGCCCGATTTTTTTAACCCACTTATGACTGCCGCCGCGTATTTGGGCGACGTGAGGCGACAGTCGCGTCCGACGGAAACTGTTTTGCCGCCTTTTTCGGCGGCCAACGTCCCATAAGCTCGACCCAGCGCGTAGGCAAATTCTGAATCAAAGTCTACATCTGCTTTACCCCTGATGTCATACTCGCGAAATATGTTCGAATTCATTAACGTTTCCCATTCTTAGGTCGTTTTTTAAAATACGGTTTATTATCGTTCGAGGAGTCCACATGACGCCGGTGTCGATGGTAGTTTCGCGTGTATACGATCAGCCATTGCTATGTGCCGGTCTCGCGAGATCGAGAACGGTCTTGACCGGATTGAAGGTATGGGCCGGAATCTCTAGGAACACTGTGTTCCAGTACCACATGGAGCCATTCCAAAGACCCGGTCGCTCTAGTACCTTCACAGCGGTACCCCCGTCCCATATTTTCTTTGCTATGAACCCAGTGTGTTCATTCACGAATTCTTTCAGGGGAAAGTTCTTCCCCTCGAAATTCCGAACGCCACAGACGATATCCACAGGGTTGAAGTGTGTACTACGCCGCCAGAGGTTCTGCTGAGTGGTGTCGGGATTGACTTGCGCCGACTCCACAATTTGTAAAGAAGTTGTACGATTACGATCCATAACCCAGAACGGTCCACCGCCAGGCTCACCTTCGTTTTTTACTACTCCACATACTCTTATGGGCCTGTCCAGTATTTTTTCAAGGAATAAAATTTTTTCGTGTACTGGGAGCTGCCGCACCCGAGGACATATTTCTATGAACAACTTGTTTCGCAAAAAGTCAAAGGCAGAACGAATTACTTCGTCATTTGCAGAGGGACGTTTTATGGCTTCCAGATGTGCAAAAGTATTTTTTTGTATCGTGACTAGGTATCCACACAGAGCCTTACGGAAGCGGTGGGGGTCTGGGCTCGGATCTTTTGGAAACTCGTCTCGTATGACGTTGTCAATGTTTTTTATAAAAACTATATCACCCTGCAGTGTGTCCAGGTTCGGTAGAAGCGCCCCATGGCCACTCGGCCAAAACAAAAGTTGTCCTGCGGTGTCCCGGACGGGCTCGTCTTTTTCCGCGAATATAGCCAGAGTGTTGGTCCGAATTTCTTGAATGGAATATGACACATCCAAGATACATCCTGTTTTTACGTACCGGTGGAGAACAGTGTCTACATGCTTCATCACCGCCAGTCGCTGCTTCTTAGCCGAGGGCAACGTAAAATGGACGTGTCCCACCGAATTTCTGTCTACGGTATAACGAACCGCCTCAACGATATGTTCTTCTATTGGTGTTCGTACATAGGCCCCGTATTGGTGAAAAGGAAGTAATCCCTTGGGCAATCTTCCGTAGTCCATGCTTTCTTTGCTTAGAAGTTGGTTTACAGCACTGTGTATTGTCAGCAGGGTAGCTTTGTTCACTCCGGTAAGATGAGCCCACTCCTCGAAGAATGCTAACTTGGGCAAAGTTTCGGCAATATTTGACAAGGAGCGTAGCGGCTCGAACATGCGACTTGCTGCTCCTGACGCCGGTACGAATTTCGCTAGCCTTCCCTCGAACCCTGCCTTCTCTCCTATTTTAGCGAAACTATCGATTTCATTGTTTGCCAGGCGGACAATTCCATCTCCTATAGTGCATGGTCGTTCCAGGTCCAAGCCGGGGTATCCGTCGCAGAGGTGTTGGAGGTCTCTCTCGATCTGTGTTGTATCCATCCCAAGCCTCTGTATCTGTGCGCGGTCCTGGGCGTTGGGAAAATCTGACATGCTCCCTCCCTAACAAGACAATGTTTAAACGTGTTCGGTCATCGCTGCTGCCAACTCTACGGCTGCACGCATGCTTTGGTCGTCTGCTTTATTCTGGCCCGCAATGTCGAAGGCTGTGCCGTGGTCAGGACTAGTGCGAATTATAGGCAAACCCACAGTCACATTTACGCCGTCGGACCACGAAACCATTTTGAATGGAATTAGACCTTGGTCGTGATAATGACAAATCACGGCGTCAAACTCTCCTCGCATTGCCTGCACGAAGACGGTGTCGGGGGAGACTGGGCCAGTGACGACGATTCCGTTAGTCACTGCGCTGTCTACGGCAGGTTGTATAAGGAGTTGTTCCTCGTTTCCGAAGGCTCCGCCCTCACCGGCATGAGGGTTGAACCCGGCTACCGCCAACCGAGGTATTCTTATACCGTGGAAGAACTTGAGATGGTTGTACGCAAGAACAATTGTTTTCTCAATGTTCTCCACAGTGAGCCTCTCCGCCACCTGGCTCAGCGCCATATGAGTTGTCACCAGGATGACCCGGAGCTGTTCGCCTATCAACATCATGCGCACCTCCGGGGTGCGTGTCATTTTCGCAAGAAGTTCCGTATGCCCTGGGTAGGTGTGCCCAGCAGCATGCCACATCGATTTACAAATTGGAGCGGTTACTAGCCCATCCAATGCCTTGGTTAGAGCGAGGCGAACGCCGATCTCAACGTACCTGTAGGAGGCGTTTCCTCCAACTGCCGTTGGTTTTCCAGGGACACGATCTTTTGGGCCCAGATGAGATGAGTTTAGGACTGGTATTCCTGAGGATTCCGGACGGCGGGGGTCACCTATCCTCCAATCGTACATGATGAGCGGCGAGGAAAGACGAGCGGCTGTTTCTTGGAGGACGCCGAAGTCTCCAATGAGAAGAATGCGGTGCTTCGTTGTGTTACGAACACAAGCCTGCACTACCACCTCGGGCCCGATCCCGGCGGGGTCGCCCATGGTCAAACCAATGAAAGGTCCCATAAGCTCAAGTGCGTGCCCTGATTAGAACGGCCAAAGCCACCCTCGCCAACCTCTCTTTTTTTCGGTAGTCAATTGTTCTGGTGAAACGTCTTCCACCTCAGTGTCGAGCGCGTATGTTGTCTCTCCTATTGAGGACTCAAAGTCTCCTGGGGCGTCGAGAAAATTTTCAACGTGATGACGAAAACGCAAATCTTCGGAGAACCAGCGGGCATAACGCTCTCTCAACGCATCGTTGTACAGCTTGTTCTTAATTTCGTCTGATACCATTTCTAAAGGTTGCAGCCCTGCTGTTCTCTTGTCTTCTACTTTCAACAGATGCATTCCCGAGTTAGTTCTGAAAGGTTCGCTTATATCTCCGTTTTCTAGAGAGAATGCAACTTGTTCGATGCCTTCCGGCATTTGACCTCTTTCGAAGTAACCTAAATCACCCCCGGTTCCAGCGCCTGGCCCTTGAGAGTATTGGTCCGCAAGATTTCCGAAGTTTTCTCCACTCAACGCGCGCTCGCGTATTTGGTACACTATTTCAACAGCCCTTTGCGCTACCTCGTCGCCAGCTTGGGGAGGCAATGGAAGGAAAATATGTCGTATGCGAACTTGCGCCGGGTGTGTGTACTCATCTATGCGTTCATTGTAATACCGGCTCACGTCCTCGGGTGTAACGTTGACTCTCGACCCAATTTCGCGACTCATGAGGATAGCTTGCTCGACTTCAATAGCGACGCGCTCGCGATATTTCTCCATCGTCATTCCCTGGTCTAGCAGTGCTGCTTCAAACTCCTCATCATTCAAGTTGCTCTGTGCCTGTATGCGTGCGATGTAACCATCAATATCGGTTTTCTTTGCCTTGAGCCCTTGCGTTTCCACTTCCTTTTTTATCAATTTTTGCATTACGAGGGCGTCTAGGACCTCTTTGTCAGACATACCGGCAGCCCCACCGGCGGGGGCCATGGGGCTTGTAGCGGCATCCTCGCGGAACCCCTCCATCTCAAATGCTGTTATAGGTGCACCGTCGACCGTTGCGACAATGCGGTTAATTACTTCCCCAAAGGCCGTACTTGTTCCTGTGACCATTGTGGCCGTAAACAGACAAACTGCAAGCGATGTGCTTTTACTCATGAGTCCTCGGCTAACATGATTCGTCAAAACTTCGCAAGAGACTTTTTATCGTATCCATCACGTTCTCTTTAGCTGTTATAGAGAATGAAAGACTTAAGCCTGGCCGAATTTGGGCATCACTTTTACTATTTTGAACGAATGAAACTAGGCGCTCGCTTTGTATTCGAGATTTCTCGTGAAAATGAAGGGTAACTTTCTCGTTTTTGTTGTATACAGCTTTGACCAAATAGTACCTGAGCACTCGTCGCAAATCCATCACTTCAATAAAGCGAACTACAACCTCCGGTAACGTACCGAACCGGTCCTCCAGTTCAAATGCTAAAGCATCGAGGTCAGCTCTTTCCTTGACGTTGGCGAGCTTTTTGTAAAATACCAACCTTTGATTGACATCCGGAATATATGCCTCGGGCAAATAGGCAGGAGCACCTAATTGGATTTCAGGCTCTATAGAAATCTCAATTTCTCCGCCTCGAAGTTCGCGAACAGTTTCGTCCAGCATCTGGGCGTATAGTTCGTAACCTACGGCGGCGACGCGGCCAGATTGTTCTTTGCCTAAGAGATTGCCTGCGCCTCGTATCTCTAGGTCATGTGCGGCCAAACGAAACCCGCCTCCTAGGTCATCTAACTCCTGAAGAACTTCCAATCGCCGCTGCGCATCTTTTGTTAATTTGTGTTCTCCCGGGATGAGCAGATAGGCATAAGCTCTCATAGCTGAGCGGCCTACGCGACCTCGAAGTTGATACAACTGAGCAAGCCCAAAACGATCGGCCCGGTTGATGATAATTGTGTTGGCGGTGGGGATGTCGAGGCCTGATTCTATGATGGCGGAGCAGACCAGGACGTTTATCCGATGATGCATGAAATCGAGCATGACGCGCTCGAGTTCTCTCTCTCCCATTTGACCATGGGCGATGTTCAGTGTTGCTTCGGGAATCAGTAGTCTCAAGTCATCTGCTACTTTACCTATTGTTTCGACACGATTGTGGACGAAGAAGGTTTGCCCGCCGCGAGACAACTCTTGAAGGATCGCCGAGCGAACGAGTTGCTGATCATATTCTGCGACATAGGTACGTATTGCCTGTCTATCTACGGGTGGGGTCTCGATAACGCTTAAATCTCTTAGGCCCATCATGCCCATATTTAACGAGCGCGGAATTGGTGTTGCTGAAAGAGTCAACACGTCAACTTCATGACGGAATCGTTTCACCTTTTCCTTGTGCGTTACTCCAAATCGGTGTTCCTCATCAATGACGACCAGTCCGAGTTCCTTAAATTCAACATCACGCTGTAATAAGCGTTGAGTACCAATCACTATATCGACGATACCTTTTTTGAGGTCTTGCACTACGCCCTTAATTTCGGCTGTGGAGCGAAAGCGATTTAATAACTCGATGCGGACAGGGTATTCAGAAAATCGCCGCTTGAAGGTTTCCGCATGTTGTTGTGCTAGGACTGTTGTAGGTACTAGCACGGCCACTTGTTTCCCGCTTTCGACTGTAAGATAGGAAGCTCTTAAAGCGACCTCGGTCTTGCCATAGCCCACATCTCCGCAGACGAGTCGGTCCATCGGTTTACGACTTTCGAGATCACCGAGAACATCCTCGATTGCCGCTCGTTGGCCGGTCGTTTCTTCGAACGGGAAAAGTGAAACAAATTCTTCGTATTCCGTTGAGTAGCTGACAATCGACGAGCGTTCAGTACTTTGTCGCAGTGCATGTATCTCGAGGAGTTCTCGTGCCATCGCTTGAATGGCTTCCCGAGTCTTTTTCTTAACTCGTTCCCAAACTTGGCTGCCCAAACGATCGAGGGACGGTGGTCGATCGTCCGCGCCACTATATTTTTGCACTAGGTTAATGCGGTCCACCGGCAGAAATAACTTGTCACCGGCCAAATATTCCAAGTGTAGGTAATCGCCTGTCGTTTGTGCGACATTTAGATGTTGGAGTCCTTGGTATTTTGCAATTCCATGGTCCGTGTGGACAACGTAGTCGCCAGTTTTTAACTGGCTAAGACCTGTGAGGTAATCCGTTACTGGGGTCGGACGAGATTGTCTTCTGCGCCGCTGCTCACCGAAGATTTCCTCCTCGCTTAGAAAAACGAGGCCGTCCGCGGGTAAAACGAAACCACGAGAGAGCTGACCAATTAATATGCGCGTGCTCGGTTTCGTAGATATTTGTGGCAGGTCAAATTCCCTCGCCTCGTCACTGATTTGTACCCGGGTGGCGTGCCCCTCAAGTAATTGCTGAAGATGTGTGGCCTGTCTGTGGTTCGAAGCTGTCAGAAAGACATGGCTACTTTCCTCTTGCCATCTGCGGATTGCTTCAACTAAGGGCTTCAAGCTCTTTTCTCTTTCGAGGCTCTTCTCCGATCGTTTTAAGCTCGTGTGGAGTTTTGTTGTGACATTGTACGGAGCGTGTGGTGTACCGATGCTGCGGACTTCCACAGTTGCAAAATCTGTGCGCCATTCGAGAGCATGGCCAGGCGATAGGTAATAATCCTTGTGTGCGAGAGTGAATCGTTCCTCCCCCCGGATCGAGTTACCCAGGGTAGTGACTTTGGCGAGAAACTCTTCGCAACTTTGAAATTGCTGTGGCGGGTCGAAGGCCCATACCAGTGTGTTCTTAGGTAAATAGGCATCAAATGAATCTAGATCTGGGTAGATGTAGGGAAGTAAGAACTCGACGCCGGGAAAAGGCAGTCCACTTTTTATATTTTCGGTTATACGGAGGTGTTCTCTGTGCGGTGCGTTATGCCGGTCTAAATCCTCCTCTACGGTTCGCAAAGATGCTTGTAGACGACTCGTCGGAAAGAAACGCATGGGCAAAATTGTGGCTTCTTCCACCGGACCAGTAGAGCGCTGGGAAGCCGAATCAAATAGCCGCACGCCGTCTATTTGGTCGCCGTCATATTCTATGCGGATTGGGCAATCGGCTAGGGGTGAAAAAAAATCTATAATGCCTCCCCTAACACTAATCTCCCCCTTTTCCTCTACTAATGGTACACGTCGGTAGCCCCATTGGACGAAATAATTGATGAGTTCGGAGAGAGGAAATACGGTCCCTGGCGTTAGGTTGAGTGTCGCTGTCATGAATTCAGATTGGGGTATGAGCCTCTGTAAAAGCGCTTCTGCGGATGTCACTAGAATTGGTGAAACAACAGACAGTAGGTCGTACAGGCATTCGATCTGGGCCGCGATTACGTCGTTTTTAGGAGAAAGGCCGTCGTTTATCGAAACACCCCACGCAGGATAGTACCGGGCTTTCAATGAGTTGTTGCGCGGCAAAAAAAATTCTAGGTCTTCGCTGAATGTTTCCGCTTCTTTGTCTGTAGGCAGGACACACACTGTTGGGCGAGGAGTTCGCTTAAGACTGCGAGCCACGAACAACGCCCTTGCCGTGCCTTTCAGCCCGTGAAGTAGCAGAGGCTCTTGTGCGGTTTCCGGCGCGGACAGAATGCTGATTCTTTCAAGAGCAGGGACAATAGAATTAACGGGCGCAATTGACAAATCGTCGTCCATACAGGAAGTACCGAGTGGGATGAACTAGCGGCTCGCCTGCTTTGAATCAGTTACGACACCGAAGATGGGGATAGAAAAATGTTTTTCCTCGGGATGGTTGGTCATAAATTCGACGGTTCCCTTTATTTTGCCCACGCGGCCAGCTTCCCCTACCGTCATGATTAGTCGAAACTCCTTACCGGGTGAATCCTCAACTATTTGTACGAATACGTTCTCTTCGGAGCTTTTCGCTTTATGGATTGACAATGGTAGGGCGGCACGATTGACAATTTTGACTTCCTGTTTTTTCTCGACACCAGAACGAACAACACCAAAGGTTACTTGCGCAGGCACGACAGTAACATCACCTTCCACCGTACCGAATACCGGGATCTTCAGTAGCGGCTTTTTCTTGCTCGTCGTTTTTACGGTTATTGTATCGGTGAATTGTCCCAACATCACCTCTTCGGATAATCCTACGTGAACGGCCGTGACATTCTCTTTCCCATTGGTCACTGGATCTAGCATACGCAGCGATAGGGCAGGATTCTTATTCGTGACTTCTAAGATTCTGGTTGAATTAGTGGACGCGATTGAGATTTCAACCGTGTGCCGTTTTTGTGATCCACGCGAGATACGTCCCATGTATAGTTGCTCGGGTGTCGCCCTCACTTCCGTCGTAATTTCACCTCTAAGGGTAAGTGTCGTGACCCTGCCGACCGGGTCGTTCGAATGTACACTGACGCTCTTCGCTCGTTTTCCGATGAAACGCTTCGTATCGAACGTGACGTGTACTTCACCCTTTTGATTTGGGGCGATATTGTCTTCGGTACTGACTGCTGCGGTACACCCGCATGAAGTCTTTACGGAAAAAATCTCTAGATCTTTGTCTCCGGTATTTTTAAAGGAAAAGGTGTGAAGGACTTCCGTTCCTTGGTCTACTGTGCCGAAGTCGAAAACCAACTCATCAAAACTGATTCGAGGACCATTGTTCTGTAGATTCATTCGGGCTGCCGGTTCCGCCGACGGAGAAATCGCCTTAGCCGGATCTTGCCACGCATCGTCTATGTGACCACAGCCTAGTGCGGATTGCGAAAAGCCCAATAGCGCAAAGAAGGGGAGTATCACAAGTAGGAGAGGGAAACGTCTGTTATCCGCCATTAATCCGTTCCTCGCTTTGGCCGGCTTCGGGAGTCTTTGGGTCGGCTTAAAAATTTATCGAGATAGCGGGTGTGTACTTTCCCTACAAGAAATTCTCGGTCTCTTAGGACCCGTTGATGCAAGGGTATGTTAGTCTTTATGCCCTCGATACAATACTCTGCGAGTGCCGAACGCATGCGATTGACGGCCTCTTCACGAGTTCTTCCATGCACGACAACCTTTGCGACCAACGAGTCGTAGAAAATCGGAACAGTGCTGTTCTCGGCGACTCCTGCTTCCACTCTCACACCAATACCCCCTGGTTGATGATAGCCGCTGATTGTTCCCGGCGAGGGCAACATGGTCAGAGGGTCCTCGGCCACGATTCGGCACTCTATGGTATGCCCGGAGAAGAGGATGTCCTTTTGGCGCCAAGGTAATGGTTCCCCCGCCGCCGACCGGATCCCGGCTTCTACCACGTCTATCCCGGTCATCATTTCGGTCACAGGGTGCTCGACCTGAACTCGGGTGTTCATTTCTATGAAGTAAAACTGGTCGTGAGGATCGAGCAAAAACTCTATAGTTCCTACGTTAGTGTACCCTACGGCTTGCGCTGCCTTGACTGCCACGGACCCCATTCTGTCACGCAATCGCTTCGTTAATGCAACCGATGGTGCTTCTTCAATGACCTTTTGATAGCGACGCTGTATAGAACACTCGCGCTCTCCTAAATGTATTACATTGCGATGCTGATCCCCAACTATTTGGAACTCTATATGCCGCGCACGTTCGAGGTATTTCTCGACATACAAGGTTCCATTGCCGAATGCGTTTTCTCCCTCTTCCCTAGCGATGGCGAAAAGATCCGCAAGGTCGTCCTTATTATGGACGACACGGAGACCACGACCACCTCCACCACCAGCAGCCTTTATAAGAATAGGAAATCCAACTTGTGAGGCTACTGCCTGAGCTTCCCGAACATCGGTTATCCCAGAAGAGGTACCGGAAAGGACCGGCACTCCGGCACGATCCATTATTCTCCTCGCTCGGGGTTTATCTCCCATGAGTCGAATATTGCGGACCCGAGGACCAATGAAGGTTATGCCCGAACGCTGGCAAGCTTCGGCGAAGTCGCCGTTTTCGGAAAGAAATCCATAACCGGGATGAACACCGTCGGCACCAAAGGCGATAGCGGCGCTCACAATGGCGGGGATATTCAGATAACTTTCGAGCGGCTTTGGGGGACCTATACATACGCTTTCGTCTGCAAGTTTTACATGTAGAGCGTCCTTGTCAGCGGTGGAATACACGGCGACCGCGGGAATCTCCATTGCGTGACAGGCCCGTATGATACGGACAGCAATCTCGCCGCGATTAGCTATAAGTATTTTCTTAAACACGCACGACCTACTTAAATCGCCCCTTTACATTTCTTTATGGAGAGACTGGCCTACGCGGGCTCAAGAAGGAATAAAGCTTGGCCGTATTCGACTGGCTGTCCATTTTCGACCAGGACGCGTTGGACTCGGCCGCGCAAATCCGCTTCTATTTCGTTCATCATTTTCATCGCCTCGACAATGCATACCACATCGCCTTTCTCGACTAACCCGCCCTTGGTGATGAAAGGTGGAGCATCTGGGTTTGGCGCAGAATAGAAGGTGCCGACCATAGGAGAAGTGATGGTCATGTCTGGGTCGATTTCGCTCGTAATGGGTTCTTCGACTTGCGTCGTCTCTTTTCTCGCGTCTAAAGCCTGAGAACCCGAAACCTCGCCAATCCTCTGCACCCCAACCTGCAACGGTTGGCCCGCTCGGACTAACCGGATCTCACCTGCCCTATCTTTAAGCTCTAGCTCTGTGAGGTGTTTTTCTTCCATCAAGTCGATCAGTTTACGGATCTCATCAATTTCCATAGAATTCCCTGCTCACGAACCTCCTCGCGATTTATCGGCAGTCCTATTCTCGCGTTATTGAGGCTGCCGCACGTAGCCCCAGAAGATAACTTTCTAACCCAAAACCACAAATCTGGCCTGCCGCAACGGAAGAAATGAATGAAACGTGGCGAAATTCCTCGCGTTTATAAATGTTGGACAGATGCACCTCAACTGTGGGTATACCGGCCGATAAGATTGCGTCCCGTAAGGCAACGCTCGTATGAGTATAGGCGCCCGCATTTAATACAATCGCGTCAAAATTTCCTTGTGCTTCCTGAATTTTGTCTACTAGCTTTCCCTCATGATTTGATTGGAAAGTCTCGACGGTAACCTTTAGTTTTTTGGCCAATGTTTTTATTTCCGTATCGATTTCGTCCAGGGTCGTACTCCCGTAGATTTCCGGCTCTCGCAGTCCGAGCATGTTGAGATTCGGACCATGTAAAACAAGAATCCGCGCGGGCATATTGTCTCCGGTTGTTCGATCTAGAAGAGCAAAGTGTAGGGGCAAACGTCAATAGCGTCAAGATGTTAGCACGCATCTTCTAATATTCGAGCGTGCAAACTGTGAGGCAGGGTGCGAACGTCCACCCGCCCATCACCCAACAGACCTTATACTGATACGGAAACCTATTGCCACTTCCGTGTCACACCTCAACATATGGGAAACTTTTGCTGTCACGTCCCGTGTGCAGGAGATAAGTCAGAAAAAATTCTCCGGTTGTTGAGGCATTTGGTAATTGTGCGTCTTCTGCCGGTTTTTGCGCAGCCCGGTACTAGATGTTCAGCACCATTCCGTCGCTCGCGTACTCTATAGTGACTTCATCAAGCCGCTCTAACACTTCGCGTCCTAGGTGGCTTAGTAATAGTCGTTTACAGCGGAGACGGGATTGGTCGGACGCGATCGTCGGATAACTGACATGGAAAGAAGTGCGTGTCTCGTAGTAGCAGCATTCGCAAATAAAAAGGTCCGCACCTCGCGAATGGTGTACTAGCGCCTCGTTCCAACCGCAGTCCCCTGAATACAAGACTGTTTTCCCAGAAAGGTCTGTTCGGTATCCGAATGCTATGTCAAATTCTTGGTGTGGTACCTCGAAGGGTAAAATGTTTGCCTTCCCGAACTTTGTTGTCTTGCCTGGCATCAGTTCTTCGAACCGTATGTCGAAGTTGTGTTCCCGCTTCGATATTCCACTATACTTAGTTTCGATGTGTGTAAGAACACGCGACCGTGTTCCCGGCGGACCGAGAATAGTGAAAGGGCGCGATCGTGCGCTTTCGTACTGAAATTCGAGAAACAGGAACGGAAGTCCTGCAAAATGATCTCCATGCAGATGGCTAATCGCGGCAAAATCGATTCTGTTGGGTGATATGCCAAGCGTTTTCAGTGCCAGGAGCGTGGTTGTACCACAATCGAGTAAAAAAGTTGTGCCTTCAGATTCGACTAAGTAGGCGCTGTGGCGACGTCCTCCGTTATTGAATGCGTCGCCGGATCCGAGCACGGTAACCCGCATTTAGTCCTCGATACAGAGATTCTTATGGTGCTACTATGAACGGCCCGCATTCATTACGCTGCTTGATCCGATCACTCCAGGTTCTTTGCA